>JANMSE010000018.1:0-12348 GCA_031389045.1 Deltaproteobacteria bacterium | reverse complement strand
CTACTGACTACTGACTACTGACTACTGACTACTGACTACTGACTACTGACTACTGACTACTGACTACTGACTACTGACTACTGACTACTGACTACTGACTACTTTTCCCCGGAGGTTCCCATGAGTATTCGCGTTCTTGATCCCACCTTTGAAGAAGCACGAACCGAGCAGACCGTGGTGACCGGCCTGAAATCGTTAGCGGACTGCACCGTCGGACTGCTGGACAACAGCAAGATCAAGGTACGGGAGATTCTTGATACCGTTGAAACACTGCTGCGCACCCAACATGGTGTGAAACACATTGTCCGATTGAAGAAACCTGATGCGAGTCGCCCGGCGGCGCCAGAGGTAGTCGCCGCGATGGCTGGGTGCGACGCGGTGATTTCCGCCGTTGGTGATTGAGGGAGCTGTTCGTCGTGCAGTTTGCACGATGCCCTCTCCGCCGAGAAAGTCGGCATTACCGCCACGGCCATTATCACCGACCGCTTCATGCAAACCGCTCAGACGATGGCGCAGGTCTCAGGGTATCCCGGCTATCGCTTCGCGGTGATTCCACATCCGATTAGTAATAACAGCGACGAGGTCCTGCGCGCGAAGGCTGAGTCCGCTGTCCAACAATGCGTTGAAATTTTGCTGAACCGTTAAAGCGTTACAGAAGGAGGGACTCCCATGCAGAAGATCAGTAAGGATCATGTTGTGCGAACGTTTGATGCCACCCATCCGCCCGCCGCGCGGGTGCGTCCTGGAGATGTGTTCGTCATGGAGACGAACGACCGTTTTCGCGGCTGGAACGACGGGAAGGCGTGGCCGATGGAACAACTGACGGTGATGACCGGCCCTGTCTATGTGGAAGGGGTGAAGCCCGGCCAGGTGATGACCGTGGAGATTCTTGACGTGCGCCCCACCCAAGGGTTTGGCTATGTGATCGCGATTCCTGGATTCGGCATGTTCAAGGACAAAGTGGAGTTTCGCAAGAAGATCGTGCCGATTGAAGGGAATCAGGTGCGCTATAGCGACACGATCACGCTGCCGTTCGCGCCGATGGTCGGAAAGATCGGTCTGGCTCCCGCGCAGGGGTCGCTGCCAAGCAATGCGTCTGGTGCGTTTGGTGGAGAACTGGCGAATACTCAAGTTGGTCCCGGTTCCACCGTGTATCTGCCCGTGTTCGTCGAGGGCGGGTTGCTCACGATTGAAGACGTGCATGCGCGGATGGGGGACGGCGAGGCTGCTGCTTCGGCGGTGGAAATGGCGGCTGAGGTGACAATGCGCTGTGGGGTGGCGAGTGAACTCAAACTCGCGCACCCTTTGGTTGTGACACGCGATGAAGTGCTGACGCTGGGAGAAGGGGAAACGATGGAAGCGGCGGCGCGGATGGCGTTAGAAGGGATGGCGAATTTGTTGATGGAACGGACGAAGATCGATCTGACCGAAGCCGCCATGTTGGTGAGTGTCGCCGCGGATATGCGAATTTCCTATCTCGGCGGGACCCCGTATCAGGTGCGCGCGGCGATGAGGCGGGAAATCGTTGGGCTCTGAAGTGAACACCGACATCTTGAGAGCCTCTCGAGTGTGAACAATGCCCCGTTTCTTTAACACTGCTGGGCCGGTCAATGAGAAGGACCATTACTGTCTTTCTCCACTGACACGGCTCAAGCTCGACGAGGTGCTGCCGCTCATTGAGCAGAAAAAATACTTCGTGCTTCATGCGCCACGGCAAACCGGCAAAACCTCCTGTCTGCTGGCGCTGATGGAGTATCTCAACACCCAAGGTCACTACCGCTGTGTGTACATCAATGTGGAAGCGGCACAGGCGGCTCGTGAAGATGTGGCCGGGGCGATGCGGGCGATCCTGAGCGAGTTGGGGTCACGAACACGCATTTACCTCAAGGATGATTTTGTTGAGACCTTATGGCCCAACATACTGATGAATAGCGGACCTCATGGGGCGCTGAATGAAATGCTCACGCAGTGGGCAGCGCATGATCCGAAACCGTTGGTCATGTTGATTGATGAGATCGACGCGTTAGTGGGGGATACACTGATCGCGGTGCTCCGGCAGTTACGTGGTGGCTATGACAAACGTCCCAGTCATTTCCCGCAGAGTGTAATTTTATGTGGCGTGCGCGATGTGCGGGACTATCGCATTCACTCCTCGGCGGAGAAAGCGATTATCACGGGAGGGAGTGCTTTTAACGTCAAAGCGGAATCCTTACGGCTAGGAAACTTCTCACGTGCGGAGATGGATACCCTCTATCAACAGCATACCGAGGAGACCGCCCAAGTCTTTACGCCTGAAGCGCTGGAGGAGTTGTGGCAACTGACTCAAGGGCAACCGTGGCTGGTCAACGCCCTGGGGTATGATCTCTGTTTCCGGAGCAAGGAAGGGCGGGACCGCCAGCAGCCGCTTACTCTGGATTTAGTGAATGCGGCCAAAGAACACTTGATCCTGCGCCGCGAGACGCATCTCGATCAACTCACCGACAAGTTAAAGGAGCCCCGGGTTCACAACGTCATCGGCCCACTCTTACAGGGCACTGAATTGCCGAATAACGTCACCCAGGACGACATTCAGTATGTCGTGGACTTGGGGCTGATCCGGCGCGGGAAACAGGGATTAGAGGTGGCCAATGCGTTGTATCGGGAGGTGCTGCCCCGCGAACTGACGTGGGTCGCGCAGTTAAGCCTGGAGAGTACGCAAGTGTCGGCGTGGTACATCCAGCCCGATGGGCGCGTGGACATGAAGAAACTGCTGACGGCGTTTCAAGAGTTCTTCCGCGAACATTCCGAGCACTGGGTGGAGCGGTTTGAGTACAAAGAGGCGGGACCGCAGTTGCTCCTGCAAGCCTTCTTGCAACGGGTCGTGAACGGCGGCGGATGGATTGAGCGAGAATATGGGCTGGGAAGAATGCGCACGGACCTGTTTCTGGTGTGGCCGCATCCCCAAGGGATGCAGAAAGTGGTGATTGAACTCAAGCTGCTACACAAGACCTTGGAGCAGACCCTCACCACGGGGTTGGCGCAGACGTGGGAATATCTTGATCGGTGCGGCGCGGAGGAAGGCCATTTAGTGATCTTCGACCGCACGGTGGGCATGGCGTGGGAAGCGAAGCTGTTTCACCGAGAAGAGATGGTACGAGGCAAGACAATTGATGTGTGGGGGATGTAGGGGTGGAAGACTACGGAGGGTAAACTGCGCGTATGAATATCGACTTACCTAGCGGCGTGGAAGATGAGCTGCGAAGTCTCGCGGAGAAGCAAGGCCGAGATGTTCGGGCGCTTGCTGAGGAGGCCATTCGGCACTATCTCGTCTCGGCGGCCATCACCGATATTGACGCGGACGATGTTGCGGAAACACAAACGGCGCTTGTGGGCGAGTTGCCGAACCTGATGGCGTGGGAGGCCGACGACGCGTGAAAAGGGGCGAAGTGTGGTGGGCTGAATTGCCCGCACCTGCTGGTGCTCGACCCGTTGTGATCCTCACCCGCGACGCCGTACTCCACACCATCGGCGGCATCGTAGTAGCCCTTATCACCCGCACGGTGCGCCAGCTTCCGACAGAAGTGAGTCTCGGCAGACGACAGGGGCTGCCTGTTCCGTGCGTGGCGAACCTCGATAACATGCTCACCGTGCCGCGCGATCGATTGAAGCGACTCATGGGTGCCTGCGACACCGCCAAAGTTGAGGAGTTGAACCGAGCCATCAAGGCAGCGCTCGACGTTCACTAGGAAGTGAATCCTTGTGTTCTCCATCTCCTGACGGACAGGTTCCGTGCCACGCTTGGGATAATCTTCACCTGAATCCCTTTCTCACAATCTTTACGCGAGAGGCTGCGAGGAACTCTCAAAGCACCAACACTCCCGTACACGAGGGCTTCCCCTTACTCAACCGCGTTGTCGCTCCCGGCTATTACTGCCCTGAAGCTATAGCGTTTCCAGCCAATGGACATCGTCCGTTCGCTGAGTGAGACGCGACGGCCAATCCGAGTCGCGGCTCGCAAAAAAAGGAACTGCCTGTTTTTTGATGGGCTACGGCTTGGTTATTGTCCGTGCTTTTTGTTTCATTTGCCTATCCGACGTTGGTAAGTTTTCCGCTCGTAAGCGTTCAGCCATCAGCCGTCAGCTTTCAGCAAAAGCAAGGAAAGGTCCACCCTGGGAGCTGTGGCTCGTATCCGAAGTTGGGCAAAACATTCCGTGTTTTCCTGTCTGGCTGACGACTGAACGCTGACGGCTGAACGCTTCCCGGTGTGTTTGACCACCTCTAGGAAATCCACTATACCCTTACCGAACTGTTTTAGTTCAGCTTTTCCACACCACTCTCACACGAATCATAGGATTTGACGGACACCCACTTTATGGAATTCCCGCGTATTAAACGACTGCCTCCTTACCTGTTCGCCACGCTCGATAAAATGAAAATGGAGGCACGCCGAGCCGGCGAGGATATTATTGACTTCGGGATGGGCAACCCCGACCATGCGTCTCCCCAGCATGTCGTCGACAAACTCATTGAGGCCGCGAAAAAACCTCAGAACCATCGCTATTCCACGTCGCGCGGCATTTATAAGCTGCGGCTGGCGATCTGCAATTGGTATAAGCGGCGATATGGTGTCGAGCTCGACCCGGAAAGCGAAGCCGTGGTGACCATCGGCTCGAAAGAAGGGCTCTCGCATCTGGCCCTGGCCATGCTCGGTCCTGGCGATGTGGCTATCTGTCCAAGCCCAACCTATCCCATTCATCAATACTCCATCGTGATCGCCAACGCGGACCTGCGGGTGGTGCCGCTGCTGCCAGGCGTCGATTTCTTCGCCGCGTTGCAAGAGACCGTCCGTCAATGTTGGCCACGCCCCAAAGTGCTCCTGATGAGCTTCCCGCATAATCCGACGACCACGGTTGTTGATATCGATTTTTTTCGGCGCGTGGTCGATTTTGCCCGCGAGCACAATATCTTCGTCGTCCATGATTTCGCCTACGCCGATCTCCATTTTGATGGTTACCAACCGCCGAGTTTTCTCCAGGTCCCTGGCGCGAAAGACATTGGCGTTGAGTTTTTCACCTTGTCGAAATCCTACGACATGCCCGGCTGGCGTGTGGGCTTTCTCTGCGGCAACGCCGAGGCGATTCAAGCGCTCTCGCGGCTCAAGAGTTATTTCGACTATGGCATTTTCCAGCCGATCCAAATCGCCGCCATTCATGCGCTCAATGGCCCGCAAGATCACGTGGAGGGCGTGCGGCAACGCTATCGTCGCCGCCGCGATGTCCTCATTGACGGGTTGGATCGAGCCGGTTGGCATATCCCGAAACCCAAAGGCACCATGTTTGTCTGGGCGGAAATTCCCGAAGAGTATCGGGCGATGGGCTCGATGAAATTCGCGGAGTTCTTGCTGACCGAAGCCAAGGTCTCCGTCTCACCGGGCATCGGTTTTGGTGAATATGGTGATGATTACGTGCGGTTCGCGCTGATCGAGAATGAACACCGCACCCGCCAAGCCGTGCGGGGCATTCGCAAAGTGTTTGGTGGCGTCGCTGACCCAGAAGAGAATCTCATCATCAAAGCGAGTGTGGGGTGAGCATGGCGGCGGGCGAATTGCGACTCGGATTGATCGGCCTCGGCACGGTGGGGAGCAGTGTTGTCCAACTCTTGACCCAGAATGCCGACGCGATCACGCGCAAGACTGGCCGTGGGTTGCGATTGACCGCGGTTGCGAGTCGGAGTCTTCACACCAAACCCCATCCAGACCTTGGTGCTGCTCGCACTGGAACTGATCCCTTCGCGATCGTGCGAGACCCAGATGTTGATGTGGTGATTGAGTTGATCGGTGGGATTGAGCCTGCCCGTGCATTGGTGCTCGAAGCGCTTACTCGTGGCAAACCGGTAGTGACGGCGAATAAAGCCTTGCTCGCGTTGCATGGCGAAGAGATTTTCGCCGCCGCTGAAAAAACTGGCGTGCCGATTTGTTTCGAGGCCGCGGTCGCTGGTGGCATTCCGATTATCCGTACTTTGCGTGAAGGACTGGCGGCGGATCGTAACCGCGCGCTCTTTGGCATCGTCAACGGCACCTGTAATTACATTCTCACCAAGATGAGTGACGAAGGCCAAGAGTTCGAGACGGTCTTGGCCGCGGCGCAGGCCCAAGGGTTAGCGGAAGCCGATCCGAGTTTCGATGTTGATGGGATTGATGCGGCCCACAAGCTGACGCTGCTCTCAATGTTGGCTTTTGGCGTGCGGGTCCCATTCGCGGCGGTTTATACCGAGGGCATTCGCCATGTGAGCCAGAGCGACATTCTCTTCGCGCGCGAATTTGGCTATGCGATCAAGCTGCTCGCCATCGCCAAGGATGAAGCCGATGGCATTGATGTGCGCGTGCATCCGACGATGATTCCGCTCCGCAGTCTCCTCGCCGAGGTCGGTGGGGCTTACAATGCGATCTTCGTGCAAGGGGAAGCGTTGGGGTCGTCGTTATACTTTGGTCGCGGGGCAGGGGGGATGCCGACGGCGATGTCCGTCCTCGCCGATGCGATCGAGATGGCACGGAATCCGGTCGGGGTGCGTGGCGTGCGGGTGCCAGCATTGGGACTGTCCTGGAAAGACCTGCGGGTCGCGCCGTTGCGTCCCATCGCCGATCTCCAGAGTGAGTATTATTTACGCTTCATGGCGGTGGATCGACCCGGTGTGCTGGCGAAAATCGCGGGCATTCTTGGTGAACATGACATCAGTATCGCGGCGATGATCCAACGTGATCGCAGTGAAGGCGATGTGACGGTGCCGTTGGTCATGCGCACCCATCTGGCGAGTGAACGGAAGCTGAAAGCCGCGCTCACCTTGGTCGATCAACTTCCCATCGTGCAGGGGAAGTCGGTCTCGATTCGTATCGAAGAAAACTTTGGCTAATTGAGCCACGATCCTCAACCTCCAATCAGAAGGCGCAGACGATGGCGACGATGCCTCTTTCACAGCCCATGGACACCACACCCCCGGCCTCTCCATTTCGCGCATGGTTCGCCTGCGCGGCGGGCTGTGGTGGCGAGATTCCTCTCAACCAGATCACCTATTATTGCCCAAAGTGTGGCAGTTTGTTGGATGTCCACCATGATACCGCTGCGCTGCGGACGCGCTCGCCAGAAGAATGGAAGCGGCTGTTCGATGATCGCTATTGTCGGACGACCTATCCATACGGCAGTGGCGTGTGGGGCAAGAAAGAGATGGTTTGCCCGGCGGTGGACAATGCCAACGTCGTCTCCATGTACGAAGGCAGCTCGAACCTCTTTTGGGCGGAGCGGCTCGGCAAGCAAGTTGGCCTCAATGAATTGTGGGTGAAACAATGTGGGATCTCGCATACTGGCTCCTTCAAGGACTTGGGTATGACCGTGCTGGTGTCGATGGTGAAGCAAATGATTGCCGAAGGGACCAGAATTCCCGCAGTCGCGTGCGCGTCAACCGGAGATACCTCCGCTGCCCTGGCCGCGTACTGCGCCGCCGCGGGGATTCCGGCGATTGTGATTCTGCCGCGCAACAAAGTATCGACCGCGCAGCTTATCCAACCCATGGCCAACGGTGCGTTGACGCTGTCACTAGATACCGACTTTGACGGCTGCATGCGGGTGGTGCGCGAATTATGCACGAAAGAGAATATCTATCTCGCCAACTCGATGAACAGCTTGCGGATTGAGGGACAAAAAACCATCTCTATCGAAATTGTCCAGCAGTTTGATTGGGCGGTGCCGGATGTAGTGGTCGTGCCCGGCGGCAATTTGGGGAACATCACGGCTATTGGTCGTGGGTTCCTGCTGATGCAGGAGCTAGGGATTATCACGAAACTGCCTCGTCTCGTCTGTGCCCAGGCCCAGCGCGCGAACCCGCTGTACCGCAGTTTCTTGACTAACTATCAAGAGTTCCACCCCATCAAAGCGAAGAAGACGTTGGCGTCGGCGATTCAGATTGGCGACCCGGTCAGTATTCATCGGGCGGTGAAAGTGCTGACCGCGTTTGAGAGTATCGTCGAACAAGCCAGTGAAGAGGAACTGGCCGACGCAGCCGCCTTGGCTGACCAGACCGGGCTGTTCAATTGCCCGCATACGGGAGTGGCGCTGGCGGTCCTGGCGAAATTGGTACAACGAGGGTGGGTCAGACCACACGAGCGCGTGGTGGTGATTTCCACGGCGAATGGCCTCAAATTCACCGACTTCAAGCGGCGCTATCACGAGGGGAAACTGCGTGGCTTGAAGTCGCGCCACGCGAATCGACCCGTGGAACTGCCAGCGGAGTATACGAAAGCCCGGGATGCGATTTTTCGGGCGTTGGAGAAGAATTGAAGAATTGAGTGATCGGGTCATTGAGTGATTGAATCATTGAAAAAATGGCCCGATCACCCGATGACTCAATCTCCCAAGAGGGAACCTCTTATGAAATACATAGTGCTCCAAGGTGACGGGATGGCCGACTGGCCGGTGGCGGAACTGGGCAATAAAACTCCTTTGGAATATGCCCGCACGCCCAACATGGATCGTATCGCTTCATTGGGACTGTTGGGCATGACGCACACCATCCCCACCGGCTACCCATCAGGGAGTGATGTCGGGACCATGAGTCTGCTGGGGTATGATCCCAGCCGCTATCACACGGGGCGGTCCCCGATTGAAGCCGCGAGCATGGGAGTCGAACTCGCACCCACCGACATCGCCTTTCGCTGTAACTTGGTCACGTTGGGCACGGATGCCAACGGCACGGAGATCATGGATGATTTCTCCGCCGGGCACATCACCAGCCCGGAAGCGTCTGAGCTGATTCAGACGATCAATCGTGAACTGGGGACATCCGAGCTGTCATTCTATCCTGGTGTGAGCTACCGCCATCTGCTCGTGTGGCATGGTGGCAAGGAGAAGATGCGGACCACGCCGCCGCATGACATCACCGGCCAAGCGATCGCCGGATGCGTGCCCGCGGGCGAGGGCGGCGAAACGCTGCTGATGCTGATGCAGCGCTCCCGCGCGATTTTGGCCGACCATCCCGTCAACAAGAAGCGGCAAGCGGACGGACATAAACCGGCTTCCTCTATTTGGCTGTGGGGGCAAGGGCGCCGTCCCGCCGTCCCGACGATTCACGAACGCTTCGGTCTTGACGGGTCGGTGATCTCCGCCGTTGATTTGGTGCGTGGCCTTGGTGTGTTGGCCGGACTCGAAGTGATTCTGGTGCCGGGCGCGACCGGGTTTCTTGATACCAACTATCTGGGCAAAGGCGAGTATGGCTTGGCATCGCTGAAACGCAAGGATTTTCTCTTTCTTCATGTGGAAGCACCGGACGAAGCTGGCCACATGGGCTCCGCGGAGAAGAAGGTGCAAGCGCTTGAGGATTTCGATCAGAAAGTGGTGGGGACGATCTTGGCGGGGATGCGCGACCATGACGAATGGCGCATCTTGCTCATGCCGGACCATGCGACGCCCGTGGCGATCAAGACGCATTCCGATGATCCGGTGCCGTTCGCGATCCTCTCCTCGGAGGACCTCAAACGTGGCACTGCGAAAGCCGTGCAGTACAATGAACAGAGCGCGAAGAGTACGGGAGTCGTCGTGCCCGAAGCCTGGCGCATCATGGAACGCTTTATTCGTGGAGAGGCGATTGCCGCCTAACCGAAGGAAGGGACTGGAATGGATCGCAACCTCGCACTCGAAGTGGTCCGTGTGACCGAAGCCGCCGCGCTCGAATCGGCGCAGTTCATGGGCCGTGGCGACGAAGCCCTCGCGGACGAAACGGCCGCCAAGGCGATGCACAAACTGTTTCCCAACATTGAGTGTAAAGGCCGAGTGGTGATCGGTGAAGGCGAGATTGACTCGGTGCCCATCCTGTATGTCGGTGAAGAGCTGGGCACTGGGCGCGGGCCGGAGCTAGAAATCGCACTGGATGCGTTGGAAGGGGCGACGACCTGCGCGACCGGCGCGCCGAACGCCATGTCGGTGGTGGCGATTGCTGAACATGGTGGGTTCTTGCGCTGCCCCCAACATGTCTACATGGAAAAAATCGCGGTGGGTCCGGTCGGGAAGGGCGTAATTAACCTCGATAAACCCATCCGCGAGAACCTCGCGGCTTTGGCTGAAGCCAAAGGCGTGCGCATCGAAAATCTGACGGTCGTACTGCTTGACCGTCCGCGCCATGAGCAAGTCATTGCCGAGATTCGCCAGGCGGGCGCGCGGATTAAACTGATTAGTGACGGCGACCTCGCGGCGGCGCTGGCGACCTCGCGTGAGGATACGGGAATTGACATGCTCGTCGGTACCGGTGGCGCGGCGCAAGGGATTCTCGCGGCGGCGGCGCTGTACTGCATCGGTGGCGATATGCAAGGGCGGTTTCGTCCGCGTAATCAAGAGGAGGCTGGTCAACTGCGCCAGCATGGACTCGAGGACTTTCATAAAAAATTCACCTTAGCGGAGATGGTCAAGGGCAGTGTGATGGTCGCCGCGACCGGGGTCACTTCAGGGGACTATCTCAAGGGCGTGCGCTTCTTTCGCGGGGGCGCGGTCACTCACTCGGTGGTCATGCGCTCGAAGTCCCGCACCATTCGCTTCATGGAAACCACACATCGTTTCGACGTTCATCCGGAGTATGAATAATCATGGCTTATGAGAACATTATTTTTGAGCAAGACGGGCCAGTCGGGATTCTCACCGTCAACCGCCCTAAAAGTCTGAATGCGCTGAACCCGGCGACCGTGCGCGAAATTGGTGAGTGTGTCGAAGCGGTGCGCCAAGACTCGTCGATTCGCTGTCTCATCATCACCGGTTCTGGCGATCGGGCTTTCGTGGCTGGGGCGGACATTTCCGCGATGGTGACGATGGGCGTGATTGAGGGTAAAGCCTTTTCCGCGCATGGCTTGGGCGTGATGCGCTCTTTGGAAAACCTGCCGATCCCTGTCATTGCCGCGGTGAATGGGTTCGCGCTTGGTGGCGGGACCGAACTCGCGCTGGCGTGTGACCTGATTATCGCCGCCGATAAAGCGAAGTTTGGTCAGCCGGAAATCAACCTGGGAATCATTCCTGGTTTTGGTGGCACGCAGCGGTTGGCGCGACGCATTGGGTTACCGCGCGCGCGTGAGCTGATTTACAGCGGCGATATGATTGATGCCGAGACCGCGTATCGTTGCGGGCTCGCGAACAAAGTGGTGCCGTTGGCGGACCTGATGACTGAAGCGAAGGCGTTGGCGCGAAAACTCGCGACCAAGCCGCCCTTCGCCATCCAGCAAGCCAAGGAGGCGATTAACGCGGGTACCGATATGGACCTGGAAAATGGCTGCCGTTTCGAGAATGATGCGTTCGCGCTCTCCTTCGCGACGGAAGACAAGAAGGAAGGGATGACGGCGTTTCTGGAGAAACGACAGGCGAAGTTTGTTGGGCGGTGAGGATATTCGGCCTGGAGCATGGAGCTTGAACGGACTCCCGGACAGTGCCTTGGTGTGTAGGGGAGGAACCTGTGCCGCTTACTGACGAAGATATTGAGGCCATCCGTGCGCGGTGCACCGCCGCCACTTCTGGCCCGTGGCGCTCGTATGTGGAAGGACGAGACCATACGAGTGGGGATAGCTTTATTATGACGGGTGAAGGAGAGGCGCGAGGAGAAGACATTGAGTTGAGTGGGGCAACCCCGGCGGATCAAGATTTTATTGTCCATGCCCGACAAGATATTCCCCGGCTTTTGGCGGAGGTCCAACGACTCCGCAATCTTGACCAAGAGCTGTTTTCAACAACTCTCCAGAACTCTAAAAGTCAGGCTGCGTGACTGATGCTGAATATCCATTGCACAAGGCAGTAGACAGATGGCCTCAAGGAAAGCAAAATTCCAAGGAATATGAAGAATAAAACGTAAAACATGAAACGTAAAAAAGGCGAGGAACGTTTTCTTACGTTTTACGCCTTACGTTTTATGTTCTTTTGAGCAAGGGAGGAGTCAATGAACAAACAAGAATGGTTAGCGCAACAGTATCCCAAGGCGGACGAGCGCACGACCCGCTTTTCGACACTGTCCGACATGGAGATTGAGGCGATTTATACTCCCGACGATCAAAATGGTCGGGACCAGGCGCAAGAGATCGGTCTGCCCGGTGAGTATCCCTATACCCGTGGGGTCTACCCCAATATGTATCGCGGCAAGCTGTGGACCATGCGGCAATTCGCGGGGTTCGGTTCACCCGAAGATACCAACCAACGGTTCAAGTTCCTCCTCGCTGAAGGACAAACCGGACTCTCCACCGCGTTCGATATGCCGGTGTTGATGGGCTACGACGCGGATAGCGACCGCTCGCTAGGAGAAGTGGGCCGTGAGGGCGTGTCGGTGTCGAGCCTCGAAGATATGGAGCGGCTCTTC
>JANMSE010000694.1:0-2481 GCA_031389045.1 Deltaproteobacteria bacterium | reverse complement strand
CCGAGCCCTGAGTTCCCCGCTCAGGGCTTTCGTTTTTTTCAGTATCCACTTGCCACCTCTTCACTTTTTGTGTTCACGTCCCACCTCCGCCACCACCTCGTCCACGATCCGGTCCGCCGAAAAGGGCTTTGCCTTCGAGTACGGCCAAGGCGTCTTGAACCGCCTGTCCCCCTGCCGCGCCGCCGATCTTTTGGTAAAAGCGCCGCGCGAGCCACCGACGAAATGACTTCGTTTTCAGTTGCCAATTTTCAATATGATTGTCGGCGGAGAGCGTCGCCCACGCCTCACCATCTGGCGAGTGCCAAAGTTCAACATCAGAGGCGAGGTCAACCATTATTGTGGCTTGTGACTGACGGCCCTTTTCTTCTCCTTCGTCCAAAGACTCCGCGATGTCGGCCTTAACACTCTTCGACTTGAGCCCTAATCGTTTTTCTATTTCTTCGCGCGCAAGATCGAATCGTATCGGGTCTTCGCTGGAGAGTCGGAGTAGCGCGGGTTTGCGCACGGCGTAATGTTCCGCGCGCTGAGCGGGAGAACCCGCGCCCTCTGGAAGGCTCGCCAGGTACGCGAGCACGTCAATATCCACAGGATCGGTCCCAGCAAATTCATACTGGTTATCGTTTTCAGCCACGACTCCCCTCCCCAGCATGTCGCTGTTCGATCAACATTTTTTGCCAGATCGCGTCGGCGTACTCCGCCTCAGCGGCTTTATCGAGCCGCCAAAATTCGACAGCGCGATTCGGGTGACGAAAAAAGAAACCTAAGAAGTTCGCCGCCACGAAGGCGGCTTCGTTCGCTTCTCTCCAGGCAGCCCAGAGCAAATCATCGCGCTCGTCCTTGCGCCGCGACAGAATCGCCCGCGCTTTATTGGTGACTTCGCGTCGCCGGGATTGGACTGCGAAGCGAGCGCGCTCATATATATTGATGCGGGCTGTTCCCCAAGGTTCGCCTAAAGCAAGGGCGAGGTCTTTCACACCACCGCCACGCGCACAGGGAAAACAATACCATACGAGTTTTTCAAGATCGGCAGAAAACGACGGCTTGCGGTCGTCGTGAAACGGGCAGAGCCCGGTAGCCTTGCGTCCACGAACGGTGAGCTGGGAGACGTGCACTTCAAGCAGAGCAAGAAAGCGAGCAGCGAGAGCTTCACTTACTGTTTCCATACGCCACACCTCAGAACGATTTACGTTCCTGTGCTTTCAGCCAGCGTTGTAATGCTGCCGGCGAAAACCTGAGCAGGCGCCCAACTTTCTGTGAGGGAATCTGTCGGCGGTAAGACCACGTGTAGACGGTGCAGGTCTTTACGCCGAGTAAGTCAGCTGCTTCCTGCGGGGAGAGCAATTTTTCCACGGTCTGTTACCTCCTGCTGCGAACTCTCGCGCTCACGCGCGATGCGAAGTGGAGTCTAGCGAACTCTTACGGTCGAAGTTTCACGGAAACACGCCGTATTTCCGGTATTTGGACATGAAGGCGGGACAGGGACTTAGCTTAGCGGGACAGAATATTTCTAATCGTTTGTTCCTTGGCAGGGCTGAAATGGCGTGCAGTAAGGAGGATAGCGCTTTCCTTAGCATTGTGGAGCTGACGCAGCACTTGCGGTTGTTTGCCAAAGCCCCACCAGGAGGGATCAAGGGGGATACTCAATGCGTCACAAACTGCGGAGAGTCTTACCTGCCATCGGCGGCACCCCGATAAGTTCTCAGTTTCTGTTAAGAGTGCCTTCGCCTGTTCACAAGCGAAAAGTTTTTCATAGTAATACCGCTTGACCTTCCTAGCTGGAACGATAATTTGGCCCTCGCCTTTTCCGCGACTGTCGGGGACTAAAAGATTACCGATCTCGCGGAGATACTTCTGTATGCGACGTCGGTTGTTGATGTCATTTTCCTCTAGGACTCTTTTCCGCCAATCGTGGATGATCTGACTGATCTGTGTTCCAAGACGGTTTAAAGAAACCAGAAACCCGTAAGAGAGGCTCCGAGAGTCATGCTGCTGAACAATCCGAGCATCAGCAGCGTTCAGACGTATCGCATCAAACCCAAAGGTGCGAAGGGAGGTAAAGACGATATCGGCTACCTCGTCAGGCCAGTGCGGAACTGATGGTTGTTGTCTTCGGCGAGGCAATGGAAAGGGGAAGGGAGAGTGTTGCTCAAGCTGGTCCAGGAAGTAATCGACTTCTACTTTGCGCTCTGTGAAAGTCGGCAGAACAGGAGATTGACCCTGTCTCTTCTTTGGCTTGGCGAGCCGTTTCTTTGGAGACCAGTTGAAGAGGATGTAGCGGGTTTCCTCGTCACGAACATTGAACGTCGGTGTAATCACCAGCGCTTGCGGCCCACGCCGGATTTCATACCGTAACTCGCGGTCGTAACCGGGAAGGGTGATCGTGAGAGGGTAGGTTTCCGGTTGCCTTTCCACTCTATTCCTTTCGCTCCGAGGACTCCTGCCGGCTGTTCTCCTCCGAGACCTCGCAGGGGTAAAAAACTG
>JANMSE010000574.1:0-4613 GCA_031389045.1 Deltaproteobacteria bacterium | reverse complement strand
CCCGTTCCACCTGCTGGCCTCCCGGCAAAGTGGTGCCTTCTGGTGCCAGGGCAACTTTGTCGTCCACCTGCATATTCCTGGCTCCGCAGACGACTGGCATCATCTCTCCCCCCGTCGTTACCTGACAGACGGTGAGATGATCAGACTGTGGATGTGGATCGATACGCACAATTTGTGCGACTGTGATCGGTTCCGCGCCCTGCTCATGAATGCCATCGATTTCCAACCCGGCGAGCGCCAGACGGTCGGCGAGACGATCAAGCGCGAGTTCGATGGCGACAAACTCGCGCAGCCAGTTGAGCGTGATTTTCATAATGATGAAGAGAGTAGTCAGTAGTTGTCAGGGCTCACGACATCGTGGAGTGTTTCCTAATTGAGCCAGGGCTCACGACATCGTGGAGTATGAATTACGGTTTTCTCTCGTTGAAGTCGAGACCAGAGCTGGAAGGCCCATGTGTCCAGCGCTACCGCCGCACCGCCGGGAACCGACATCCGTGGCACCACCCGCCCCTTTCGGCCTGTCCTGTGGCAGCGCCAGGGTGTCGGGGGGAAGGCGGGGCAGCGTCACAAAAGTGTGGCCACGGCGATTTTGCGCGCCCGGCGGCGATAGGGGGCCAAGAGCGACTGGACGGGGTCGGCGATCGGGTAGCGCACGCATTTGAGCAGGCGGGCGTGGGCGCGCTCGCTGCGCCGATAATAAATGCGCAAGTCTTGGCGGCCCGTATCCAGCGTGGCCCAGACATACTGTCCGACCAACCGGTGCGCCACGGGCCAGTCTTCTTTGAGGATATTAATCGTGCCTTGTGGGGTCACGCGGCGCAGGAAATGAATGCGCCCCGCAGTCAGCGGCAAGGGGGAGGGCACCTGACGGCCCTGCTCCCGGCGCAGGCGCAGGTGCGGATTCTGGCGCGTGGCTTACGCCACGGTTTGGCCGTGCAGCGGGGGCGGGGGCCAGGTCTGATACCACTGGAGGAAGCGGGGACTTTTGCGGCGCACAGCGCGCAGCGACGCGAAGTGATTTTTGTCCCAGAAGCTGCGCGCCCACAACCCGTTGAGGCGTTCCACCAAGCCATTGCGCACGGCTTCGCCGGGCGGAATGAAGATCAGGTCAATGCCCAGATAGAAGGCCAACCGTACGAACTGCCCAAAGATCCGGGGCGTAAAGCCCAGGCCGGTAAAGGCCGCATCATTGTCGAGTTGCAGAAAGTCGGGCAGGCCGATCCGCCCACAGCTCTCCAGCAGATGGGCACAAGCCGAGGGGGGACTCTTATCGGTGCGCAGCGTTTGGTGCAGCGCATAGCTCTGCCAATCCACCGTGTGAAAGGCCAACACTTTGTCCCCGCCCGGCAGATAGCGCGCAATCCAATCACAGGACTGAAAGACGACGCCCGCCCGTGGCCGGGGGCGAAGATAATAAGGGGGGGCTTGAACCGGAGGGGCCGCCGTGCTCCGCTGCACGCGCAGCCAGTGTTTGAGCGTGGCCAGGGCGGGCAAGGGCCGGAGCCGATGCCGGCGCAGTTCCTGCTGAAGGGCCCGTGGCCCGCTCAGCCCCACGCCCGCTTGCTCCAGCCGCCGCCGGATGCGCCCGACCAACGCCACCGTGGCCGCCGAGTATTGCTGGGGCGAATGGTGCGGAGCGCGGGAAGCCGCGTCGAGAGCCGCCCAGCCGGCTTGCTCAAAGCGGCGCTTCCATTTGAAGAGCCACGCACTAGAGTGCCCAAGCTGGTGGAGAATGCGCGCGGGAGATTTCCCTTTATCAAGGAGCCGGAAGGCTACTGCACGATCCCGAATTTCGTCAGTTTGTTTGTTTTTCATCCGCAGACAATAACGCCTGCGTTATGACTATGGCGGTCAACAGCAACAAGCCTCTCCGCGCTCGACTCCACGATGTCGTGAGCCTTCTGGGCCATTAGGGACTCCACGATGTCGTGAGCCCTGACAAGTAGCCAGTAGAAAGACGTTAGACTTTGGACCTTGGACGTTAGACCTTGGACCTTTCTCCAGACAGTAAGGATTTTTCGTGGAATTCATCACAAATTTTATCGACCTCTTCCTTCACCTTGATACCCATCTCAATGCCGTCATCCGCGATTACGGAGTATGGACCTACCTGATTCTGTTTCTCATTATCTTTTGTGAAACCGGATTGGTCGTCACCCCTATCCTGCCAGGCGATTCGCTGCTGTTCGCGGCTGGTACATTCGCCGCGAGTGGCGCGCTGGATATGACTTGGCTGCTAGTCCTTTTGATCGTGGCGGCGGTACTCGGCGATGCCGTCAACTATGCCATCGGTCACTTCATGGGGCCGAAAGTCTTCGCGCAAGAAGACAGTCGAATTTTCAAGAAAGAGTATCTCGACCGCACCCATCAGTTCTACGAGAAGTACGGTGGCAAGACGATTATCATCGCGCGCTTCGTCCCCATCGTGCGCACGTTTGCTCCATTCGTCGCCGGAGTCGGGAGCATGACCTACGGTAAGTTCGCGAGCTACAACATTATCGGCGGCATTCTGTGGGTCACCGTGTGCGTCTTCGCTGGCTATGTCTTTGGCAATCTGCCCATTGTGAAGGAGAACTTTACTTTAGTGATCCTGGGCATCATTTTTGTGTCGATCCTGCCGGGCATCATTGAGTATTGGCGGCAGCGGCAGCAGTCGCCCGCCAATTGAGTCATTGAAAAATTGGACTCCCCTCCAATGACGCAATCGCCTTATCCTTCAAGGACAATTCATAGCACCACTTTAGATTATCCTGATAAACTAAAGTGGCGGATTAAACGGTAGACGTTGACGCCCTTCCCCCCAGCCTCCATAATCCCACTGCTTTGCTTGAACCCATCTCACCGAAAGAGAGAAAACCTCTGCTATGCCCTACAAACTTGGCGTCGATGTTGGCGGAACATTTACCGATTTACTCCTCGTTGATGAGGGCAGTGGCAGGCTCGTCCGTGCCAAAACTCCCTCGACGCCCGCCGATCCCTCGGTCGGCGTGCTCGTTGGCATCGACAAAGTCTGTCGCCTGGCCAGTATCTCTCCGGGTGAGATTTCTCACATCATGCACGGCACCACGGTTGCCACCAACGCCGTCTTAGAGGGCAAAGGGGCCAAAGTCGGACTCATTACGACTGAAGGATTCAAGCAAATCCTCCACCTCGCGCGCTCGTGGACTCCAGGTCCCTTGGCGGGATGGATCATCATGGTCAAACCTGATCCCCCTGCCGCATTGGAAAACACCCGCGAAGCCAAGGAGCGGATCGGCACCCACGGCGATATTATCAAACCGCTTGATGAAGAAGCGTTACGCAAAGACTTACAAGACTTGGTGGCACGCGGCGTCGAAGCGATCACGATTGCGTTCATCAACTCCTACGCCAATCCGGTGCACGAGAAACGGGCCAAAGCCATCGCGCAAGAGCTGTTTCCCACTCTACCGATCACTGCCTCAGCCGAAGTGCTGCCGGAGTTCCGTGAGTATGAGCGGACTCTCACGGCAGTGATGAATTCCTACGTGCGGCCAAAGGTCGCACTGTATATGAAAAGCTTTGCCGATCAGCTTGCGGCGCATGGACTCAAAGCGGAAGTCAACATTTTGCGCTCGGATGCGGGGCTGATGACCTTACGCATGGCGCAAGAACGCCCCGTGTACGCCGTCATGTCCGGCCCGGCTGGCGGCGTGGCGGGTGCGTTGTTTATCGCGACCAAAGCCGGGTTTCCCAATATCCTCACACTCGATATGGGCGGGACCTCAACCGATGTGGCGTTGTGTCAGAACGGAAATCAAACCATCTCGCGAGAAACGACGCTGGGCTATTTCCCGATTAAAGTCCCGTCAGTTGATGTGCGGAGTATCGGTGCTGGTGGCGGCTCGATTGCCCACGTGCCAGAAATTACCAAGGCATTGCGGGTCGGCCCACAAAGTGCCGGAGCTGCTCCGGGACCGGCCTGTTATCGTAAAGGCGGCACAGAAGCGACGGTCACCGACGCGAACGTGGTCCTTGGTCATTTGCCACCTCGTTTGCTGGGTGGCGAGATGATGCTGGATGAAGACACGGCCAAGGAAGCAGTCGAACGCATCGGCCAGAAACTCGGCTTAAATGTCTACCGTGCGGCGCAAGGCATTCTCGATATTGTCAATGAAAACATGTACGGCGCGCTCCGGTTGGTGTCCGTGCAGCGTGGCTATGATCCGCGCAACTTCGCGCTGGTTGCCTTTGGTGGCGCGGGACCGCTGCATGCCAATGCCGTCGCCAAGTTAATCGGCTCGTTCCCGGTGATCGTGCCGCCCGCCCCAGGCATTCTCTGTGCGGCTGGAGATGTTGGCTGTGCCTATCGTGAAGAATTCGCACGGACGGTCCTGCGGACACTGGATCAACTACCCACCGCTGAAGTCGTGAAGATTCTGCAAGACCTGGGGCATGAAGCGACGGGCTGGCTCGAACGCGAAGGTATTCCCCGCAATCAGCAGCAGATCTTGTACAATGCTGACATGCGCTACTTCCGCCAAGGATACGATTTGCCGATTGCCACGACCTTGTCCGATCTGCACACGCTCGGTACCGCTGCGTTAGCCGATAAATTTCACGCCTTGCACGAACAACTCTATAGTTTCCGGTTG
>JANMSE010000634.1:0-3393 GCA_031389045.1 Deltaproteobacteria bacterium | reverse complement strand
CCTCCTCAATGTCATGGCCATGAATAGCAAGGAAATAGGCTGCTGAGCATTAGCGGTGCGTGGGAGGACTGTCAAGTTTGCCGAGGAAGAGGTGGCGGCACGGGACGGGAGGTGGTGGAGTGAAGCTCATTTTCGCGGTTGGCGAGCAGCGACTGCCCAATCGAGTCTTCAACGAGGTTGACCAACGTTTCTTCGTTAATGGCCAGATGTACTGCACGCGGGCACGAATGCGCTGTTCCGCGTGGGCATCACTGCCCGCGCTACGCGAAGGCGCCGGATAAATCCGGCTGCTGAGAAGCCCCATTCATGGGGCGTTGTGCTGGAGCCCGGCGATTGATCGCCGGGATATAGGTTTCCTAATTCATTTGTGCCGCAGGCCGCGGATTTCTTTGTAGAGACGCCCCGCTGGGGCGTCTCTCCGCCAATCGGGGATGATATCTCAATCCACATTTCATTTAGGAGTCCTATAGTCGGATGTTGGGCACAACCGCAATCTCTGCCCGCGTGCGGTATATCTGGCGTGCCTCGGCAAGGAAGCGCGAGGCGCAAGGAAAGCCCCTGGTGCCGCCTCACGTCCAGGGCTTTATTCTCCGTGTGATTGTCAGACCTGGCCTCCTGTTTCGTGTTGCTAGAGGTCAGTCAGGACGATACCCGACGGACCGAAAAAAGGTCCAACGGTGGCTCTGCTGATTCGACAGGGATGGGGAGCGTACACTCTTTGTCGAACTTTTGCTGGTCGTCGCTATGGCACTTGCGAAGGAGAACTCCCAGCTCTTCAACTGCTTTCAGCGTAGAGAAACATTGGTCTGGTGAAAAATACACCAACACTTTCTTTTGCTGTCGTAACAAGTTCAGGACGTTGTTCAGAGTGCCTTTACTCTTGCCATCCCAGAGCATGAGACCATAGGAGGCGGCCCGCGCCATGGCTTCATCCTTTGTGGCGTAGTAGGCAAAATCCTTCTTTGGACGGGCCGCGAATATCCGCCGAGTCGGCCAATCGCCTACGTTGTTCCGACAACGGTCTCCCATGCAATAGATGACGACATGCGCGTAGTCTTTGGCCGCGAAATAACTTTGCATGGCCGTATCGGCCCCAGTGGCATCACCAATGAGAACGGTGAACTGCTGACGCATGATATTGTCTGCTCTCGTCCGAATAGCGTCATTCAAGCGGGTGAGGCTGCGCGAGCCGCCAATGAAAACTGTCGTCATGAAGTCGTCCTCGTGCGGGTAAGTGCAAACGCATGGACCTGAGCACACTGGGCCTGTTCGTAGAGTACCCGAGTCACCGCGTTGAGCGTAGCACCAGAGCGGTAGAGATCATCAAACAAGAGCACGGTCTTGCCGCGAAGAGATTGATTATGCACCCGGTAGGCGTTCTCTAGCAGGGTGATTCGTTCATTGTACTCAAAGACATTCTTGAGTTCTTTAGTGTTCTTCACATTACGCACGAAATCTTGGAGGAACGGTACTCCGAGGGCGTTAGCAAGACGAGCGGCGACTGCGAAGACAGGTTGGAATCGGCGAACTTTGGTTGGGGGAACAGGAACGATGGCGTCAAGCGTAACCTGCCAACTCTTGACAAACTTGGTAGCGGCCTTGACCAGCGCATCCAGAGCTTCCAGGTTCCGTCTATACTTGAGCTGATAGAGAAGCTCGCCCACTTCTGTTCGTTTGGTGTCGAACAGGGGACTTCCGAACTCATCGTGCCCGAGGAATTCGCTGCGAATTGTATGGTAATCCAGCACGTAGCCTTGACGCCATGCGCCAGGAATTCGCATGGGATGGATGGTCAGCATGCGACCTTTTTTACGATGAAATGCGCGCGCTGTCTAACGCTACGCTCGCAAGCAATTGTTATGCATCAACTTGAATCTTCTTGAGTGTTTCAACGATTTGCTCTGGATTCTTGAACGACAGCGAATTGGCAATAGCCGTCTCAACCTCTGAGAATTGCGGGTGATCTCTTCGATTCATGAAACGCCAATACTTAAGACCAACAATCGCTACGTCAAGAAGCTGGTCACCAGTTGCGCCAGCCACTTTTGAAAGGTTTGCACGCTCTTGCTGCCTTACAGTTTCAAAGAGGCCAGATACTTTCCTTAACTTCCGAAGTTCTTCAAGTGCCAGCTTTGTTGCCGTCAGCTCAACAAAGCTGATATCTTTGAAATCCATGAATTCTTGAAGGTACTTTTCCTTGTTGGTATCTGTTGAATTTGCGATTTCCTGAATGAGCGAGACGTTTTGCTCTGGCGACGACAACCCCTCCTTTAGACGATCATATTTGTGGACAATTTGTTCGCCACCCCCTCTTGGCCGGTATATGACTAGCGCAATGACAACGATCACTGCGATGATGACCATAAAAATGATGACAAGAATGAACATCTTGTCAGGCGGAATAGAGGCCAAAGGCCAATCGAACTTGTCGTAGAGCTTGTAGAAGACCGCGAGCGCAAGACCAGGAATGCCAAGGCTAGCTGCGATCTTCCAGAACTTCGCTTCCATGCACCGGCCTCCTACTTGAGAAAGGCACAACGTGTGATTTTATTGCCATCGCCCTGGCAGGATATCCCAATATTGAGATTTTCCCACCAAGCAAAAAAACCTCCCCGTAATATCCACGAGTCCCGTTCATTATGTCAAGCCTTTCTTCCCTCGCAAAGGCCGCCAGTTCAACGCATATCTGGAATCAGTCCACTATTGATCTCGCCTATCATCTTGTCCTGAGTTCTGCCATTGCCCCAAACCAAACAAGGGGCTTACGCCCCTTGTCAATACCGCCGTCAAACCGAGAACGGAAAGTAGAGTCCTACCTATTCGCGATGACTGTTACACAACCAACCGACCCCGGACCGCCCAAGTTGTGCGCGAGCCCGACTTGCGCATTCTTCACTTGCCGCGCACCGGCTTTGTTCCATAGATGTTGCGAGACTTCGTAGATCATACGGATGCCGGTCGCGCCAATCGGATGACCAAAGGACTTCAGACCACCAGAAGGATTGACTGGAATCTCACCACCAATCGCTGCGCGTCCTTCTTCGACGTAACGCCAGCCTTCCCCTTTTTTCGCTAGTCCGAGGTCTTCAATGTTCAGAATTTCGGTGATCGTGAAGCAGTCGTGGCACTCGACGAGATCAATATCCTTCACAGTCATCCCGGCTTGCTCGTAGGCCGAGTGCGCGGCCTGGGCCGTGGCGGGGAATCCGGTGTAGGCGAAGCCAGGCTTCAGATAGGGCTCACCTGAAGTGACAGCGAGACCGACACCTTTCACCAACAGCGAATCGGGTCGGAAGGACTTCGCCAGGTCCGCACGACAGATAATCACCGCCGCCGCTCCGTCCGTCGTTGGGCAGCAGTCGAACAAGCCAAGCGGACTACAGATCAACGGGG
>JANMSE010000622.1:0-3832 GCA_031389045.1 Deltaproteobacteria bacterium | reverse complement strand
ACAATGCCAACCACCACGCCATAGATGCGATCTCCCTCGGTTTCCTGGGTCGGTTGGAACAGATCGAGTAAGCTCTGGGTCATTACTCCTCCTCTTTCCGGCTCACGGCAAACGTCGTCTGGTAGCCGCCGCTGTTGATGGTGTGGGTGGCCTGGGTAATGTAGTACGACCCACTAAAGCGCGGCCCCAGGCCGGTCAGCTCGATGACGCGCCCGGCTCGTAAGGTCGTCGTCCCAACCACGGCCCCGGTTCCAGTCATTGCCGCCAGCGCCCGTTCATTGTAGAGGGCCTGCGCAAGCTGATCGGCTTCTTCCTGCGTAGTGATAGCAGACGAGGCGTAGATTTCTTCTTTCCCTGTTGCGCTACCACCAATAGCCGCCGCACCGGCACGCGCTTCAATCTCTTTCTTCGCGCTCGGGTCGTAGCCGCGCACGACCACGGTACTGACCTCCTCCACACGGCTCACACTAGGGTTGAAGCTCTTGAGGGTCCGCCCCCAAACAAATGTGGCTACCTTCCCTTGGGTATCTTTGACAGGCTGGAACTTCACGGTCTTCCCATCCCCAAAAATCTCGAAATTGATGAGGCGCGCCCGACCGACGAGAAATTTCCAATCACTCTGGTTCCGTTGGATCAGGTAGGGGTTCTTGGTGGTCGTCTCTTCCACGGCAGCTTGGAGCCCGGCGTCACCGATGATCTTTTCGGCAATTTGCTTGTCGGTCATATCGAGGAACGTCCGCGTGTGGATATTGCGGCGCAGCGTCTCCAACCACGAGGCCCCACTGATGCCAACCGTCGGCAGTCCACTCTCTGGAAAGTTGGGACTGACGATGGTGATCTTCCCATCAAAGAGCGGCTGTTGTTGATCGACATAGCCGACGCGCACCTTGATCGCGTTGTCCTCCTTGAACATCGACGCATCGTCGCTATGCGTCCAGCGCATCTGAGGGTAGGGGTTGGCGAGGGTCATGGTCAGCGAGTCCAACGAGTTCCGTTCATTGACAATGGAGAGATCGACGATATAGCGGGCGAGGTCGGCTGACAGACGCGTGCCATTGATCTCGACAGTAAAAGCCGGGGCGAAGGTGCTATCAGCCATGTGCTCGTGCCGCTGTTACTGTAAGGGTGGGAGTTTCAACACTGTCCCCGGTGTCAGGAGTCGGGGGTTATCAATACCATTAGCCGCGGCAATCGTGCGCCACTGCGCCGGGTCACCATACTCGGCGGCGGCGAGACTACTGAGTGAATCTCCGCGCTTGACCGAGTGCGTTTTGTCATGGTCCGCGGATTCCAGCGGGTTCCCGCGCGACGCGTCCTCCAGATCGACATATTCCTTCAAGGAGACACTGAGGGTTGCACGCACGGGGGTACCATCGGCGAGGAAGACGGTGAAGCGTCCACTCACCCGCTCCAGCACGCAGCGAAAGTGAAAGTTCCCCCAGGTAAAGGTCAGCAGCGGGGGGGCGTGCGTATCGCGCTTGATGCCCAAGAGACCATAGACTTTATCGGTATAACGACGCACATCGCTTTGTTGTTCGTAGGTGTCAAAGAACAGGTCCATGCTCAGCGTCCCGGTGTTGCCATGCACGTACTGGAGCACCGGAGCCGCGGCACCGGGGATACCGAGTTCAGCAATCTGATTGCTGCGGTCGAGGCTGTATTGATTAGGGTTAAACAGCACGGGGATCTGCTCGCCCCCATCAATCGCGAGATACGCTTTTTCCAAGGCCATTGGTTACTATCCTCGTCGGTGTTTTTCTCGTGTCAGTCGTTGCACTAAGATCGTGTAGACGTGCTCGGCGAGTTGACCAACATCGACCTGCGGGTCCGGGGAGGATGCGGTCAGAGTGGGAAGCGCGACCGCCTCAACCGGTGAGCGCGCGGCGACCGGTGCTGGAGTACGCGGAGTCGGGACCGCTGCGGTTGTCTCGTGTCGCACAGTGGTCCGCGCCACGGGCAATGGCATTAAGTGAAACCCCGAGTCATTGCGCGCGCCACGGACCGGGGGTTGAAACCCCCGGCTACCCTCAACAGCCCCGCTAGGGCTGATCGACACGCCCCAGCGGGGTGTTTGAGGGTAGCCGGGGAGTTCAGTCCCCGGCGAGCGGAGGCGCGGGGTTGGTGCATCGTCACGAGTACGAGGAGCCTGCGCGAGAACGGGACTCAAGGTTGTCTGTTCGTTCCTCACGACACGACGAAAGGGACGTGCAAGCCCTATCGCCACCGCTGCCGGTACATGAAGGCGCTGCGGAATGATAGTGGTGCGCGTGCGCGACAATCCGCGAGGCATTGCATGCCCCACTTGCTCGACTTGCCCAACTTGGTCCTCGGTACGAGAAGGTACGGAAGAGATCCCCCGATCCCACACATTTTCTCGGTGCGTGTCCTGCGGTCGCGGAAGCATGGGCATAAGCGGCGGACGGAGCCCTCGCTCCACGGGCACAGGCATCGCGGGGATAACGCGAAGAGAAGGGCCTGGCGTGGACAAGAGCGCGGGCTCGGGTGCAAGCGTCGTGGACGGAGCAGTTACCGTTCGCGGGGCGTGAACGAGAGGCGGTGCCATTTTTCGCTGGACCACAGGACCGGGACTGGTCACGGCGGAGCGTTGACGGATACCCACACCGACCACAACCATCGGCGGAGAAGCAGGTGTTCGTGGTGAAGATACCGGGTCTTGTTGCGCGCCCTCCATCCGAGGAAGCGGTTCAACTCGCGCGGCTGGATGGTCAGCATGAGTCTGGTCGCCAGCGTGGGAGACGCGCATAGCCTCGCGTAGTGGGGCAGCAAACGGACGAAGAAGACTGGCGTTCGTTTCCGGCACGTACTCCGGGAAATCACTAACAGAAGCAGCAGGCAGCGATTCGATGGGAAGCCACGCGCCAGCCGCGACGCGCCAGCGGCGTTGGATTTCGCCAAGGAGCGGCAATCGCTCACCTGGGGATGGCCAGTGGTCGTGCGTCACCGCGAGGGAGCGCTGTTTGGGGATCACCCCCGCAGTTAGCACGTGTCGGTGCCATAACCGCTCCGCGAGCGGCGAGGAGTACGCTGGTTGTTGTTCGCTTTCCATAATTGACTCAGTGTTACCCAGTGTCGGACACCTCCGCCGGACGGCGGCGCGTGCGTCTTATTTCACCAGCCCCACGTCTTCGGCGGCGGCGGCTAGGCCACGCAAGGCCGCGACGACCGTGCTCAACTTTGGCTTGGAAATGCCGCGATGGACTAACTCCAGCGTTTCCACTGCTACCGTATTGCTGTCCGCGCGCAATTCTGGCCCTAGCCACCGGACCGGATAGGCATCATAAAAATCCCACCAGGTCGCGGGCAACCGGCGTTGATCCAAGAGATAGATCGTGCCACTTTTGCGCTTGATGATCCCCTTGGCGACATCTTCCTGCCAACCCCACAGCGTCTCGATATCGGTCAGGCCATGCTTGAGCACGAGATTAGTGGGGTAGCGGGCTGGACCCGGAAGCTGATGGATGTAGCCGTTGACGCCGCCTTCACGGTATGACTCGACTTCGACCTCAAGCTGAAGGCCAGTGACCTCGGTAAACCCGCCAACAATCAGTCCTTCAATTTCGACGAAAAAATTGCAGGCTTGGTAAGGGTCATTGCGGATGCCTAAGAGGCTGGTCCCGGCGCTAAACGCGGCGTTGATTCCTAGTGTTGTCATAATGGCTTTCGTCCCCGGTCCTAACTCTCGGTGATCCGTTTATTCAGCTTGGCGACCTCTGCCACCCACTGTCGTCGCTCGCGATGTTCCAGGGCCATAATCTGGTCATACGGCCAGTGCAGATAGTAGGCGATGTAGGCTACCTCCTCGAACACGCGG
>JANMSE010000541.1:0-2034 GCA_031389045.1 Deltaproteobacteria bacterium | reverse complement strand
GAGAATTCCTCCGCCTTTTTGCCTATTTTCATCACCCCAGCCGCAGCCCCCAAACGTGGGCGTGGGGAAACTCACTAGTGCTCTGTCACACTTAAGAATTAGGGTAGCCCCTGCGATTTCATCAAGTAAAACGGGAGTGTCGAGACACCCTCACCCTAAATTAGAAGTGTGACAGAGCACTAGGTAGTTATGGCGTAGCCGAGTCTGGAGGCGAGCACATCTCTACTGGCCAACCGCGACACGCGGGGACAGGAGCGAAAGGAGGGGTGTTCAGTCCAAGTGAACAATATGTTCAGTCCATTGTTACGCCTTTATAAGAGAGAGTGCGCAAACAAGCCCCGTGCCACAACTTAGCCGCGACGCTCCAGCGGCAGAGATGGCCGTCGGGCAAAGGGACAATGCCGTTCAGAATGCAAGCGCAAAAGGCGGCAGGGCGAGGCGGCGCTGCTGTCGGCCCTGGGAGGAGTATCACCGGAGCCCTCCTCGTGCCGGGCTAGGCGACGGTTGCCCGTGAGACCGCAAAGGGCGGAGCTATAAGTCGCAGGGCCAAGCGGGAAGCGAACGCAGGAGGGGAGCAAAGGTCGAAGCGCCCCGGCGGAAGCGAAAGGTCGGCCACGGACAGCAGCGCGGAGGGGGGAAACAGAGCCAAAGGGAAGGAGGCAAGGCGAGAGGTGCGGGTGAGAAGCCCTCTCAGGAGGGCCTAACCATCCCGTGCTCGTGACCGCCACCCGGTTGCGGTTTCTGCTGAACGTGAAGGGACTCGTCTGGGTGGCGTCCCGAGACGGTGGGCGTTAGGCATTTAGACATATAAGCCACCCTTCTTACTCCGAGATGTGAGTACTGCCCGAAGCTATCTCAGGTCTCAAGAATCAGGAGGCTCATATCAGAAGTTCGCGGCAATTACTTTATGACGCATACGCGGCAACAGGGATCCTCTTTGTGCAGTAACTCTTCGCGCCGACGATGCTCAGTCGGCAGTCTCGATAGTGCCAGTTTCCGCCTCTCTCAGTCGATTGTCGGTTGCTTCAAACTGCCGGAGTACCCATGAATGAAACTGAGGACATTGAAGCGTCGCAGTATGAACAGCGGCGCCGTTGGAGGGATGACATATGATCAAGATCGAGCCTATTCCCGGCCCCATACATGAATTCCGTCTGGCCGAGCGTGCCGCCAGAAAGTCCGCCCCAGCCTCTCTCGAAGGCAAAGTCGCCTTGACCGAACCCGTTGTGCTCGAACTCGACGCAGGCTTGATCGGCGAGGACCAACAGCTGCAGGCGGAATACAAGCAGCTGGCTAAAACCCACCACCACTTCTTCGTTAGCCTGACCTGCAGTTTTGCGCCCCAGGGCGACGAACGCTTTGAGTCTGCCGAGATCGGTGTCAAGCTGGATAATGACCACGCATCGCCGCCGGTCGTGCATTCCATGCGGCCCGCGTGCCTGGTCGATACTGCGACTGTGAAGAATACCGCGAAGATAGGCGCGAATTTCTGCTTTTCGCCGGAAGTCGGTGTGGAACAGGAAGTCGAGAAGAAAGAATTGTTTTTGCGCACGTTTCTATCCGGCGCTAAGGCACACTGGCTGTTTCAGCGCACTAAAGCCTCTGCCATCGAGGGTTCGTATCCGCTACAGTTTGTTGTACGCGCACCTAAAAGTTATGCCGCGATTTCTGGCGAATTAGACTTGAGCGTGCGGGTCGGCAACAAGCGATTTTGGATTTTTTGGGATAAGGAAGACTTTTCCGAACAGGCCACAGTGCGATTTTCCGGAGGACGCAGCCATGGCTGAACAAGTTGCCCGCCTAGACGACTTAATCAACGACTTCACGATCGGTGAGATCACCGCCGCCTACTTTTCCGAGCAGCTGGCTGTGCCGGAAGTTTTAGCACAGCTGGATTCCGACAAGATTACCCAGCTCGGAAACATCGCCCGGGACCGGTCGGCGTCAGGTGATTGGCAGATGCCGCTCTCGTTGTTCAAAGTATTGGTGAATGTGTGCGATATGTGGGTCGGGGAAATCACTATCGCTGTGGTC
>JANMSE010000456.1:0-4691 GCA_031389045.1 Deltaproteobacteria bacterium | reverse complement strand
GAAATCTTCCAAGGCCAGCCGGTGGCGCTTGATCCAGCCTTCCAGCTTCTCCAGGACTGCGTGCTCCGGCCACTGGCTCAGGTCGGTGACGAAGACGCCCGCGTTGAAAGTCGGTTGGTCAGACGCGATGTGACGCAGGTTTGTGGAATCCTTTGTGAGGTATTCGTCCCAGGAGTCAAAAGTCCCGTCAGAGACGGCGGCGAGCACATGCTCCCCCAGGCTACCCAGGTGCAGGAGCTCCGCAATGTCAGCTCGCACGACTAAGTCGGCATCCAAATAGATGATCTTGCCCAGGCTGGGGTAGATTCGCGGCAAGTAAAACCGCGCGAAGTTCATCACCTGCGACTCGGCGGTGGCATAGGTGAAGACCTGCCCCGCACGGATGTAGTCCGCGAGCAGCGGGGTCGGGCCAAACTCCTTGATCTCATAACGGAACTCAGGATGCGGAAAGGACGCGCGGAGCGCTGCCAAGAGCTTGGCGGACTCTCCCACGGCCACGACGAAGTGGAAGGAGATATGCCGGGGGTGTGCGGTGTGGCGCACGATGGAATTGATCGCGGCCAGGGCCCCGATGAACTGCACCCGATTCATGCACATGGCGATGTCGATACGCTCCGCCATCAAGAAGACCCCTGTGGTTCGTGCGCGGTCTCGCGCAGAATCATCACGTTTGCCGCGTGTCGCACCTCCGCGCCGAGAGCGAACTTGTAAGGTTCGTCGCCACGCAGGAAGTCGAAGACTCGGTAGCTGCCGCGAATAGCCTCACGGATGGCATGGGCGACGATCACGGTACCGGGCGAGAGCGCGGCGTAGCGTTCGTCGAACCCGGTGATGTAGAAGCAGAAGCTGCGCCGCTGACGATCCAGAAAGGCCAGCAGTCCGGTGATGGGGGTGTCGCGATCCCAGAGGATATCCACCCACAGGCACCCGGACTCGAGGCACGCGCGAAAAATCGAGCGGTACTGGGCCAACTGTGGTTCCGGGAGCTTTCCCCAGCGCCCTTGCCAGAGGGCGAGCAGGGTCGAGATTTGCAACTCGCTGTCATCCGCGACACTGGTCCGCCGCAGGCCGGGAAGGCGCTCCAGCGCTCGCAGATCATGGCGGATCTCTCTGCGCATCCGTGGACGCGGTCGGGTGCCGAGGTAGGTCTCCCAACTGTCGGTGAGCTCGAGGAATGGGCACGGAGTGGGGGGATGGCGCTCAATGCGGAATCGTGGCTCAGGAAAGTGGACGAGAAAGGCCTCCAAGCGGGGGTCAAGCGCATCGTTGATTTCGAGGTACCGCCATTCCAGGGAGTTCTGAATGTGGTGAGCAAAGGCGGTGAGGACCAGGTCTTCGTAACCGGCTGCGCAGACGAATCCGGTATAGTCGGCCAAAGGGCTACCCGCCATTCCCAAGCCCCGGACCTTCTGACCGGCCACGGAAAAGACCGGCTCTGTCGCCCAGGATATCCGCTCCGCTGGCGAGGAGGGCAGGAAGCGCAGAGGCAGCAGCCCGACAAGCGGTTCCCCGGCTCCCGGACGTGCCACCAGCACACACCAGGGATCGGTGAGGGCCGACAGTCGGCCTCGCAGCCAAGCGGATGAGGTGAACACAGTGGCCACTGGGTCCTTGCGGTGGAGAGCCTCCCATTCGGGAGCAATGGTATTCAGGCTCTCGATATCGTTGATGGTGTCGACCGTCCCGACGGCTATCGACTTCGAGCCGTGTGGCCTCCCTACATCTAACCGACCGACCCCTCGCGTCATTGCCGCGACTCCTTAGAACCCTTGGACGTAAGCCGCCACATCCACGACCGCCTGCGCATCAAGCGGAGAGGGGTAGAGGCGGGGCATCTTTGCCGAGGGGTTCTCGATCCAGTTGATCGTGGCCGCGACATCAAGCCGCGTGCGTATGCCTTGCAGGGCCGGGCCGGAGCCACCCTCGCCACTGTTTCCATGGCACGCCGCGCAGTTCTTCCCGAACAGCTCCTTGCCGCGCCCCACGTCCGGGGAGGTGAGTGCCGCGGTGGCCACCGCGGTGGTCACGGTTGACACGGGTGCCGTAGCGGCCCGTGGGGCCGGGGCCACCGACTTGGCGTGTTCCGGCAGGGCGTAGAGAACGACCGCCGGCTTGCCACCTTCACCGAAGGATAACCGTGAGGACACGTTGCCGGAAGTGAGCGCCACGTACTGAGTACCGCCAAGGGCATACGTGATCACACCCCCCGCGAGTGCGCCGCCGGTCGCTGTCTTGAGCAGCACTTTGCCAGAGGCGGAGTCAAAGACGAGGAAATTGCCTCCCATGTCGCCGGTGAATGTCACACCACCCGCGGTTGGAGTGATCCCCGCGACCACGGGCGTGTCCGCATGATACTCCCAGCGCAAAACGCCAGAATCCGGATTCACCGCCCGGACCCAGCCGCTTTTGGTGTCGTCCAGGGTATACCCCCCAGCGAACAGCATTTGACCAGGCCGGAACTCGACCTCGTCGGACGTGAAGACCGCGCACCAGTCGACGGAGCCGACCACAATCTGTTTGGTCAGTTGATCGTACGCTGGTCCATTCCATTCGACCCCACCCAGCGGTCCTGGGCAGCTATGGACACCCGTGGTGGTCGGCGCCCGATCCGGCATCTGGATCGTGGTCACCGGGGTCTTGAACACCCGCTTCTGGGTTTCCCGGTCGACGCCGTAGAGATACCCATCCTTGCTGCCAATCGCGACCATCGGGCGACCTTTACTGTTCCAGTACAGCACTGGCGCGGCCGCGACATCAAGATCAAGGCCATCGTTCGTGAGCATCTGATGCCACCACTTGAGCGTGCCCGTGCGTGCGTCGAGCACCACCATACTGTCGGTGAACAGATTGTCGCCTGGCCGATGGCTGGGTGCGAAGTCAGGCGCGGGATTCCCGACGGGCACGAAGACCTCGCCACTCGCCATGTCGAGCGTATAGGTCGTCCAGCTCCCCCCGCCGCCGTAGCGCGCGCTGGCTCGGTCTTTCCAGGTCTCGGCACCGGTCTCCTTGCCGCGCGGAATGGTGTAGAACCGCCACACTTCGCGTCCACTCTCTTGTTCGTAGGCCATGACTCGCCCACGGACGCCCCAGTCACTGCCCGCCGCGCCGGTAATCAGGAGCCCTTGCCAAATCGCGGGTACGGCGCTGAAGAATTCTCCCTGCGCGGGATCGCCCACTTGTTGCTTCCACAGTGTCTTTCCGGTCGTCGCGTCAATCGCCAGCAGTCGTCCATCGGGTGTGCCACGGAACAATCGTCCGTTCGCGAAGGCGACCCCGCGATTGACCTGGTAGACCTCTTCCTGTTCGGGCTTGTACACATTGCGCCAGCGGATCGTGCAGTTCGTCGCGTCCACCGCCAGGGTGTCCCGCGCGGTCGTGAAATACAGCGTGCCGTCAATTTGGATGAGCCCGGCCTGGAATGTTCCAGAGTCATCGACCTGGAGACGGCAGACTTCGGCGAGCGCGGCCACGTTCTGTGTATTGATCTGATCAAGCGGTGAATAGCGCTGACCGTTGACCGTTCCATTGTACGTCGTCCAGCCCGTGTCGACTGGGCCAGCGGCCTTTCCGGCACTCGCGGTCAGCAACATGGCCACTATGGCCAATGCGGTTACGGTATGGCGTGGTATGGTTCTCTTGCATTTCATGGCGGCTCCCCCTCTTTATGGCAGGCTCTCTCTGCCAGTGTGGTCGTGCACGTTGTAGCGAACTTCGCTGTCTCAGGCCATCGCCCAGACAATGGCCGAGGGTGTGAGACGCAGGATTTGTAAGAGGCGAAGGGGGAGTTTGACACGGACGACGCGTATATCGCCATCTTCGACGCCAAAGGCTACATGCGCGATCTGGGAGATGATGTTTTTGAGAGAGTTGATGAGCAAGGAAAGGTCATCGGGGTCGCCATTTTTAATTTTTCCAAAAGGGACCAGCAGACTACAGCGGTTTTCATTGGAGCGAGGAGACACCCCTTTCCGTAGGCCGGGATAAGGCCGTAGGCCGTTCCCGGCGCGAGCGTACAGGCCGGAAACGCTCCGCTTATTCCGGCCTACGTTCTTTCTGAACGAGCGGGCGGCCTCATTCTTTATTTCCTCCCCCTTCAGCCTTTCGCCTCAAGCCTTCAGTCTATTTTCCCATTCACAATTCACAATTCACAATTCACTTGAGCCCCGCCTTGCGCAACGCGGCAATATGCCGCTCCAAGGTCGCAGGGTCTTTGATGGGCATTCTCTGCTTGTGAACTTCCAGTGAGAACTTGGGATTGAGCCGCAGCACTTCGGCGGCCTCAGCCCGCGCCTCGGCGGCTTGGCCCAGCTCGCTGTAGACCGCTGCCAGCATCAGGTGAGCAGGCAGAATATTGGGATAGCGGCTGAGATAGCGCTGCAAAGGAGCAACCGCCTCCTCGTAGTGCCCGGCCACCGCATAGGCGGTGCCGACGCCGTGTAAGTGTTCGTCCGCAACAAAGGGCTTCAGGCGCAGCGCTTGTGCTGCGGCCTCTAAAGCGTCCTCCGTTCTACCCATACAGCTCAGCACCTCTGCCAGAGCCGCATAGCTCCCCGCATCGTTGGGATCGAGGGCCACGGCCCGCTTCATCTCCGCCAGGGCTTGGTCATACTGCTGTTGGTAGAGAGAGATATAGCCCAGGACTATGTGGTTCCAGTGGAGGGAGTCATGGAGGGCCAGGGCTCGTTGTATGG
>JANMSE010000449.1:0-4526 GCA_031389045.1 Deltaproteobacteria bacterium | reverse complement strand
GGCTTGATGGTACGGCGATGACGCAGGGTGATCTGGCTACTGTGTTCAGCGTGCTCGGAGAGGGCTTAGCCACTCCTGAACATCAGGAGTTTGTCTCGCGCATGAAACAAAAAGTGTCCGTGAAGGACACGCCCTCGTGACAAAAAACGTACCCCATCGGCAATTGCGCGAGTGAGACCCGATGGATGCTCCCTCTTTTTCTCCCTACCCCAGCCTTGATCCAGCGGATTCGCGAAGGTCTGCATCACGCTGGCTACACCTTGAGGCAATACTCGAAACAGATAAACCATCTTGTTCCGACATAGCTATCGCGAGCGGCGGGGGATGCGCTACTTACTCAGCCTAGCGAGGGACTCATACACTCAACACGAGGAGGCGTATTATGGGGTTACGATCCGAACTATTTAAGGGCGACCCGAAGCTCGAAGCGTGCCTAGTGGACAACACGGCCCATATTTCAACGAAGAAAAATTTCGTTGGTGCCCATGTGGAAAAAATCCATACTGCCCTCATTAGGATTGATCCTACGCTCAGAATCGAGCCTAGCGAATTAGCGGCGAAAACGTATGGACCATCGACAGCGGCGGCGGTCCTTGCGTACAAAAGGTCCAAGTCCATCATTAATTTTAGTTACCAAACCGCCGCCGACGATATCGTCGGTAGGATGACGATTGACAGGCTCGACAGAGACATGGCGGACAGTCAAAGTCGCCTCGTCGCAAAAGATCTCGCGACGGTGGACAAACCTACGGCGGAGGGACTGGTCAGAAACGCCCTCAATGCCCTGAGGGAGATCGAAAAGGACATAAGTATCCTCGAATCCGGGGCCTCGTTGAGTCTTGGGACTCCAAGGTGGAATGCCTTGCAAACTCACTTTCACCTAAACTTTCAAGTCACTATCGGAACAACTCGTGCGTTAACCAAAGCTGACCTTGCGCTTATCAGGAAAAACTACCAAGCCGTGGCGAATGTCTTCAATAATAGCGCCTTTGTCTTCGAGAACGGACCATCAGTAAAAGCTGGATCTCCGGCGAGCGGTTCTTTTGGCACACAGAAAATATTTTTCGCCCCGTTATACAAAGACTTCGACACCGCTGACGGGAAAGCCATTGGGCCACGTTCACGAGTCGCAATCCTGGTTCATGAGGCAATACATTTGACGGACAATTTGAGCGGAAACGACGCCACAACTCACATTAGTGAATTTGATGGACGGTACGACACTCAGAGCGCGGATAACGCACTGCATAATCCTTCTAGTTATGCCACATTCGCGTGGCATGTGACGCGGGGCTTTGACCGTCCGCGGTTCGGATTAGGACCAGCACGTGGAATGTAATCGGGGCTCTCTTATGATTCCCTTATTTTTCCCCGGAAACTCAGCGAGGAACAATGCCAGACGCACCCGCCAATCCCTACGACACGCTCGTGTACCCCGGCTTTGCGCTGACACAAGCACATCCTGATCGGCTCGCGACACTGGCGACGCTGTTCGGGATGGCACCGGCGGAGGTCCCCCATTGTCGCGTGCTGGAGTTGGGATGTGGCGATGGCATGAATCTCATTGGCATCGCCTTGGAATTGCCAGAAGCAACCTGCGTTGGCGTTGACCTTGCCGCGGCGGGGATCAACAAAGGGCAGGCGATTGTCCACGAACTCGGCCTGAAGAACATCACGCTCCAGCAGTACGACATCATGGATATTGGCCGAGATTTTGGCCAGTTCGATTTCATCATCGTCCACGGGATCTATTCCTGGGTACCGCCAGCCGTGCGCGACCACATCCTCACCGTCTGCAAGGACAATCTCGCCGAGCACGGCGTCGCGTATGTGAGCTACAATACCTATCCAGGCTGTCATCTGCGCGACATGCTGCGCAACATGATGATGTACCACGTGCGCGACTTGTCCGACCCACGGCAGCAAATCGAGGAAAGCCGCGCGTTGATACAATTTGTGGTCGAAACCGGGATGGGCAACGAGCAGTATCGGACAAGTCTCCAAAAAGAACTCGAAAACATTCTCGTGCGTTCAGACCATGCCTTCTTTCACGACGACTTGGGAGAGGTGAACACTCCCGTCTATTTCCATCAATTCACCGAGCATGCCGCGCGACACGGTCTCCAATATCTTTCCGAGGCTGACTTCGTGGAAATTCAACTCGGCGTCTGCCCACCCAAGGCGGTCGCGGTGCTCAAACAGATTAGCAGTCATCGAATCGCCCAGGAACAGTACATGGATTTCTTGAAAGGCCGACGCTTTCGGCAGACGTTACTGTGCCACGCCGAGACGAAACTTGATGAGGAGCCCGGAATGGGAAGCGTGCAGCGCTTTTCCGTCTCTTCTCAGTTGCGCCCGGAAACTACTCCAGTCGATTGCGTTTCCCATACCCCAGCGGTTTTTCTGGGGACGGAGGGAAGGTCCATCAAAACCGAGCATCCGCTGATGAAGGCCGCGCTCCTAACGCTCAGCAAAGCATGGCCATACGCGGTTCATTTTCGCGACCTTCTCACGGAGGCTCGCGCGTTGAGTGGCCGTGTCACAAGCACGGAGGAAAAAGAGCGGCTCCACGATGCCCGCGTGCTCGCGGCCTCGCTCTTGCGTGCGTATGCCGGCACCGCCGTCGAGTTTCATGTCTGGTCGCCTCGTTTTGTCTCACAACCAAGCGAGCGCCCGATTGCGAACCCCCTGGCACGCGTGCAGGCTCGTAAAGAGAAAAAGGTGATGAACCTCCGTCATGAAGACATAGCAGTTGAAGGAGATATTGAGCGACATCTGCTCCAACTGCTGGACGGCAGCCGCGATCGCGCGGCGCTCCTCGCTGACCTCTCTAAGCTGGTCGAGATAGGAAACCTCACCATGCAGGAGGGCGGTGAACCGATCACTGACCCCGAAATCGCTCGACAAACAATCGCGGCAGAGCTGGAAGAAAAACTCGCCGAGATTGGCACGAAGGCTTTGCTCGTTGCCTAACACGAACGAGACCGGAGGAACGATGTCAGATATGACGGCGACTGCGTATGATGACGTGTTGTATTCAAGCTACGCCTTCTCACAAACGCATCCTGATCGGCTCGCCACGCTCGCAACCCTCTTTGGCATGAAGCCCACGCCAGTGACGAAGTGTCGAGTCTTGGAACTCGGCTGTGGCGATGGATCGAATCTCATCCCAATGGCCTACGGGCTGCCAGCAAGTGAGTTCGTCGGGATTGATCTCGCCGCCCGCCCAGTTGCAAACGGGCAGGAGATGATCGCGGCGTTGAGGCTCAAGAACATCACCTTGTACGCCCTTGATGTGATGCAGGTCACTCCTGACTTCGGGCAATTCGATTACATCATCGCGCACGGCCTCTATTCCTGGGTTCCTCCAGCGGTCCAGGAAAAGGTCCTCGCGATTTGTCGAGAAAACCTGACACCCAACGGCGTCGCCTACGTCAGTTACAACGCTTACCCTGGCGGTCATCTCCGGCAGATGGTGCGCGGCATGATGCGCTTCCACGTGCGGCATCTCGCCGACGCAACGCAACAGATCACCCAATCCCGCACCTTGCTCAAGTTCTTGGCGGATGCCCAGCCCGAAGCTGACGCCTACGGCGACATCCTCAGAACCGAACTCAAACGGATCACTTCAGGTGATGAGGGCTATGTGTTTCACGATGACCTCGCCGAGACCAACACGCCGCTCTACTTCCACCAATTCGTCGAGCAGGCCGCCCAGCATGGACTCCAGTATCTCGCGGAAGCCGATTTCTTCGAGATGCAGGACCACATGTTTCCGCCAGCGATGGTGGAGACGCTGCGCCAGATGGCGAGTACGCAACTCGTTCTGAAAGAGCAATACGCCGACTTCCTCAAATGTCGAAAATTTCGTCAGACCCTGCTCTGTCATGTCGAACGGCAACTGGATCGCTCCCTCAAACCAGAAAATATGGGCGGTTTTTCCGTCGCCTCTTCAGCTCGGCCAGTCTCGGATAATCCTGACATGCAGTCTCCGACAACAGTGGTGGAATTTCGCAGTATCAAAGGGCAAGCGTTAGCCACCAATCACCCCTTGGTGAAAGCGGCAATGCTTTGTCTTGGCGAGGCGTGGCCTCGTGCCCTGCACTTTAACGAGCTGCTTGCTCAGGCTCGCACGATGCTGCGGAGAGAACCGCTCCAGACGGCAACCGTCGATGAACAAGATCGACATGTTCTCGGTGACATGCTCCTCCAAGCCTACGGAAAGAATCTCGTTGAGTTACATGTCCATGCCCCACACTTTGCCACGACACTCAGTGAACGGCCAGTGGCGAGTCCAGTGGCACGCCTACAAGTACAACACGGCCCAATGGTCACCAACCTCTGCCACGGATGCGTCAAGTTGGAAGGAGCGCTGGCCCAACATCTGTTCCAACTCTTAGACGGAAGCCGTGACCGCCCTGCCCTTCTGGAAGCATTATCGACGTTAGTGAAGTCAGGAAGCGCAACCATGCAGAAGGACGGCAAAGAAGTGACTGACCCTCAACACGTCCGTCAGCTCCTGGCCG
>JANMSE010000311.1:0-14510 GCA_031389045.1 Deltaproteobacteria bacterium | reverse complement strand
TGTAGTACTGCCGCGTCGCGTGGGTGGGGTGTGGACATCTTTACAATTAAGGGACTCAAATCCGGACCAACTTTCTTGTTCGACGACCAGTCGCCGTTCCTGGATATTCTCCATGCGGTGGAAGAAGAATTGGCGCGCGCCAAGGGATTCTTCCGCGACTCACCCGTAGTGCTGCATTTTGGTGACCGCACCCTGAAGAAAGAAGAATGGCGGGAATTGAAAGAGATTCTCCATCGGGAAGGGTTACTCTTGCGGTATGCCGTTGCCGCCACCACGACCAGTCGTGACCTGCTCCACAAGGAAGGACTGACCGTCCGCGACAGTTTGTCACTCCCTGGGCAGGAGAAACCCACCGCACCCGCGATCGAAGAAGTCGTCAATAATAGTCGGAGGACGGCGTTGTATCTGCGGCGGAGTCTCCGATCCGGCCAGAGTGAAGTCTTCGAAGGCGATGTGATGTTGGTCGGAGATGTGAATCAGGGGGCGGAGGTTATCGCGGGCAGAGACGCTATTATCTTTGGGACCCTTCGAGGGATGGTCTATGCGGGATACCCGGATAATCGGGAAGCTATTGTGATTGCGCTGAATTTGATGCCGCTGCAGTTGCGCATCGGGCCGTTCATCGCGCGGGCCGACGAAGGACAAACTCATCGGCGCGTCGCGCGTCCGGAAGTGGCGCGCGTCAAAGAGGAACGGATTGTGATTGAACCCTATGTAGGGAAGCTATAGGAGGCCCAACGCCATGAGTGGACGCGCTATTGTGATTACCTCGGGTAAGGGAGGCGTCGGGAAAACCACCACGACCGCGAATATCGGACTGGGGCTCGCCAAGCATGACCGCAAAGTCGCCCTGGTCGACGCCGATATCGGTTTGCGCAACCTCGATATTATCATGGGGTTGGAGAACCGGATCGTCTACCACCTTGTCGATGTCATCCGAGGCCGCTGTCAGTTGCGACAAGCGTTAGTGAAGGACAAGCGGTTTCCCCATTTATCGATGCTCCCCGCGTCACAAATCGATCAAAAAGAATCCGTGACGCCTGAACAAATGAAGGACCTCGTGGCGCAACTCAAGGAGGATTTTGATTTCGTCCTCATTGACTGCCCAGCCGGTATTGAACAAGGATTTCGCAACGCCGTGGCCGGAGCGGATGAAGCGATCGTCATCACGACTCCCGACGTGTCGCCGGTGCGCGATGCCGACCGGGTGATTGGCTTGCTCCAACAGTCCTTGGGAGATCCCCAGCTCATCATTAACCGCATGGACATGGGTATGGTTAAACGTGGAGAGATGCTCGATCAACAAGATGTTCTCGACATTCTCGCCATCCGGCTGTTGGGGCTCGTGCCTGATGATGAAGAGGTGATCATCGCTGGGAACCGCGGGACGCCGGTGGTCTTGAACGAACACTCACGATCGGGAAAGGCGTATGACCGGATCGTCCGTCGTATGCTTGGCGAGGACGTTCCGATTCCTGAACTGAACGGGAACGGTGGGCTCATGCACCGACTGGGGAAACTGTTCTTTGGGAGATAACACCATGTCATGGGATACGCTCGTACAGCGATTTTTCGGGGCAAAAGGAAGTAAAGACGAGGCCAAGGGACGGCTCCAGATTGTCTTGGCTTATGACCGCTTGGGCCTCTCCACCGAGCAGATGGAAGCGCTCCGCAAGGATATTCTCGAAGCCATCAGCCGGCATATCGCCATTGATGTGGATCGCGTCAAAGTCGACTTCCAACATCACCAAAACCCCGCGGAAGTCGTCATCAACGCGCCGGTTCGCCGTGTCCGGAAGCCTATCGAAGAGCCGAAACCGTCGGTCACCGAAGAGTCGGTGGTGAAATAGTCGCTTTCAAAAAGGAAACCCGGGATGCCACACAGCTACGAACACATTCTCGTTGATCGGCAAGAAGGAATTGTCACGCTCACGCTCAACCATCCGGAAAACCTCAATGCCATGAGTCCAGAGATGGGAGATGAAGTAACGGATCTTGTGCGGGTCCTCAAAGAGGACCAAGACGCGCGGGTCTTGATCCTGACTGGCGCGGGACGTGCGTTCTGCGCTGGTGGCGCGAAAGGCAATCTGCAAAGTCGGACCGCTGGGGCCAATACGGAACCGCCAAAAACTTTCTACAAACGGTTTCTGACTTTACGCCAACTTGAAATTCCCACCATCGCCGCCATCAACGGCCCCGCCGTTGGCGCGGGCTTCTGTGTCGCGCTGGCCTGCGACATGCGTGTCGCCGCGGCGAACGCCCGCATGGGGCTCAATTTCGTGCGCTTAGGGATTCATCCCGGCATGGCTGGAACCTACACGACGCCACGTATTGTCGGCATGGCCAAAGCCTGCGAGGTGATCTTCACGGGACGGCTGTACTCTGGGGAAGAAGCGTTCGCGATGGGTCTGGTCAACCGCGTCGTGCCGCAAGAGCAGGTCGTCGCGGAAGCCATGACCCTAGCGCGAGAAATCGCTGGCAATGCCCCCATCGCCGTGCGTCTCGCCAAACGCGCGTTGTATAAAGGGGACGCCGACATGCTGGAGGCGGCTATTGACATCGAATCCGAGTATCAAGCGTTCACCTGGACAACGGAAGACGCTAAGGAAGGCATCACGGCCATGACCGAGAAACGCACACCGAAGTTTCGAGGGAAGTGAAGCGCGCGGATCATCCCTGAAACTCCCGCAAGAATTCCAGCAACGCCGCATTTACCGCCGCGGGTTTCTCTTGTTGGGTCCAATGCCCGGACCCTTCGATCAAGACGGTTCGTCGCAGATTCGGGACCCACGCTTCCATCCCCACCGCCATTTCTGGGCGTAAGACAATGTCCAGTTCCGCGGTCACCATCAGTGCGGGCTGAAGCACCTTGGCATTGTGCAGATACGCGGTCAGTTCCCAGTTGCGATCAAAGTTGCGGTACCAGTTGAGTCCCCCGCGAAAGCCCGATTTCTGAAAACCCGCGACAAAGACCGCGAAATCTTCCGCGCTGAGAAACTCGCCATGAGGGGCATCTGGCAGTCGGTCCAGAAGGCCGCCCCCAGCCGGGCCAAACACTCCCATTGGCACGTTGCGCAAAAGCTCCATGAGTTCGCGATTGGGCGGTTGATAGAATCCACGTAGCGACCGTGGCACATCGCGTTCGAGTTCACTCTCCGCGACGCCCGGCTCTTGGAAATAGAGAATGTAGTGGAAATTGTCTTGCGCGGTCGCGCGCATCATCGCAAGCGGACGCATGGGAAAGCGTGGAAAGAACGGAGTGTTCACTCCGACGACGCCCGCCACGCGATGCGGGGCCAGCATCGCCATCTGCCACACGACAAAGCCACCCCAGTCATGCCCCACGATCACCGCTTTCTCGATGTCGAGGGCATCCAAGAGGCCCGTGAGGTCGCCCACCAGATGATGAATCGTATAGGCGTCAATCGCCTGGGGGGCGTCGGTATCGCCATAGCCCCGTTGATCGGGGGCAATGACGTGGAACCCGGCCTCCGCCAACGCTTTCATCTGGTGTCGCCAGGAATACCACAGCTCGGGAAAGCCGTGACATAGTAACACGGGAAAGCCGCTGCCAGCTTCGGCCACATGCATGCGGATCCCATTCGTTTCGATCTGTCGGTGGCTGATTTGCATACGCGATTATTTCCTTTCCGCCGCGGGCGGCAGAGCGATCTTCTTGCCGGACGTATAGTAGTCGATTCCCTCTTCGGCGGCGATCATCCGCCAAATCCGCAAGCCCTCTTCTAAATCGCGGCGGGACACTTCATGCGCCTGCGCTTCCGCCTTCTCGGTACTGCCGCCAAGAAACCACGGCGCTTTCATGTAATACTCCGCCAAATCCGCGCGAGCGGGAATAAGGTCGGGGTTCAACTCCACCGCGCGCTCAAAGTGTCGGCGCACGCGGCGCGCGAGCGGGAGCTGCCAAAGGAGACTCGCGCGTTGCGCCTGGTACCCACACGCGCGCCCTAACCACAAGTGATAGTCCGCGTTGCGTCCATCGAGCAACACCGCCTTGTCGAGCCATTCAATCGCCTGTTCAAATTGTTCTTGCGCGAAGGAGATTCGCCCTAAATAAAATGCGCCGACCGCGTTGGTGGGTTGCTCTTGCACGAACGTCGTGAAGAACTGTTGGGCGGCCATGAAGTTCTTTTCCTCGAACAGTGTCACGCCGACAGTCACATTGTCAGCGGCATACGCTGAGGTGAGGAAGAGCCAACCGCACAGCAAGAGTGGCAAGAGATGCATGGTTCGGTGGTAGTGGACCGGGGGTTCAACCCCCGGCGAGAGGTGGCGTGGAGGTGGTTTCTCCCACGACAAAATTTTCCTTAACTTCATGCCATTGCCCGGCTGAGCGAAGAGCAGAAAGAGCAAGGTGAGGGGGATCATCATGCGAGTACCGATTGTGACCGTCCCACCTCATCAGAACGTAATCAGCGGTTTGACGATGTTGTCTTCCTTGGTCACCATCATCTGAAACGCCCGTTCGACTTGCGAAAAGGGGAAGCGATGCGTCGTCAATGGGGTCGGGTCCACGCGGCCCGCTTCCAACAGGCGGAGCAGGCGCACGATCCGTTCGCGTCCGCCCGGACAGAGCGCGGTACGAATCTGCTTGTCGCCCATGCCCAGCCCAAACTCCGGCAACGGAATGGATAACGTATTGCCCGCTTCTCCATGATAGCCAACGTTGGAAATCGTTCCGCCTGGTTTGGTGGCTTTGATGCAATTCTCAAACGTGACTGGATGTCCCAGCGCTTCAATGGCCGAATCTACGCCCTCACCATGCGTGAGTTGGAGAATCTGCGCCGTCACATCACCTTGCGTCGGATCAATGACGACATCCGCTCCCACCTTCTTCGCCAGCGCCGCGCGGTCCGGCTTTGATTCTACCGCGATCACCAATCCAGCACCCAGCAAGCGCGCCATCATCGTTGAGCACAGCCCAACCGGCCCCTGGGCAAACACGGCCACGGTCCCACCGGGTGGGATGTTGGCGTTTTCCGCTCCGGCCAAGCCCGTGGTCATCATATCGGTGGTATAGAGCGCTTGTTCATCACTCAATGACTTTGGCGTGGGCGCCAAATTGTAGTCGGCGTCGTTGACGAAAAAGTATTCGGCCATATTCCCGTCCCGCTGGGTCGTGAACTTGTATCCGCCGAGCATCCCACCGCACTGAGAAGTAAATCCACGCTGGCAATTATCGCAGTGCCCACAGGGCGTAATCGCGCAGACCGTGACCCGGTCGCCTTCCTTGCAGCGCGTGACGTTCGCGCCGGCTTTATAGACGATGCCCACGCTCTCGTGCCCCAGCACGCGGCCCGGAGGAATCGCGATCACGCCTTTCACCGTGTGCACATCGGACGTGCAGATCAGCGCGGCCGTCGTTTTAATGACGGCATCATTCGGCCCCAAATCAGGAATCGGTTTCTCAATGACGCTGACTTTTCCGGTTTCCATGAAGGCCAGTGCTTTCATCGTGCTCTCCTTAAGATTCGAAAGTCCCCTCTCCCGGCTGGGAGAGGGCTAGGGTGAGGGGGATCAAAATAGGTCCCATAGCCGAGATTAGTAGGTGACCACCGAACGAATTGATTCCCCCGCGTGCATGAGATCAAACGCGCGATTGATGTCGGTGAGTGGCATCTGATGCGTAATGAGTGGATCGATCTCAATCTTTTTGTCCATATACCAATCGACAATTCTCGGCACATCGGTGCGCCCGCGTGCCCCACCGAACGCCGTGCCCTTCCAGACTCGTCCAGTGACCAGTTGGAAGGGGCGCGTGGAAATTTCGGTACCCGCCGCCGCGACCCCGATGATGACCGACACTCCCCACCCTTTGTGACAGCACTCCAACGCCTGGCGCATGACGTTGACATTGCCGATGCACTCGAACGAATAATCCGCGCCGCCTTTGGTGAGGTTGACCAAGTAAGGCACCAAATCTCCTTGCACTTCGCTGGGATTCACGAAATGGGTCAGCCCGAATTGCCGGGCGAGTGTTTCCCGCTTGGGATTCAGATCAACTCCGACGACCATGTTGGCGCCGACTAAACGACAACCTTGGACCACATTGAGTCCGATGCCGCCTAAGCCGAAGACGACGACATTCGCTCCGGCCTCAACTTTGGCGGTATTCATCACCGCGCCAATCCCCGTGGTGACACCACAGCCGATGTAACAAACCTTATCAAAGGGCGCGTCCGGACGGATTTTCGCTACGGCGATTTCAGGAAGGACCGTGAAATTCGCGAAGGTCGAAGTGCCCATGTAGTGATAGAGCGGCGTGTTGCCCAGTTTGAAGCGACTGGTGCCATCGGGCATGACCCCTTTGCCTTGGGTTTCACGAATGGCCTGGCAGAGGTTGGTTTTGCGCGACAGGCAATACTCGCACTGCCGACATTCCGGTGTATAGAGCGGAATGACATGATCGCCGGGGCGGACACTGGTCACGCCACCGCCAATCTCCACCACAATGCCAGCGCCCTCGTGTCCAAGGACCGAAGGAAACAGTCCTTCGGAATCGGCGCCGGAGAGCGTATAGGCGTCGGTATGACATATCCCCGTCGCTTTGATTTCAACCAGGACTTCTCCAGCCTTGGGTCCTTCGAGATCGACGGTTTCGATAGCCAGCGGTTTGCCTGGAGCATGCGCGACAGCGGCGCGGACTTTCATCGTGGTGTCCCTCCCTCACAACATAATGTAGAGCGTTTGACCGCGCGCACTCTAGCCGAAAGCGGTCCCGGTCAGCAAGTGGAGTTGGGCGGGACCGTGAGGATCACCTTACTCAAGAATGCCAAGAAATCCGTGCCGTCCGGTGGCATCGTCAAACCGTCCCGCGATGTTCCCATGCTCGTCAAGACCATGCACTTCCGTCGCGATCGTTCCCGCTCCGGGAAAAGTGACAACCAGCAACTGCTTCTCGTTTGTCAGGACATAGCCACGCATCTGTCGTGACGCGCAATCCACATACGCCCCAGCGAGATCGCCGACATCATTGGTATCAAAGAGGAAGGTCTCACACGCCTGTGGAACATCGAAGGGCTGGAATTGTCCATGTGGAGTTAGAATGAACCCATGATTGACGTTGTCACGGGTATACGTACCGACGATAGTGCCATCGTGGCGGATCCCTTCCGCGCGGGTGCTGTGGGCGTCGGGGTAGTCGAAAAAGACCACTTTCCCGTCCGTAAGCGAGAAGCCACGAAAAGTGAAGTCCGCTCTTTGGACGGCACCAACGACGTGGCCGTGATTATTGAGTCCCAGCAGTGCTGTACTTTTGTAGTTGTCCATATTGATGCGAAGGGGCTTTTGTGTCGAGGCGGGGAGGGGAGCCTGCTTCCACAACGCGGACGATGGCTCACGAGGCCATATTGTCCCCACTCGTTTCCCCTCGGGGAGGTCGGCACTGCCGACGAGGGCAACATCACTGACAGCGATCACAAAATTGACGAAACTGCCGTCCACGTCATACGGCGTGAACGTTCCATTTTCCTGGCTGGCGCTAAAGGCATTTTGTCGGTTCGTGAAATAGGTGCCAATAACGACTTGCCCCCCCTTGGCGAGATCAAACAGCGACGTGTTCGTGCCCGTCGTGTGTGGCACGTCATAGCGAGTCAGCCTGTAGCGTCGTTCTGGCTCGTCGGCATATCCCGGTCCGTTGAAGATGAGTCCCAAAAGGACGGCAATCGTAAACCGTGCGCTCCCCATGAGGTCTCCCTTTCCGCACTGCCACATCATTTTGTTTCGACAGGGTACCCCTCAGGGGAGGGACAAACAAGGGAGACTTTTACGGAAGGCGGGGAGCAGAAATCAAAAGGCGAAAGGCGAAAGGCGAAAATAGAGGGCATGGTGCGTGCAGCGCGCCCTACAAGCTAGAAGAGAGTCTAAGGAAAGGCGGAAGGAACGGGTGGAAAATAAAAGTCAAAAGTTACAAAAAAAGAGGAAATAAGAGGGATGGTGCGCTTTGTTCCCCGGTCCCTAGTGCTGCCCGCCTACATCTTCGCCCGCACGCGGTACGTCACTTTGACCTCCTTGTCCTCGGGCACGGTGACATCAAAGTGCAGTGTGTGGGCATCGGCTTTCTCGTGTTTGTGCGAGGCGGACAACACTTCCCAGTCACCCGGAACCGGTTCGATGATGCGCACACTGGCGGGGACATCCTTGTGATTGCGTAAGGCAATTTCCCAGGCGGTCTCCGAGATGGTGTCGGCAATCCGCTTGAAGTCGGTTTGCTTGCGCTCACCGATAACGTCAAACGCTTCGCCCATTTTGACGGTGACTTTCTCATCCTTGGCCGTGTGGTCGATAGCGTCCTCGCCGATGAACTGCAAACTCCCATCCTTGTCGGCCTTGTACACGCGCACGGTGCCTTTCGGCAGCGGCATCCCCAGGTTGTTCTTCTGCGTGTTGTCGATCTCCAAGGACACGCTCACTTTCTGTTTGGAGAAACTTCCTTCTTCATAGGTATTGTAGAAGTAGTCCTGTTGTCCCCGGAAAATGAGCCGCTTGAGGACCGGGATGGCGGTGGCGGACAGTAACGTCATCTGTTTGGTCTGGTTCTCCTTGACGGTCGCTGGTCGGTCGAGGGTGTAGAGATGATACTCAAAGAACCCTTCCTCGCGAAATTGCGGAGGTGGGGAGGCGGGCACGGCTTCCATCGCCATGGTGCGAGCATAGACTTTCTCCGGTTCGACGCGATGCACATCTCCGGCGACGAGCTTGAGGGTCGCGTTCTGATAGGTCGCCCCGGACTGGTTGTCGATCGTGACCCAGCCGGTGAGGTCCGCTTTGCTGTCATCCGCGCTGAGGACGGTGATGTAGTCCGCTTGCCAGGTGATTTTGTTCGTCAGATAGGAAGCTTCGATCTTTTGCTTCCCGGCTTTCGTTGAGTGGAGGAGCCACACCAGCGTGGGCTTAGCGATGAGATTCTCCGGCACCTGCGGCAGAATCACCCGCCCTGGGGGATTGATGTGGATTTCGTTGCCGATCTGGTAGACGTAGCCGCCGTTGGCCGACAGGAGAGTGCCGACGAGCCAGTCCTCCTTGCCGGTGTAACTGTTCTTGTCGAAGAGTTTGATTTCTTTGCCCACATATTTTTCCATGAGCTTGGCGGGATTGAGGAGATCATACTCATAGTTCTGTTCGAGCACGCGCAGCCCTTGGGCATCGGTCAAGGATTTGATGTGGACGGTCGCGGGAAGGATTTGCGCGGCGACATCCATGAACTGCAGGGTGTTGTCGCCCGCGCCCAACTCAAGGTCGCGCTGATCTTTGACGAGGGCGATGTTGCTATTGTAGATGGTGAGGGCTACCGACGATTGATCGGTCAGGCCACTTTTTCTCATGGTGATCCCTCCGGGGACGGGTTTGTCCTGGGCTCCGGCTATCAGAGTCATGGAGGGGAGTAACAGGAGTAACAGGAGTCGGATTTTTCTCATGGCTTATCCTTTTTCGCGGGGGCCTTTTCTCTTTTTTCCTTTTTTCCCTCTTCCCCGTTTCCCCTTCCTAAATCACGCCTTTTTCCCGTAACTGCATAATCTCGCCCCGTGTCAGTCCCGCGAAGTGCGTGTAAATGGTTTCATTGTCATGGCCGACGGGGACCGAGCCACGCCAGATTTTCCCTGGCGTGAGAGAAAACTTTGGCGTAATGCCAGTGCCTTTGACTTTGCCCGCTTGTCCGTCTTCCCATTCGACGTGGACGTTTCGGGCTTGGTAGTGCGGGTCTTCGGCGATGTCTTTCGAGGTCATAATGGGGCAGCACGCGACTTGCGCGGCATTGAGCCCCTCAACGACTTCCGTGACCGAACGCTCGGCGACCCAGCCCCGCAACAGGGCGTCAAACTCAATGCCTTCGATGGAGTTCACATCGGTACAGGCGGTTTGCCATTTGGGGTCAGTGGGGTCCAGCCCCAGGACGGTGCAGACGCGCGAAAAGACGGCGAGGCCCACCGCGCCAATCACCACCCAGCCATCCGCTGCTTGAAAGGCGTCATACGGTTGGAAGGCGGTGGCCTTGTTGCCCGAGCGACCTCGGACAAAGCCATCGGTGAAGTATTCCACCATCGTTCCAGAGAGCAAGCGATGAATGGACTCAAATTGTGAAACATCAATCACTTGGCCCTTGCCGGTCCGCTGCGCGGCGATATAGCCAGCGAGCGAGGACCAGAGACAGAAGAGGGCGGTGATATAATCGGCGGTCCAGGGATTGGCGCGTACCGGCGGTTCGGGATCGGGAAAACCGGTTTGGTGCATCAGCCCACCAAAGGCTTGGCCGATCATGTCGTAGGAAGCACGACCCAGATAATCAGGATGCCCAGTTTGTCCGTAGCCCGACACATGGGTGATGACGATTTTCGGATTGACTTGGAGGACCACATCATCGGTCAGGCCCCATTTGGCGTAGGAGCCGGGCTTCGAGCTTTCCATCCACAAGTCGCACTGTTTGATGAGACTGAGGAACACGTCTTTGCCCGCTGGTTTGCTCATGTCGAGGGAGACGTAGAATTCGTTCCGCCGTTCTTGAATCCAAGTGGTGGCGATTTTTCCTTTGCCATCTTTGGTGGGGAGCTGCTTGCCCAAATGCCGCCAGGCCGCATCGCCTTCGCCGGGACGTTCCACTTGAATAACTTCCGCTCCCATCTCCGCGGCTAACGTCGCGGCGTAGGGTTGGGCGATGAGGCTACCCGTGGATAATATGCGAACCCCTTGCAGGGGGCCAAATTGTTCAGGGAGCAGTGATGATGCGCGGTTTTCCATGTCTTTTCTCCTTGGGGTGTACGGCGTGGTTATCCCTAACGGAAATCGGTTGTGAAGGCAACGCATAACCGCGATGGTGACCAATCGATGTGGGAATGCTAAACCTTTTCCTTCCCTTGCCGATGCACTCAGCAAGGAAGAGAAGAGCCGTATCTGCTCTTTTGCCATCCTGAAGACGGAAGACCTACGGTGGTACAGGTCGCGCAACACTTATTCTAATGAGAGCCACCATGGTGGAGGAGAACGGAAACATGCACACCCCGCTTCGTGTTTTGGTTGTTGAGGACTCGATAGAGAAGGTCCATTTATTGCTCAACGTACTCCGGAACGGCGGCTATGAGCCTACCTGGGAACGTGTTGAGACCGAGCACGACATGGCTACCGCGCTTGAGACGCAAGCGTGGGATATCGTGCTGGCCGCTGATGCGCTGCCACATTTCAATGCCCTTGCCGCCCTCCAAGTAGTACAGACCCGAGGACTGGAGCTGCCATTATTTGTGGTGGTGGATCGCATGGACGATGTGGCGGGGGCGGCGGTAATGAGGGCTGGAGCACGTGACTGTGTGATGAAGGAGAACCTGGCTCGGCTCGTTCCGGCGATTGAGCGGGAGTTACGTCATACGCAAGATCGCCGTCTGCGGAAAACCCAAGTCGAGCATTTTTACACGCTTATCGAGAATTTGCATGATCTGGCCATCGTTATGGCGGAAGACGGGACCATTCACTACACGAGTCGTTCGAGTGAGCGTGTGCTGGGCTATCAACCGGAACTCCTCGCGGGGCGGAACTTTTTGACCTATGTGCACCCCGAGGATGTGAGCGTTGTTCAAGACGTGATCAATCAGGCGGCGCAACAATCCGGGGCAACCCCGTCCGTCAAATTTCGCGTACGTTCTTCCACGGGAGATTGGCGACGGTTAGAGGTAAGTGGGTCCGCCTTTCGTGGAGAGAAAGCGCTTCTCAGGATTGCTCTGACCGCTCATGACGTGACCGAAAGCGAAGCACAAACGGCCGCGCTCAAACACCAATCGCTCCACGACGAGCTGACCGGCTTGCCGAATCGGACTCTGCTCGATACCGAACTCGAGGCTGCCGTGCGCGCCGCGCAAACAGGAGGAAAGAAAGGCATCTCCCTCCTGTATCTCGATTTAGATCGTTTCCAGGTCATTAATGACACGTTTGGGTACCGCTGGGGCGATTACTTATTGCAGCAGGTCGCGCCGCGACTGCAGGGAGCTTTACGCAAAGCCGATACCGTTGCCCGTGTGAATGGAGATGAGTTTGCCGTGATCCTCTCGAACATTGGGGATGCCAGTGGCGCGATCCGTATCGCGCGGCGGTTGTTACACCTGTTGGAACCGCCATTTGAGATTGAAGGACATAAGGTGAACTTGAGTGCCAGTATCGGCATTAGCCTCTGCCCCGAACATGGGACAGACGCGGATACCTTGCTCCAGCGTGCTGCCCGCGCGGTTCACCAAGCCAAGCGCACGGGCATTGGGTATGCCCTGTACTCGCCTGAACAAGAAGAGCTGTATAATCCCACGCGTCTGCTGCTGCTGCACGATTTGCGTCAGGCCCCCGAGCAGGAACAGCTCCTCCTCCATTACCAGCCAAAGGTGGAAATGAAGTCTGGAGCAATCCATCAAGTGGAAGCGTTGATCCGGTGGCAGCATCCCCAGCGGGGCATATTACCGCCGGAGGATTTTCTTCCGCTGGCGGAGGAATCGGGTTTAATGAAGCCCCTCAGTCAGTGGGTACTGAACGAAGCTATTCGCCAATGCCGCGTTTGGGATCGGGAGGGAATCCACCTCCGTGTGGCGGTGAATTTGTCGATGCGCGATCTCCAAGACCCACAGCTCCCACAACGTATAGCCGGGCTCCTGACAGCCTGGGGCCTCGACCCAGGCTCACTGGAGGTGGAGGTGACCGAGACCGCCATTGCCGCTGATATGGAGAAGACGCGGCAATCCCTCGCCGATTTACATCAGATGGGGGTGCATATTGCCATTGATGATTTTGGCACGGGCTATTCGTCGCTCGCGCATCTGCGGCAACTCCCGGTGGATACCGTGAAAATCGACAAATCGTTCGTGCACGGGCTGACGAAAAATGACAACGACACCGCCATTGTCCGAGCCACGATTGAGCTTGGGCACGATTTAGGACTCCAGGTGGTTGCGGAGGGGGTCGAAAATCAGGCCACGTGGGACGCACTGGCCGCGTTAGGGTGTGACCTAGTGCAAGGGTATTTGATCAGCCATCCATTGCCAGCCGTGGCCTTGCAGCACTGGCTCAGTGCGGTGGGCGGACAACTGTCGCCAGTGGTGACGACCGCGGCTTCGTCGCGACAGCAGGGACGCTGATTCGTGCGTGCGCGTTGCTAGGCTTGATGCGGCTTCTCTCTTGACATCTCGCGACTGGCAAGGGAAGATGCCCCGGAGATTCTTTTTGGAATTATAGATTCATTATGGTGGACTCAATATCCGAGGCAAATCTTCCACTGGGGGTCCTCATTGTTGAGGACGATCGCGAGATTCGCGACATGGTGACCATGATGGTCAAGAGCATGGGCTATACCGTCGTCACCGCCGTGAATGGAAAAGATGCCTTTACCCGTCTTCGTGGGCAATCCGTCGATATCGTGCTCCTTGACTTGATGATGCCGGAAATGGATGGCTTCGAGTTCTGTCAGAAGGCCCGTGAAGACCCCACCCTGCACGATCTCCACATCATTATTACCTCCGCCCGTGATGCACTTGAAGATAAAGTACGAGGACTTGAATTAGGAGCTGCCGATTATCTGACCAAGCCTTTTAGTTTGACCGAGTTGCAAGCACGGATTAAGGTCGGCGAGCGTATTGTTCGGTATCAAAAGATGCTCCGAGCACAACAATCCCTGCTTGAGGACCTTGTGCGTAAAGATGAGTTGACCGGCTTGGCGAATCGGCGCAGCGTTGAGGAACGCCTGCGTGAAGAACTCCCACGGACGGAGCGGTATAAACATGCTCTATCCGTGCTGTTGGCGGATATCGATCACTTCAAAACGGTCAACGACACCTACGGGCACTCGTATGGGGATTTCGTCCTCAAGGAAGTGGCTCAGGCCTTTGCCCGGCAATGCCGGGCAACTGATCTGTGCGCGCGGTATGGAGGGGAGGAGTTTGTTATTCTCCTGCCGGAGACTTCATTGCCGGAAGCCCGACTCGTCGCCGAGCGACTTTGTGTCGCCGTCCGCGATTTGTCCTTTACCCAGGCGGGGAAAGCGGTTCATGTGACCGCGAGCTTTGGGGTGACCAGTGTGAATACCGATCACCCAGAATCGCTCGACGAGTTATTGGAACAAGCAGACCAAGCGCTCTATGCCGCTAAACGTAATGGAAGAGACCGGGTTGAGGTCTATGCTCCCGCCCAGAAAGTTTCTTGATACAAGGCGACAACCGTGGAATCTCTCTTCAAAACCATGTTCACGCAGGAACATTTTATCGTCGAGGAGTAGAGAAAAAGACGGGGCCGTGAATTGGGCAATGGCCTTCAGTTCAGAGGGGTCCGAAGTTCCCTCTCCCGGCTGGGAGAGGGCTAGGGTGAGGGGGATTGAGTGATTTTCCTTTAATTTTTCCGATACGCCTCAATCCTTGATAATCGCACTCTGGCTTAACTTAATGCCAGAGTCGTAAATTGGGGGGCGGTATGCACACCGCCCCCTTTGTTTTTGTGCGGTTACGCGTCGTAACTACGCAGCACTTGCCCCGGCAAGC
>JANMSE010000275.1:0-8110 GCA_031389045.1 Deltaproteobacteria bacterium | reverse complement strand
GTCCTGAGCAGCAAGTCCCGGATGGATGACGAGCGCACGTGCTCGCCCTGTGGACCCTTGACAGCGCGCGTCGCTTCCTCAATGTACATGGGCAGTCCACGCTGTTGTCAGTCATCGCGTCGGAAAAGGGGGAGAAAAGATGGTCAGTCATACTGTGACGGTCGAGCGGAGAGAGCCAACGTCTCGACGTCAACTTTGGACGCTTGCGTTTGCGTGTCTGGTGCTGCTCTTGAGCGCGCGTGTACCGGCCTGGGCGATCGCGCCCGTCGCCGCCGACGGTTCCAAGGTCTATGAAGAGAAATGCGCCTCGTGTCATAACGGCAGCGTCCCGCGCGCGCCGCAACTGAGTGTCCTGCGACAGAAATCGGCGGAAGACATCCTTGATGCACTCTTAACCGGGCCAATGGTCTTTCTCGGCATGGGGATGGGCGATTCCGAACGGCGCTCGGTGGCGGAATTCATCTCCGGCAAGCAGCTCGGTGCGGAGCAACTCAACGCCACGATCTCTAATATGTGTCCACAAGCACCAGGGGAATTTACCGTCACTGATGGTGCGCCACAGTGGAATGGTTGGGGCGTGAATCTGGCGAACACGCGCGCGCAAACGGCGGAACACGCGGGTCTGACAGCCGCGCAAGTGCCGAATCTGAAACTCAAGTGGGCCTTTGGTTATCCGGCGGGCACCGTGGCCTCGCAACCGACGGTCGTTGGCGGACGCATTTTTGTTGGCACGTTACGCGGGCAAGTCTACTCGCTTGATGCCAAGACTGGGTGCGTCTATTGGGCGATCAAGAATCCCACTGGTATTCGCACCGCCATCACCGTGGTGCCTTTTCCCGGCACTGGGGCGGGCGCGGCCAAATACGTGGCCTATTTTGGTGACGTGTCGGCCACGGTTCATGCCGTCGATGCGCGCACTGGTGCCGAGGTGTGGCAAACCAAGGTGGAGACGCATCCCATTGCCCGTGTGACCGGGTCGCCGAAATTTCACGATGGGCGTTTGTATGTGCCGGTGACCTCGCTTGAGGAAGCCTCCGGTGCCGATCCCAGATATGAGTGCTGTACCTTCCGTGGCAATCTCGTGGCCCTGGATGCCACCACCGGCAAACAGATTTGGCGGACCTACACGATTCTCGAGGAACCGAAGCCGACTTGGAAGAACCAAGGCGGCGTGCAGCAATACGGGCCCGCGGGAGCGTCGATCTGGTCGTCGCCGACGTTGGACGTTGAGGCCGGCAGAATCTATGTCACAACGGGAGATAATTATTCCGACCCCGCGACAAAAACGAGCGATGCGATTGTCGCCTTCGATATGAAGACCGGCAAGCTGCTGTGGTCCGAGCAGTTCCTGGCGAACGATGCCTGGAACGTCGCGTGCGGCTCGGCGGACGAGAGCAATTGTCCAAGAGCAAAAGGCCCAGACCTCGATTTTGGCTCATCGCCAATTCTCCAAAAACTCGCCGATGGCAAACGCGTGCTGGTGGCTGGGCAAAAGTCCGGCATGGTGTTTGGCATTGATCCCGACAACAACGGGAAGCGCTTGTGGGAGCAACGGGCTGGCAAAGGTGGGCTCGCGGGTGGCGTGCAGTGGGGACCGGCGGCGGATACCGAATTCATGTACGTGGCCGTATCGGATATTGGCATGACGCTCACCAAGCATCCTGAGTTGGGATCGATCGCGCTTTTGGATCCCAAGGTTGGTGGCGGGATTCATGCCTATCGGTTGGCGACCGGTGAAAAAGTCTGGTCCGTGCCACCTTCCAGTTGTGGCGAGCGCAAAAGCTGTAGTCCGGCGCAGTCCGCCGCGATTTCGGTGATGCCGGGCGTCGTGTTCTCTGGCTCGGAAGACAGTCATATTCGGGCCTATTCGACAAAAGATGGCAAAGTGCTTTGGGATCACGATGCGAACCAGGAGTACAAAACGGTCAATGGGGTGAAGGCGAACGGCGGATCATTTGACGCCTCCGGGCCGACGATCGTTGGTGGGGTAGTCTACACGAACTCTGGCTACGGGCAGTTTGGTGGATTGGCGGGGAATGTGTTGTTAGCGTTTTCGGTGGATGGGAAATAATGAGGGAGATCAAGGATAAGGAGGAACCGTATGAGGTATCGCTGTTCGGTTGGATATATCGCCCGTGCGATTGGCGTATTCCTGACATTGGTTGTGCTGCCTTTGGTATACGCCGCCGAGGAAAAGTCCGACCTCCGGGCTGGTCCCGACTCCTGGGTTGGGGATCTCACACCGCTGACGGCGAAGGACTGGAGTCGTGATCGCGCGGCTCATTTACTGGAGCGTGCTGGGTTCGGTGGGACTCCTGAGGAAGTGGATCGTCTGGCCGCCATGACGCCCCAAGCCGCGGTGCGGTCACTCGTCGAATTCCACAAGGTCCAGAACGAGAACCTCCCGCCTTTTGAGGAATCGGGCATCTTCGACCCCCCAGTTGAACCGTTTCCCAAGAGTCGGGTTGATGCGGTTCGTATCGCGCGCGCCACTGGCGAGGCGATGGGCGTGAAAGTCAAACCGGGCGGAGATCGACCTCTGCAACCCGTGGTCAACCGCTTCTTTTACTGGCTGCGGGCGGACTATCTCGAAATACGCCGGGTAGGCCAGTGGTGGGCGCAACGGATGCTGACCACCAAGCGACCGCTGGAAGAAAAACTCGCGCTGTTCTGGCACGGCCATTTCGCCACGTCGGATGACAAGGTGCGGGACTATCGCAAGCTGCTGCAACAACTAGCGCTGTTCCATAAACATGCCAACGGCAATTTCCGCGACCTGCTCATCGGCGTGGCCAAGGACCCCGCGATGCTCGTCTATCTTGATGCGGGAGAGAACGTCAAAGGCAATCCTAACGAAAATTTTGGACGGGAAATTCTCGAACTCTTCACGATGGGTGTTGGCAATTACACCGAGACCGACATTCGTGAAGCCGCGCGGGCCTTCACCGGATGGACCAACGACAGCCTCAAATTCGTCGTCAAGCCGGAACTCCATGATGACGGAGAGAAAACGTTCCTTGGTCGGCGTGGTACGTTCGATGGCGTGGAAGTGATCGACATTATTCTTGAACAGGATGTGGCCGCGCGCTTTATCGCCGCGAAGCTCTATCGCTATTTTGTTCGCGAGGACCCGTCACCGGAACTGGTGACACAGTTGGGCAAGATGCTGAAAGAGGGTAAATACGCCCTCTCGCCATTCCTCACGACGCTGTTTCTCTCGCGCGACCTGTATAGTCCCCCGTCGTATGGTACGCAGATCAAGAACCCGGTGCATTTGCTCGTGTCCACCTATCGGAAACTGGGACTCACCGAGATTCCGGGGATGCCTGATTTCAACGCGACCACACGCGGGCTTGGTCAGGAGCTGTTTCATCCGCCCAACGTTGCTGGCTGGGAAGGGGGACGAAGCTGGATTACGCCCGCTCTTTTGCTGCAACGGGGCAATGTGGCGCGCGATGTCCTGTTTCCCGATGCCGCCAATTTCCAAGCGCCAGACCATCAGATGCCCGACACTAATCGTGAGGTCGCGATCAAAATCGCCCAGGGCTACGACATCACCAAGGCCACGATTGAAGGGGGCGGACCCGCGATGGCGGACAACTCGATGTCGATGTTCAACATGATGGCGGACGCGGACGAGGACTTTAACACCCGCTATGGCAGCACCCAGGGGTGGCTTGAGGCGTTTCGTCGGGTGAAAGCCATTCCGCGCCAACCCGCGCAATTGAATCTGGCACAGATGGTGAGGAGCGCCCGTCTGCGCACGACGACGGACGTGGTTGACTATTGTCTCGCGCGCTTTCTGCGGGTGCCGCTCGCGGCGGAGGATCGCCAGGGGTTGATCGACTTTTTGACGAAGGAGTTGGGGCAGGATCAGATCGAGTCCGCTGAAACCTACCTGGAGGAGCCGCTTCGTCTTTTAGTTCATTTGATTATGAGCACCCCGGAGTATCAGTTAGGGTGATCGCTATGGATTCAGGTTCCCTCTCCCGGCTGGGCAATGGCATTAAGTTAAGGGAAATTGTGCCGTGGGAGAAACCGCCTCCACGCCACCTCTCGCCGGGGACTGAACTCCCCGGCTACCTTCATCGCCTCGCTCCGCGAGGCCAGATATGCCGCGGAGCGGCATTTGAGGGTAGCCGGGGGTTTCAACCCCCGGTTCGTAGCTTAATACCATTGCCCGGCTGGGAGAGGAGTAGGGCGAGAGGGATCAGGAGAAGTTATGGCTAAACGATTATGCTTCGACAAAAATTTCACCCGCCGTGATATGTTGCGACTTGGCCTCTACGGCCTGGGGCTTACCGCTGGGTTACCATCTTTCTTTCGCACCACCGCGACCGCGCTGGCCGCGACGGAGGAAGCACGTGCCAATCCCGACCGGATTTTGCTCGTGGTCGAGCTGACCGGCGGCAACGACGGCGTCAATACCATCGTGCCGTATGCCGATGATGCCTACTATCGTCAGCGGCCCACCATCGCCATTCCCGCCAATCAGGTGCGCAAGATTGATGATCATTTTGGCTTTCATCCCGCCATGATTGGCTTTGAGCGGCTTTATAAGGATGGGAAGCTGGCGATCGTGCATGGCTGTGGTTACGAGAAGCCCTCGCTGTCGCACTTTGAGTCGATGGGCTTCTGGCACACTGGGCTCCCGCGTATGGGTGAGAAGCTGGGCTGGGTCGGGCGGTTAGCGGACGGCATGGACCCCGAAGGGCGACAGAACTTCATCGTCAACGTCGCGACGGCACAGTCGCTCGCGGTTCGGGCACGTAATCATTCGCCCTTGACGTTTTATGATCCCGCCGGTTTCACCCGCAGTGGTGTCTATCAAGAGCAACCGATCTTTCAACGGCTGAGCCGGGCGCGGGAGACCGGGAATCCGTCACTCGATTATCTCTCAACGATTGCTGCTAACGCCACGGACAGTGCCGCGTTCGTTCGTCAGGCATGGGCGGACTACAAAACCCCGGTGGATTACGGAGCCGCGGCTGCCGGGCTTGGTTTGGACCTGCGCAAGGTGGCGGCTTTAATCAAAGCCGCGCTGCCGACGCGTCTGTACTACGTCAGCTATGTCGGCAATCCGTTTGATACCCACGTCTATCAGAATGATGTACACGCCAGATTATTGACGTATGCGGCCGATGCGTTGCGCGCGTTCATGGACGACATCAAGCGTCTTGGTCGCGCGAATGACGTGGCCATCATGGTGTTTACTGAGTTTGGCCGCCGCATCCCGGAGAATGTGAGCAAAGGAACCGACCACGGTACGGCAACACCGATGTTCGTGCTGGGTGAGACGATGAAAGGGGGACTCTACGGAACCCCAGTCAGTCTGACGAATCTTGATGAAGGGAACCTGCTGCATACGATGGATTTCCGCCGTGTGTACGCGACGATGATTAAGGAATGGCTTGGGTATGCCGACACCACGTCGTTGCTGCGCGGTGAATTTCCAACGCTCGGCATGTTTGCCTAGAGTATGGAGGGAGAATGCCAACACTCAATCGCAACGGGGTCAACATTTACTACAAAGTCCACGGCGCGGGGCCGACCATGCTGTTGACGCATGGGTTTAGTGCGACCGCGGAGATGTGGAAAGCGAACCTTGCTGCCCTATCGCAACACTACCGCGTCATTGTCTGGGATATGCGTGGCCACGGGCGTTCAGATTACCCGGAGGATATCGCGGCGTACTCGGAAGCATTAACTATTGGTGATATGGCCGCGTTGCTGGATACGCATGGTGCCGAGCACGCCATCATGGGCGGACATTCGTTGGGTGGTTTTATGACCCTGTCCTTCCATGCCACCCATCCGACCCGCTGCAAAGCCCTCATGCTCTTTGATACTGGTCCTGGCTACAAAAAAGACGAAGCGCGCACCGGGTGGAACAAACGTGCTGAGGCGATGGCGCAAACCTACGAGACCAAAGGGTTAGCCGCATTAGGGCGGAGCGTAGAAGTGCTTGCCTGTACCCATCGGTCAGCCGAGGGGCTTGCCCGTGCGGCTCGTGGGATGCTTGCCCAGAAGGATGCCCGAGTCATCAGCTCATTAGAAACGATCAAGGTGCCCACTCTTGTCTTAGTGGGCTCGAAGGATGAGGCGTATTTTGCCGCAACGGACTATATGGCGAGTAAAACTCCTGGAGCACAGAAAGTCGTTATTGCTGATGCCGGTCATGCTCCCAATATTGACCAACCCGAAGCCTTTAATCGGGCGGTACTAGATTTTCTTGCTCAGGCTTCAGTGTGAGGTGACCTTATTAAGGCAGACGTGGCGTACCAATCAGGTAGGTAACGACCCCAGGGCCAAATCGGATTTCGCCGATATCCCACTCGTAGGTCGTGACCCCAAGCTGCGAAACCAGCGTTCGAAGCTCGGCAGGGGAATACACTCTGAGACAGGACACAAGTCCGTCCCATAAGGTACAGAGTGGAGCGAGAGGCAAAAGATACGTCAAGAACAATCGAGAAGCACGAAATGGCCTCACAAAAGGTGTAGTAACAAACATCGCCACAAAGGCGAGGAAGACAGAGAAGAAGGCCAGGGGGGAGCGGCTAACCATCTCAATCACCGCAATCCCATGCTGACGTTTTATGGCGTCGGCCAACACCAGCCCAGCATCCTGAGGCTGAAAGTGATGGAACCCGTTCGCGAGTAGGCGAAATCCACTAAGTTCAGGTGGAACGTTTGTCGCATTGACCGGAGAGTCGCAACCCTGGATGGTTCCGTTACTGGTACGTTCAAGTTGCCGGTACGCTGCCACGTTGGGGAACAGATCCGTGACGTGTGCTGTTGCTTCAAAGTTCTGTGTCTGTAACAGCCGCAAGATCGTTCGCACGGGTCCGCCGCTGCCGGAACAGAGGTCAAGAATTGTCCGCTGTCCGCTGCGTTCCATTGCCGGTCTAAGTTTCTCGACAAAGCCCTTATAGACTGGAGCGGACAAATCTCCCACGAATCGCAGATGGTCTTGCATACAGGCACGGATGCTCTGCGGAAACCACGGTAAATCTTCAAATTCAAAGAGATGGATGCGTTTCATTGTAGGGCTATTATACCCAAGCATACTGCGCTTGCATGGCCTGTTTCCCGCCACTCTCAAGTACCTCACCATGAGAGACAATCACACGGTCAAAATCCCACTCCTGCATGCGATTAAGCGAGGCGCGGAATGCTGCTCGATCCTTGACCATCGACCGCAAGATACGTGACGGTCCGAAGTGACCATAGGCTCCGTTCAGGCGCATGAAGAGACGAGTAAACCACGAGTCCGAATGGCGAATGTGAAAGGCCAAGTCGGTAAGTACGAGAGTACGGCTGGCGCGATGGAGAAAGACGACCTCCTGGAGTTTCGGAATACCACCGACTAGGTGTTGTGAAATCTCGTCTCTCCAAAGGGCTGGTGGTTCATCGCTTAAGATTTCAAGCGGAAAGGGAAGTTTGAGTTTTGCTGGCAGGGCAGGGGAGACATAGACGGTTGCTCGTGGAAAAGAGCGGACGTTTTGCACCAGAGAGAGGTGATGCAGCGCATTCGGTGCCACCAGCGCCTGCACTGGTCCGAGTGCTATCACTGCGGTCACTTGCTCTGGTCGCAACGGGCCAGGCGAATGCAGCCATAACCCCCCGCTGGCAAGTCGCACCACGGTCGTGCGGGTGCCAAGCTGTAATCCTCCCACGCGCAAGGGAAAATCAATCACCCAGAGATTGGTCGCGATTGGCTGAAGGTGTGGCATCAGTCCTCCTGCAGTGAAGGATAAAGTGGTCGATCTGGCATCGCGCTGATTGTGACCCTTTTCGCTTTCTCGTGGAAGTGCTACGGAAAACAGATTATGCCGCGCATCTTCGACAATATCGCTATATCCCTTCTGCCAGCGCTACAAGACACGCTACGGCTCTCTGAACGGGCGGACTTCTGTGTCGGGTACTTCAATCTGCGTGGTTGGAAGCGTCTTGACTCCTTCATCGAGGTCTGGCGCGGAGGCGACGGCTCCTGCTGCCGCTTATTGGTCGGCATGCAAAGACTGCCACACGACGAACTGCGCACCGCGCTTAGCCTTGCACGCGGAGATGAAGGGATCGATCAGCAGACAGCCCTCAGACTGAAGAAACG
>JANMSE010000269.1:0-3075 GCA_031389045.1 Deltaproteobacteria bacterium | reverse complement strand
GCGGACACTTTCGGAAGTCCTCGCCAACGGACACTTTGCGCGGGTGCCGCTGATCGCGCCGTTACGTGGTGGGCGGACCAACATGAATGCCTTGGATATTGGCAGCCAGCGCGATCCTGTGACGGCGTTGGAGGCGCTCTTGTACGCCGCGCGCAATGGTGGCGTGCAACAGCGGCTGGTGGAACGCGCCGTACTACGGCTCGAGTTTGGCGATGCTTCTCCCGCGCATTACGGGATGTGTATGGGCGTGGGGCTGGTGTGTCGCGCGATTGAGTTGACCCATAGAGTATTTCCCGATGGGCGTGCCCAAGGCATCTTTGGGTCCAGCGTAGTGATTGGGACGCTGATCGCGCGACTGATGGCGGGGTCCCGCGTGGGAATTTTACAACCGGACGCGATGCGGATTCGGCTTGATGGGCAAGTGCTGCAACCCGAAAATTTTCTCTTGGTGTTCGCGACCACATTAGAACGTTTGTTCTTGAACATCCGCCCATTTTGGGGGCAAGAGCAGGCGGATGTGCGTGTTACCGCGATTGCTGGTGATGTGCGGTGTCCGTTGCGCGCGGTGCCTGGCATTCTCCGTGGTCGGCCACCTGCCTCTATCACGCCAGAGACGGGATATACGAGTCGCAATGTGCACGAAGCTGAGTTGCGCCTGGATTGTGGACTTGTGTTGGATGGTGAGATGTTCGCGCCACAACCAGGACGGGCGGTGCGTATCAGTGCCGACCGGCGAGTGCGGTTTGTCAGGGCGTAAAAGAAAAGCGTTCAGTTCTCAGCATTCAGCTTAAAGGAAAAATAGGAGAGACCTCTCAGTAATGTTGACCCAATTAGTGACAACTGAAATATCACGCTCGGCGTCCGCTGCCGCGGAGGCGGTTGCCGAGGCGATTCGTGGACAGCTTGGAGCTGGCGTCGCCGCTATTCTTTTTTACGGGTCATGCTTGCGCACTGGCGAAGTCGAGAATGGGGTGCTGGATTTCTACGCGCTCGTCGATTCCTACCGAGCGGTGTTTCCTTCGCGGGTGTTGGCGATACTCAACGCGCTCCTGCCTCCGAACGTTTTCTATATAGAGGTAGCGTATGAAGGGAAGATCATCCGCGCGAAGTACGCGGTGATGTCCACGAAACAGTTTGCGTACGCGGTGTCGTTGCGCAGTGTCCATACCGGAATCTGGGCGCGGTTCTGTCAGCCGGTCCTCTTGGTGTACACACGGGACGAGTCTGTTCGTACCGCGGTTGTGCATGCCCTTGAGCAGGCGATCTTGACGATGGTGCTGCGGGCGGTGGCGTTGCTGCCGGTCGAAGCTGAAAAGGAACCCTTGCGCTCGGACGCGCTCTGGCATTGTGGATTTCAGGCGACCTATCGGGCTGAACTACGGCCAGAAAATCCCACAACGATAGCTGGTCTCTATCAAGCGGCTCCTGAACGCTATCAGCAGGTGGCGTATGCTGCCTTACGAGAACTGCAACGATACGGTCTCTTGGAGTTGCACGGGAACGAAGACCGCTTGCACGTGATGTTGCCAGCGTCCCGACGCAAGACGCTCCGGCGTGATTGGCGTGTTCGCAGTGTCCTCGCCAAGGGACTGTATGCCCTGCGCTTGCTGAAATCAGCCTTCACTTTTGGCGATTGGCTGCCCTATTCGTTGTGGAAACTTGAGCGGCATACAGGGGTGCGGATCGAGCTGACTGAACGGCAACGGCGCGCGCCGTTGATTTGGGGATGGCCAGTCATTGTGAAGCTGTTGTGGCAACGGGTGCTCCGGTAAAGCGGGTCTGTAAGTTCAGAGTACCGAATCAGTGCGAGCCCTGTAACCCGGATGGCCCGGAGTGGAATCCGGAGGCTTGCTCTCCCCGCGCGCCCTCCTGGATTGCGCTTCCCTTCATCCAGGCAACTCGCTTTATGATTCAAGCCCTGATCCTCACGAGCGCTCTCCCTCACTCCATTCCTGCCAGAACCTCGGCAGCGGACGCCCGCACCTGTGGGTTACTGTCATTGGAGGCGAGATGGGAAAGGATCTCCTTAACCTTCGGGTCCGCCGGGGCGTACTCCCCTAATTGCGCTATTGCCTCTACGCGTAGGGAAGTATCCTCCGCGCCCACGGCGGTCTGGATCAGTACATCAACCGGCATGGCGGTAAGCCCCGCCTGTCCTTCCACAGCGTTCTCACTCTGGGAGTCAGAGGCGGGCGATAGTGGTGCCTGCGTGGCCAGCCGTGGTGGGAATCCTGGCTGCCCGCCGCCCGTTCCCTTGGAGGAGATCCAGATCTGGGTTAGCGTCGTGCCTTCTCCTCCCGGGGCGTAGAAGAGCAGAAAGTTTGTCTCCCCGAGAATCCGCCGGAGCGCTTCAGGCAAGGGGAGAGCGGTAAACCCCACCGACACCGGCTTCTCCGCCGCCTGGCTGCTCAGCCACCGGACCCGTGCCCCGCTCAACCTGCTCACCTCTTCCATCACTTGCCGGAGCGGCGTGGCGATGAGCCGGGCGGTCAGCTTCCCGTCCTGTAAGGAGAGCTGCCCGGGTAAGGCCGCCGCTGCAGGGCCGAGCGCATACGCAGCGTCTACCAGTCCCGTGCTCAAGACCAGACTCACCAGGATTCCCTGCAGCCAACGGCTTGGAGTTCGGGGAGACTTCCTCGCCATGAGCGGTGAGCATTTCATTTTTCCATCTCCTGTCAAACTGGCGGCCCACGTGTCTAAATCGAACCACGGAAGATTCATACACTCCTGCAGTCACCCTTTGTAGGGGCGAGGCCGGTCGCCCCTACACCAGCGGGTTTCCCCGCCTCTCGGGCATCGTTTCCACACTGGTGACTGTGCCAATCTCGTGTGGTCTGATTTAGACGTGCGCAGTCCTGCGGAGACACTCCGGAGGACTGCGGCGCCGATTACGGAAGGCACCTACCGCGTGAGACGACCGTGGCCGACCTGGCTCGTCACAAGTCCGTGCATACGACGGTAATCGAGGAATCATTGACAGAAATATCTGTTGCCCCCACCTCTGTTAGTGCGCACGCGAACGTATCGGGGTCTGAGGCACCGGAAAGCGTTGTAAACGCCGTCGTGCTAACCGGC
>JANMSE010000218.1:0-9511 GCA_031389045.1 Deltaproteobacteria bacterium | reverse complement strand
TATTATTACGACAACGGATACATCAACGTCCGTATCGATGAACCGAAGGTCGAACGGAAAGAAGATGGGTTATATGTGACCCTCCGCATCGACGAGGGCGAACAGTTCACCATTGGCGAGGTGGGGTTCACTGGTGACGTGCCAGGGGGCGCGGACCTGGCCAAAAACTTCATTACGCTGGAGCCGGGGAAGACGTTCAAGGCGAGTATCTTGCGCGATGATGTCTTTCGTCTCACGGGGTACTTTAGTGACCAAGGATACGCGTTCGTGAACGTGGAGCCTGAGACCGCCGTCAATCCAGAAAAGAAGGTCGTGAACATTCACTATCGAGTCGATAAAGGACCCGAAGTCTACGTTGACCGAGTCGAAATCGCGGGGAATACGAAAACCCGCGATAAAGTAATCCGTCGTGAGTTACGGGTCGAAGAACAAGGGCTGTTTTCCGCGTCCGCCCTGCAGCTCAGCAAAGAGCGGGTGCAACGGCTTGGCTTCTTCGAGGATGTCAACTTGGCCACGCAGCGGGGCGTGAAAAATGACCTGCTCAACGTCCTTGTCGATGTCAAAGAGGCGCAAACCGGAGCGTTCAGCGTGGGCGCGGGCTTCAATTCCTCCACGAGTATCGTCGCCACCGCCCGGGTCCAAGAGAATAATCTCATGGGCCGTGGACAATCTCTGATAATCGGGGCCAGTATCGGCACGCGCTACAAAAATTCGGTTATCAGCTTTTCCGATCCCTACGCCTTCGATACCCGCTTTTCGCTTGGTGGAGATATTTTCGACTGGCGCTTCGCTTTCGAGGACTTTGACCGTTCCGGGACTGGGGCCGGGCTCCGGACGTCGTACCCACTGGCATCATTGGGATTTGAGTCCGCGTGGGGCTACCCGCTCGAAGATGTCTACTTCGGCATGAACTATCAGTATGAACAGTCGAAGATCAGCAACTTTGATGACATCACGCCGTCGGCGATTCGCGCTGAACGCGGCAAGAAAGCCTCAGGGCTCTTCACGCCAAATTTTTCGCGCAACACCTTGAACAATCCCCAGGACCCCACCGAAGGCTCTTTCCAACAACTGTCGTTTGGCTACGCCGGACTGGGCGGGTCCACCGATTATAAAAAAGCGGAACTCGAAGCGCGCTTCTTCATTCCGGTCTACCGCAGCCCAAGCTGGGGACAATTCACGCTGATGACTGGGGGCTTCTTTGGGTATGGCGTGGGCGATATTAGTTTCACCGAGGAAGCGCACGTTGGCAGTAAACGCACAGCCGTGCTCAAGGACGACCTCCCGCTCTTTGACCGCTATTTCCCCGGTGGGATCAATTCGGTGCGTGGATTTGGCGAACGCAGCCTTGGCCCGCGCGAAAAAGTGACGGTCGTGCTTAATAATGGGAGTGGGGGGCGTCGCAAAACCTATCGCCGGCCGATCGGTGGGAGCGAAGAGCTGATTCTCAACAATGAACTGATATTCCCGCTCGTGCAGCAATTGAATCTCAAAGGGTTGGTGTTCGCGGATTTGGGCAACGCCTTCACCCATGAACAAGGGTTGGACTTATCGGACCTCCGCTATTCCGTGGGCGCGGGGATTCGCTGGCGTTCGCCGTTTGGCCCGATTCGTATTGAGCTGGGTCGGGCACTCAATGCCAAGAGCGACGAAAAGACCAGTACCATACATTTTTCATTCGGTGGATTTGGCATCGGTCAAGGCGGCGGTCGGTATACTGGCAGCAGTGGTGGCGGTGGTTCGCCGTTCTAGCGTGTGAGCTGGGAACGCCACTAAGGAAGACTTTGCAAAGGTCGTAGTACAAGAGGGGATGTATTTATTATGCGTATTCTGATTGCGGCATTGGTGTTGGCTGGAGTGTTGGGGTGGATTCCACAGGCCACGGCCCAGGACGCCTTGAGGATTGGCTATGTGGACCTGCAACGCGCGCTCAATGAGTGTGAAGCGGGAAAAGTGGCCAAAGAGAAGTTCAAGAAGGAAGTCGAAAAAGCGGAACAGAGCTTGGAACGCCGCAAGAGCGAGGTCGAGAAACTGAAAGAGGAACTCGAAAAGAAAGGGCTCCTGCTCAAAGAAGACGAACGGGACAACCTCGAACAGGATTACCGCCAGAAACTGCGCGATTTCGAGCGCTCCTACAAGGATTTGCAACAAGAATTGCAGATTAAAGATCGGGATTTGACTGGCCGTATTTTGGAAGACCTCCGGCAGGTTGTGCAAGCCTTGGGCGAGCAGGGCAGCTACACGGTGATTCTCGAAGGGAATAACACCGTCGTGCTGTACGGCGCGAAGACCATCGACCTGACTGAGTCGATCATCAAGACATACAACGAAAAAGGGCCAGCGAAAGTCTCGCAAGCTGGTGAGAAAACTCCGACGGCTAACTAATCTCTTTCATGGAATCGTTTGATATCGCGGCCCTCCTACCTCATCGCTATCCGTTCTTGCTAGTGGATCGCGTGATTGAGGTGGAGGTGGGAAAACGTATCGTGGCCCTCAAGAATGTCACGATCAACGAGCCCTTTTTTACCGGCCACTTTCCCGGCCGTCCGATTATGCCCGGGGTCCTGTTGTGTGAAGCCGTGGTGCAGGCCGGTGGCATTCTCGCACGGATGACCGCGCCAGACCCCCAGAAAGATGGACAGATCGCCATGCTCACCGCCTTGGATCACGTGCGGTTTCGCCAGCAAGTTATTCCAGGGGATCAGGTTCGGTTAGAGGTCGAGGCCCTACGCCGCCGCGGCCCGTTCTGGAAAATGCGTGGGGCCGCGCTGGTTGACGGGAAAGTCGCGGCGGAGTTGGAATTTACCGTGGCGTTAGGGACTGAGCCGACCCGCGAGGTGCCCCTGTGACCTCGACGTTGTCGAAGATTCACCCCTCGGCCGTCATTGCCCCTGGCGCGGAACTGGGACCAGAGGTGGAAGTGGGCCCCTACGCGGTCATTGGCCCCCAGGTTCGCATTGGCGCCCGTAGCTACATTGGTCCCCACGCCGTGATTGAGGGACGCACGACGATTGGGTGCGATAATCGCATCTTCCAATTCGCCAGTGTCGGGGCGATTCCGCAAGATAAGAAATATCAGGGCGAAAACAGTGAACTGATCATTGGTGATGGGAACGCCATTCGTGAGTTCGCCACGCTTCACCTCGGTACGACGGGGGGAGGAATGGTGACGCGGGTGGGGAACCACAACCTTTTTATGAATTATTCGCATGTGGCGCATGATTGCCGGATCGCCGATCATGTGGTGCTGGCCAACGGGGCGACGCTGGCCGGGCATGTGACAGTGGAAAGTTTCGTGACGGTTGGGGGATTAGTGGCGATTCACCAGTTCACACGGATCGGCGAATCGGCGCTCCTCGCGGGAGGGGCGATGGTCTCACAAGATGTTCCCCCGTATTGCACGGCGACCGGCGATCGCGCGCATCTGCACGGCCTCAATCTGATCGGACTCAAACGGCGCGGGGTGTCGGCGGACGACATTTCGTTACTCAAGAAAGCCTACCGCACGCTGTTCGCGGAAGGTCTGCCACTCAAAGAGGCGTTGGCGCGGATGCGGGAAGACGCGCCTTCTTCGCCAACGGTTGCACATCTGATTGAATTCATCGCGGCTTCGCAACGTGGCCTGTGTCGCCCGCGGGGCACTGCTGATCCCGAAGGTGACGGCGAACTCCTCTAGACGCAGAGGTCTCTACTGATGCCGCGGTTAGGACTCATTGCCGGAAACGGACGGTTTCCCTTGTTATTAACCGCAGCGGCCCAACGCGAAGGCGTGGAGATTGTGGCGGTGGCGCACACGGGCGAGACGCCAGACGAGATCGTCACGCTGGTGCCAACGGTTACGTGGGTCCGCGTCGGCGAATTAGGCAAAATCATCGAAACCTTTCACCAGGCCGGAGTGACCCAGGCGGTCATGGCGGGCGGAATCAGCAAGGCGGGCGCGTTCGCCCATTTTCAGCCGGATGCGCGTGGCATGGCTTTTATTCGCACCCTGTCTAGCCTCAAGGACGATGTGATCCTGCGCGGCGTGGCGCGCGAGTTGGAGAGCGAGGGGATTGCCGTGGTGGACTCCACCCAGTTGCTCTCGGCGCTCGTGCCGGGGGAAGGGCCACTGACGACGACGGAACCCGATGCGCAACAGTGGGAAGATATTCGGCTCGGCTTCACGGTCGCGAAAGAGATTGGCCGGTGGGATATTGGGCAGAGCGTCATCGTCAAGCGTGGCACCGTGCTCGCGGTTGAAGGGGTAGAAGGCACCAACGCGGCGATTCGTCGCGGCGGCACGTTGGGTGGTGCGGGGACGGTGATCGTCAAAGTCAGCAAACCCCAGCAGGACCTGCGCTTCGATGTCCCAACGATTGGTCCCGACACGGTAGCCGTGATGCAAGAAGTGCAAGCGGCGGTGCTGGCGGTCGAAGCCCACAAAACCCTGGTCTTGGAGCGGACGACGGTTGTCCAGCGCGCGAATGCCGCCGGCCTGTGTGTCGTGGCGCTGGCCGCGCCGGCGTCAACCTCAAAGTGACGGACACTTTGTTACTTCCTGTAAGCAAACAGACGGAAACACTATATGAACTGGATACACAAGATGATGCTGCGAACCCTGCTCGGCTGCCTCCTGTTGCTCTGGGGGACCCCGAGTCGCGCGGAGATTGTCGCGACCTGGGAGACGCCAACGAATGAACAGCGCCTCACCGGCATTGGGCTGATCGCGGGCTGGGCCTACTCGACGACCCCCAATACGCCAGTGACGGTGAAACTCTTTGTCGATGGGACGGATACTGGTGACATCGCCTGTTGCGGCGAACGGGCCGATGTGGCGCAGGCGCGCGGCGCGCAAGCGCTACTCAGCGGCTTTGGGCGCGGAGTGAATTTCAGTAACCTCACTGCGGGGGATCACACGCTCAGACTAGAAATTCGCGATAACGTAGCCGCGCCAACCATCATCGAACGAAAAATCACCGCGATCCGGGTCGGCGGCTTTTCTTTTCTCAACAGCCTGAATCTGCTGGCGGCCGAGGTCAATCTCGACGGCCAAGACATCGTCATCAAGCAGGTGCTCGCGCAAGATGCTGACGCCACCACGGAGGACCGGGAAGTGACGGTCCGACTCGCGTGGCAACCAGAGACGCAAACCCTGGCGCTGATTCGCGCGGAAAACAGTGGGACTTCCGCGCAAAGCGCCGCCGCGCCTCAACCTCCGGCGACTATCGAGCGCATCGTGCGTGCGGCAGGAGAAGCGGATACCATCCTCGCGACGTTAGAAAATCCCACGAACTTTGCTTCGTCGACCGTGGGCGGGAAGGGGTTAGTGTCTGGGTGGGCGTTTTCCAACAAGACTGGAGTCTCCATCGCCTCCGTTCACCTCCGGGTGAATGGCGTCAACCTACAGACCATCCCCTGCTGCACGGCCCGCGCGGACGTCGCCAATGGGTATAAGGATTTTCCTCAAGCCCTGCGCAGTGGATTCGCGGTGGTGGTCAATTTCAACGAACTGCCCAGCGCCAAGTATAAAATTGGCGTGGAAATCCGCGATAGTAACGGCGTCTCCAAAATCATCGAGAATGAAACCACGGTGGTGCGTTTGGGGGAGGTTCCTTTTCTTGAGGAATTCAATCTCTCGCAAGCGAAGGCGCAGATTGAAGGCGGCTTCGCGCTGTTCCTGGATAAAATTCGCATTCGCCCGCGCGGGAGCACGGAAGTGCGCGAGATCGCCGCGCGGTTTCAGTGGCAGCAAAGTTGCCAATGTTTCGTGCCCGAATCGCTGTGTGGCAATGGCGGCATTGAACCTGGCGAGGAATGTGACGGTGCGACCCTGGGCGGAGAAAGCTGTACAAGCCTGGGGTTCACTGGCGGCTCGCTCACGTGCGCGGAGGTCCCAGAGACCCCGGATTTTGAGGCGGTTCCCCTCTGTTTCTTTGAGACCAAAGCGTGCACCGGAGGCCCCACACTGTATGTGACCAATGTGCAGAGCAATTCGGTCTCCGTGATTGATACGGCGAAAAATGAAGTTACCGCCACTATTCCCGTTGGGCGCGCGCCGCGGGGCATCGCGATCAGTCCAGACGGAGCGACGGCGTATGTGACTGCCGCCAGGGATCATGAGGTGTCCATCGTGGATACCACCACGAACGCGGTGACGACGACCGTGCCGGTCGGGAAATCGCCCCAAGGGGTCGCGGTCTCACCGGATGGCACGAAAGTGTATATCGTGAATAGTCTCGACAATTCAGTCACCGCCTTGAATACGGCGACCAAACAAGTGGTGACCACGATTCCTGTCGGCAAGGAGCCACAAGCGGTGGTCTTCGCGCCGGATGGAAAAACGGCGTATGTCACGAATTTCTCGGACAATACGGTTTCGATACTGAACACCGCGACGGATACGGTGCTGGGCACGGTTGATTTAGGGAAGAAAAAAGGACCAAACGGCATCGTGGTCGCGCCGGATGGGAAACGCGCCTTCGTGGTGAATTTCGACGGCGATTCGTTTTCAGTTCTGGATACGGTGGCGAGTCCCGTGGTCGTGAGTGGGGACCCCGTGACCTTCGGCCTCCAACCGGTGAAAATCGCGATCTCCGCCGATGGAACCCGCGCCTATATTTCCAGCGTCTTGGAGTCCCTCGTGGGGGTCTTCGATTTGAGCGTGAACCCGATCTCGGCAGTGGCGAGTATCTCCACCTCCTTCGAGCCCGATGGCGTTTTGGTCTCGCCCAAGGGAAAACGGCTCTATGTGGCGGGGTATGGTCGGAGCGGAGACGGACGTGCTGTCGATGTGATCAGCACCATCAACGGTGAGCCTGTGACGGAGCGACCGATCCGAGTGGAGAGAGGACCTTTTGCCCTCGCGCTCAAGCCCGCCCCGGCCCCCGCGCCGTAAGCCGCGCGGTTGACTCAGTGGGAGGAAAGTGGCACCATTCCCCGGCCTACCGATCTTTCCTCCCGGTCTTGATGTGGGGCTGTAGCTCAGTTGGGAGAGCGCTTGAATGGCATTCAAGAGGTCGTCGGTTCGATCCCGATCAGCTCCACTTTTTCCCACCACATAAGTGCCATGTCCGCTAACTCCATCTGGAGTGCACGTTGCAAGACCGCAGGCGTCCTCTAGTGCACCACACTCTCCGCGTCATCGCCGACGCCAGTCACCCGGAACTTATAGGCCCCCATATAGAGATGCCCTTCGATCACAAGGAACTTTCCCGCCTTGGCGGAGCCTTCGATCTGGTGGAGGAACTTTTCCGGTCCAATAAAACGTAATTGCCGCGGAAAGATCTGGGACAGGAGAAGCGGGCCGTTGGGCCCGCCACTGAGCGCTTTCACCTCCTGCAATTGGAAGTCCCATTTCTCTTGACCAATGGTAACGGCCAGCGGTTTGATCGCGGGCGTGTCCTCCGCTTCTTTCGTCTCTTGCTTCTCCTGTGGCGGAGGCGAGAGCAAAAGGCCGGAGAACCGCAGGAGTGGAGGAAACTCGGGAACATGGAAGGGGAGGTGCTGGCCACCGAAGGCGTGTCCGGGGGCCGGAGAGAGTGACCTCACCAGCAAGAAGCCCAACAAGGGCAGAATAACAAGCCAACTGTATTTCCGTAGCATCGAAGGTCCTCCTTCTTATCACTGACAATGTCCGGTCTGACGAAAGCCGACACAGCGAAATTCACCGTGGCGCGCTCGTGCCGTCGCCTGTCTCCGATACGATTGCCCGTGTCGGAGTTTTCAGATACAGCCTGCGCATCCTACACGCAACAATCACACGATGACACCAGGGATGGTCGCTGATTTCCTGGCTCAGAGGAGAGACTCATGGCTGACGCGCGCACCATTACTCAAGAACTCGAATCCGCCTATCACGCCTACATTGACCTGTTCAATCGCGAGGACGCGGACGGATTTGTGAACTGCTTTTGCTATCCACACGCCATGCTCACCGGCGATCACGGGTTGCTCATCACCAAGACGGCGGCGGATCAGCATCGCTTTCATCAGAAGACAATGACCGACCTGCACGCACGCGGCTGGGGACACAGCGGGGTTGATCGCCTCCAAGTATGGCCCCTGTCCGACTCGTTTGTCCTGATCGCCGCCGACATTACTCGCTATAAGAAGGACAACTCCATCCTCGAACAAGGGCGCTACGGCTACACGTTGCGCCGTGACAGTGGCACCTGGAAGATTGTCACGATGATGGCCATGCCACCGGGAGCCTCGACCATCGCCCAGGAGCTGGAGACCTTTTACCGAGGCTTCCTGGACGGCTTTAACCGAGAAGACACGGACATGTATCTGCGCTCGTTTTCGTATCCCAATGCTACGCTCAGTGGTGAGCAGGGGCTCACGCTCCGCACGAAAGAATCCGAGCAACAACGCTTCTATCAAGAAATCATGGTGGCGATCCAAGAGCGCGGCTGGGACCATACCAGCGTCAGTTCCTTCCGCGCCTGGCCGCTGGGCGCTACCCTGGGGCTGCTGGTGGCGGACATCGCGCGCTGCAAGAAAGACAACACCGTCATTGAGCAAGGCCGGTACTGGTATACCGTGCGTAAAGTGGACGAGAGTTGGAAAGTACTCACATTGGCGGAGGTCAAGCCGCCGTTTACTGGACCGGAACTCTAACCCCCAAAAGGAGGCTCACATAATGTTACCCGTTGGTTATCTTCCCTGCACGCAAGATCCCCCCTCTGGGGCGAACATGGCCCGTGTCCTCGACGAGATCGTGGCTGAAGCGCAGGTCGCGGAAGCGAGTGGCTGGGACGGCTGCTTCATCACCGAACATCACCAACAAGAAGACGGCTATTTGCCGAACCCCTTGCTGGTCGCGGGCTTAGTTGGCATGAAGACCCAACGCATCAAAGTCGGCACCTGCGTGCTCTTGTTGCCGTTGCATCATCCCGTGCGGGTCGCGGAAGACTGCGCGGTGATCGACCTCGCGACCAAAGGCCGGTTGGTGCTCAGCGTCGGCGTGGGCTATCAGCCACATGATTTCGATGCGTTTGAGATTCCCGTCGCCGAACGGGCCACCCGTACTGAAGAAGCGCTGGAAATCATGCGACGAAGCTGGTCAGGCAAACGCTTCTCGTACCAAGGCAAACATTTTCACTATCAAGACACGCTCATTACCCCGACGCCATTTCAGAAACCTGGGCCGCCAATCTGGATGGCCTCATGGACTCCGCCGGGACTGCGCCGCGCGGCGAAAATGGCCGATGGCTGGATTGCTGATCCAGTCCAGTCACTTCCGGTGATTAAAGACTACGCCAGTCGCTACCGGGCCGCGTGTCAGAAGGCCGGGCGCAAGCCGTATATCTGTCTGATGCGCGATGCCGTGGTGTCCGACAGCCTGAAAGGCGCGGAGGCGGAAAGTGCCCCGACCATGTACACGCACCGGTTCTACTTCCAATATGGCGCGTATGTGCCGGACCAGTATCTCAAGGACGTCAAACGGCCAGAAGACTTGTCGTTCGCCAAATGCGCGCAAGACCGCTTGATCGTTGGTTCGCCGGAAGACTGTCTTACTCAGTTGCAGCAG
>JANMSE010000203.1:0-3532 GCA_031389045.1 Deltaproteobacteria bacterium | reverse complement strand
TCGTGGACGGGGCGGGAGCGGCGTGCGCACTTCAACCGGAGCAATCCGCCGGCCTTGTTGCTGCTCGTCATAGAGAATGCACGCGGCGGTATGCGCGTCGGCGATCGGCAGCAGCACTGGATCAATCGTGCGACAGGCGGGCTGCGCGACATGACAACGCTCAGCGAATCGACATCCCTGTGGATAGCGATGCGCGGGCGGCACCCGGCCTTCGATGGTTTGTAGCGCGCGGTCGCGTTGCTCGCCCGACGGGAGTGATTGCAGCAAGCGCACGGTATACGGGTGCGCGGGATTGGCGAGTACCTGTCGGCAGACGGCACTCTCAACGATGCGCCCGGCATACATGATCGCCACTCGATCCGCTGTCTCCGCCACAATCCCCAGGTCATGGGTAATCAGCAGAATCGCCGTCCCCTTCTGCCGTTGCAACTCTTTCATCAATTCAAGAATCTGCGCTTGGATCGTCACGTCGAGGGCCGTGGTCGGTTCGTCGGCGATGAGCAGTTTCGGTTCGCACGCCATCGCGATGGCGATCATCACCCGCTGTTTCATGCCGCCGGAAAGCTGGTGGGGATATTCGTGAAAGCGCCGTTCGGGGTCGGGAATGTTGACCTGCCCCAGCACGGCAATGGCCTTGGTGTATGCCTGTTCGCGCGTCAGCCCTTGGTGGTACAGCAGGGGCTCCAATAATTGAAATCCAATGGTTAGGACCGGATTGAGCGAGGTCATCGGCTCCTGAAAGATCATGGCCATCGTGCTGCCGCGCAGTTTGCGTTTCTCCGCTTCTGGCAACCGCAACAGGTCCTGCCCCTGCAATTCGATGCTGCCGCCAGCGTAGTAGCCCGCCGGTTGGGGCAGCAATTGCATAATCGACAGCGCGGTGACGCTCTTGCCTGACCCCGACTCACCCACCAGCGCCAGGGTCTCGCCTTCGTTGATGTCGAACGACACGCCGTCCACCGCGCGGGCGGGACCGTCCTTGATACGAAAATAGGTTTTGAGATCACGCACTCGCAGGAGCATGAATCACCGCGTCCTGAGACGCGGATCCAGGGCATCCCGCACCGCGTCACCAAAGAGATTGGCTGGCAACACCAGCCCCAACATGAAGACAAAGGCCGCGAGCAAGTTCCACCACACGACGGGATCACGCGCCAGTTCAAGCCGCGCCTGGTTAATCATGTTCCCCCACGACTGCATGGAGGGATCAACGCCAATCCCGACATACGCGAGCACCGCTTCCGCCAACACCAGCCCGCTGAACCGCAGCACGGTGGAAATCAGCACGATGTGCATCACATTCGGCACCAGGTGCTGGAGCATGATGCGCGCGCGACTGACGCCGAAGGCATCCGCCGCCTGGACATACTCAATCTCGCGCAGCTTGAGCACCTCGGCGCGGATCAAGCGACACAGCCCCGTCCAGGAGGTGATCCCCATGATTACACAGAGATAAATCAGTCGTTTGTCGGCGGAGATCACCGTCTCTTCCTCGCGCAGCCCGACCTGGAAAATCAACATCGCCGCCGCGATCAGGAGAATCTCGGGGATCGAATCGAGCGTGGAATAGACATACTGAATGAGATCGTCGATCCACCCGCCAATGTATCCAGCGAGAATGCCACAGAGAATGGCGAACGGCGTGACGATCAACGTGGTCAGCGTGCCGATGATGAGGCCGGTGCGGACACTCTTGAGCGCGAGGTACAACACATCCTGCCCGGTCTTGTCGGTCCCTAAAATGTGGTAGCCCTGACTCAGAGCGACTGTTTCCGTCACCAGCAGTGTGGCAACCAGCAGAAACACGCCGAACCAGAGCCTGCCGCCCAGCCACACGGTCACCAGCAGCAGGCCACCACCAAGGCCAAGTCCCCATCCCAGACCAATGAGGAGGCGCTGGCCAATGTCAGACAATTTGTCGTCGGGATTGGGCAGATGGCTGCCCGCGTGCTGGAGGCGGGGAAAATCGCGGGTTTGACGGCCATCCGCCGTTTGCATCGTCTCCTTGGAGAACAGATGCGTGGCGAAGGGCGCGGAATAGGTTTTCTCCGTCCGCTCCACTAGAGGCGCGCTCATCAGGTCGAGTACGCTCTGAATGCCCTCGCCAGTCGGGGTGGCGACGGAGACCACGCGGAAATGCAGCGTGTCGAAAAATCCGATGGCCGCGTAACAGCCCAAGATGCAGAAGCTGATCATCGCCACGCGATTGGCGACGACTTGGCGCAACGCGACCTGCCAGTCTTCGCGCCGCAACGCGAGCACGAGCCACGCGCCACCACAGCCCAACAGCAAGTAAATCAGCAGGTCACTCCAGAGAATGACCGGTTGGAAACCAAGTGTGAGCCACAGGGATTGCATGAGACTGCCCACCATTTACTCCAGCCGCACGCGAGGATCGACGAGGGTGTAACTAATGTCCGTCATCAGCAGCCCCACCACATAGAGAAACGAACCCAACGACACCATCGCCTGGACGACGGCGAAATCCTGCCGCTGAATCGCGTCGATCATATACGACCCCATGCCAGGGATGGCGAAGAACGATTCCAACAGCAGACTGCCAGCGAAGAGAAACGGCAGGCTGACCACGACACTCGTCAGAATCGGAATCATGGCGTTCTTGAGGGCGTGAACGAAAAGGACACGCCCCTCCGGCAGCCCCTTGGCGCGGGCGGTGCGCACGTAGTCCTTGCCGATCTCTTCAAGAAAGATAGTGCGATAGAAGCGGACGCTGCCACCCAGACCCGACACAATCGAGATGAACACAGGCAAGAGCACGAACTTGAGCGCGTGACTGCCATAGTCGAATCCCGAAATCGGCACGAGGCGGAGCGTCTTGGCGAAAATCGCCTGTCCGCCAATGATATAAAAAAGCCCGGAGATCGACATCAACAGCACGCACAGAAGGATGCTCCAGTAATCCACGTAGGTGCCGCGATACACGGCGACGATCATCGCGAAGAACACATGGATGAACAGCGCCAGCAAAAAAGCGGGCAGCGTGATCGTCAGGCTTGGCCCAATGCGCCGAAAGACCTCTTCGCTAATGATCTTCCCATCATCCGATTTGCCGTACTGAAAGAACAGCATCCGTAGCGAGCGCTGAAAGAAGACGGTGTCGGTGAAGCGCGACAGCAAGGCAATGGGCGCTTGATACGTCAGCACGGCGCGCTGCGTGAGTGCGGGCGCTTCAACCGTCAACGTGAGACGAAGGGTCGGCGGTGCGTGTCCGGCGCTCTGGGCCGGGGTGATGCGAAACGCGAACTGTTGCGTGGGTACGGTCGCGGGGAGACTCAGGGTGCCTGCGGCGAACTCGGCTGGCAGAAAGAGTCTTTCGGGTTGGTCACTTTCAATCCGCACGGTACGTGCTTGCCCCACGCGTGGGGGGCCAGTCTTCTGGCCTGGCGGCGCTTCAATTGTCAGCGCATAGTTCCCCTCTCCGGCAGTGAGGAGTTCCGCGGTACTCTCCGCCTTTGTCGCCACGACGGCCCCAATCCGCCGCCAACCGGCATTGTAGAAATAGGGAAGGTCA
>JANMSE010000202.1:0-26916 GCA_031389045.1 Deltaproteobacteria bacterium | reverse complement strand
CCAGTCGCCGTTACCAAAGGTGAATGGCAAGCTCGTCGGGCGCGGCGTCGCGTCGGGCTTCTGGTTCAATGCCGGGTTTCAGTCGAGTGCCACGGTCAATATCAACAGCGATGGCACGGCGAACGTCGTCACCGGCTCGCCGGACATCGGTGGCTCGCGCGCCTCTTGCGCGATGATCGCCGCTGAGGTGCTCGGCCTCAAAGCGGAAGAGGTCCATCCCGTTGTCGCCGATACCGAGTCGATTGGTCACACGGATATGACGGGTGGCAGTCGCGTCACCTTTGCTACTGGCTATGCGGTGTACGAGGCTGCCCAAGATGTCGTGAATCAACTCAAGCAACGTGCCGCCACTCTCTGGAAGACAAAACCTGAAGAGGTTGCCTTTCAAGATGGTGTGGTCTCCCACACCACGAACGGCCAAGAGTCGATGACGCTGAAGGAGTTAGCCGCGAAATTTCCTCGCGCTGGCGGCCCGGTCGCTGGACGCGCGCAGGTCAATCCGCGTGGTGTCGGAGCCGCCTTTGCGACTCATGTGGTCGATGTCGCGGTGGATCCAGAGACCGGCAAGGTGGATATCTTGCGCTACACCGCGACCCAAGACGTTGGCAAAGCGGTGCACCCGAGCTACGTCGAAGGGCAGATGCAGGGAGCTGTGGCGCAAGGTGTCGGCTGGGCTTTGAATGAAGAATACTTCTATGACGAGAAGGGCACTCTGCGCAACTCAGGATTTCTCGACTACCGGATGCCCACGACGCTTGATCTGCCGTTGATCGAGACGATTCTGGTGGAAGTCGCGAATCCTGGCCATCCAATTGGTATTCGCGGCGTTGGTGAGGTGCCGATTGTGCCGCCACCGGCGGCGATCGCGAATGCGATTTATCACGCGGCGGGGGTTCGGATGATGGAACTGCCGATGTCGCCACCGAAGGTGAGCAAGGCGATTTTGGCGAAGAAGTAAAACGACGGGAGACGGGGGACAGGGGACAGAAGGACAAGAAGATTCTCAGCGAGTTTTCTTTTCTCTGTCCGCCCCCGACCCCCGTAACCCGTAACCTTTCCCAACCCTTTATGGCTACCGTTTTTATACCAGCACTGCTTCGGAAGTTGACCAACGGGAAAGACCGCACCTCTGCGACTGGGGTGACGCTCAGAGAACTCATCAACGACTTGGAACGCCAATTCCCCGGTTTTCGTGATCGAGTCGTTGAGCATGGGGACTTAGCTGGCTCAATCGCGGTGTCGATTGACGGCGAGGTGATTACTGGCGGTTTGTCGGAGCCGGTTCCAGCCGATAGTGAAATTCATTTTGTCCCCGCTATCGCAGGCGGGTAGAAGCCGTTAGGGCGCTGAGTCCGTGGGGAGGGGCGTTATACGTTCTTCCCCATTTTTTTGTGTACCAAGTTTTAAGGGAGGTATGTTATGGAAGCGCAACTAGAGCATAAATTCAAAGTCATTGGCACGCGCCCGATTCGCCATGATGGCGTCGATAAGGTGACGGGTCGCGCTCGTTATGGCGCCGACATCAGCCTGCCTGGCATGTTGCACGCGAAAGTATTGCGCAGTCCTCACCCGCATGCGCGTATCAAGGCGATTGATGCGTCGGCGGCGTTGGCGTTGCCAGGGGTGAAGGCCGTTATCACGGGCGTGGACTTTCCCAATGTCCCGCCTGAACTCGTCCAGATCGGCGAAAATTTCGTCAATGCCCGGAATTTGTCCATGAACATCATGGCGCGCGACAAAGTGCTCTACGATGGCCATGCCGTCGCGGCGGTCGCGGCGACTAGCCCTCACATCGCCGAGGAGGCGCTGAAACTGATCAAAGTCGAGTATGAACTCCTGCCGTATGTCCAGGACGTACTTGCCGCGATGAAGGACGACGCGCCGATTTTGCACTCCGACCTGCGCACGAGTGGGACGCCGGAGAAAAGCGACAAACCGACGAATGTTGCGAGTCAGGTGCGCTTTGCCCGTGGCGACCTGGAGGCGGGCTTCAAAGCGGCTGAGGTGATCGTCGAACGTGAGTTCAACACGTCGATGGTTCACCAGGGCTACATCGAGCCCCACAACGCGGTCGCGCAATACAACCAAGACGGACGCAGCACAGTGTGGGTGAGCACCCAGGGGTCCTTCGCGATCCGTGAGCTGTGCGGGCATATTCTGCAAATGAATCGCGGTGATATTAAAGTGGTCCCCGCCGAAATCGGTGGGGGATTCGGCGGCAAAACCACCGTCTATTTGGAGCCGCTCGCGTTACTCTTGTCCAAAAAGACCGGACACCCGATCAAGATGGTGATGACTCGCAACGAAGTGCTCCGCGCGACTGGCCCCACCTCAGGCTCTCATATTCGCGTGAAGGTCGGTGCAAACAAGGAAGGGAAGATCACGGCAGCTCAGGTGTGGATGGCATACGAAGCCGGGGCCTACCCTGGTTCACCGATTGCCGTTGGCTGTATGACCGTGCTGGCCTCATACGAGATCGACAATCTGCAAATTGATGGCTTCGATGTGGTCCTCAATAAACCCAAGACGGCTGCCTACCGGGCTCCAGGTGCGACCAATGCCGCGATGGGAACGGAGACGGTGCTCGACGAGTTGACGGAAAAGCTGGGCATTGATCCTCTAGAGTTTCGCCGGATCAATGGGGCAAAAGAGGGGACCGCGCAACCGGCTGGCCCGCAATTTAAGCGCATTGGTCATCTCGAAACGGTTGAGGCCATTAAGAACAGCCCCCATTATCAGTCACCGCTACCGAAGTCACACAATGGAAAACTCCGCGGTCGTGGCGTGGCTTCGGGTTTCTGGATTAACGCGGGATTCCAGTCCTCGGCGACGGTGAGCATCAATACCGATGGGACGGCGAATGTCGTCACTGGCTCGCCTGATATTGGTGGTTCGCGCGCCTCCTGTGCCATGATCGCGGCTGAGGTGCTCGGCCTCAAAGCGGAGGAGGTGCATCCGGTCGTTGCGGATACCGAGTCGATTGGTCATACCGATACGACCGGCGGCAGCCGTGTGACCTTCGCCACCGGCTATGCTGTGTATGACGCGGCTCAGGATGCGGTGAACCAACTCAAGCAACGCGCCGCGACCTTGTGGAAAGTGAGCCCTGATCACGTGGTATACCAAGATGCCGCGCTCTCGTGCACCACGAACGGCCATGAGTCCATGACCCTCAAGGAGTTAGCGGGTAAACTGCCTCGTGCTGGGGGGCCGGTCACGGGGCGGGCGTCGGTGATGCCACGCGGCGTGGGGCCGGCATTTACCACGCATGTGGTGGACGTTGAGGTGGATCCCGAGACTGGGAAGGTTGATATCCTGCGCTATACGGCGGCACAGGATGTTGGCAAAGCCGTCCATCCCAGTTACGTCGAAGGCCAGATTCAAGGCGGCGTCGCGCAAGGCGTGGGCTGGGCGCTTAATGAAGAGTACTACTATGATGAGAGCGGCCTCATGCGCAACACCGGGTTTCTCGACTATCGCATGCCGACGACACTGGATTTGCCGATGATCGAGACGATTCTGGTCGAGGTCCCGAACCCCGGCCACCCGTTCGGCATCCGCGGCGTCGGTGAAGTGCCCATCGTGCCGCCACCAGCAGCGATCGCCAATGCGATCTATCGCGCGGTTGGTGTGCGGATGACGGAACTGCCGATGTCACCGCCGAAGGTGGTCAAGGCGATACTGGCGAAGAAGTAAAACGACGGGAGACCGGAGACGGGGGACCGGGGACAAAAGAGCTGAACGAGATACAGCCAGTCCCAGCCGCCCGGTCTCCGGTCCTCGGTCCCCGGTCTTTCACAAACGCGCTGTTGGTGATGAGGATTAGGCGGCTCTCTTGAGGCTCGTTCGCCTGCGGTGGCGTTGTTCCACGCGCCTTCTCTCTTCGGATTGTTTCTTGAGATTCTCCCATACCCCTGGGACATCGCGGACCAAGCGAAGCAGTTGATCCACCTCCACACTCTGATTGATTATCCCAGCTTCGTATTGAGTGAAATTTTTTGGTTCTCCACCAAGCATACGGGACAACTCCGCCTGCGACGCGCCGATTCTTTTCCGCAGCGCCTGGAGTTCGTCTGTTGTCAATAAGCCGTCGACTTGTCTCTGCCAATTGCGTATTTGCGGTTCGGTTTCCTGAATAAGTACGTGATCGAGATATGCTTCGCCGCAAGTAGGGCAAGCAAAGACTCCATAATTCTCAATGGTTAGTGTCGTTCCTTTGTAAGTAAAAATTTCGGTCCGCCGGCGAAATGTTAACCCTGGCTTTCCACACTGGGCACAAGAGTCGCCCTCCGCTAATGCTCTCTGAGGTGTCATGGACTTTCTCCTGGTTGGCGTTCCTTGAACAAAATCACTACCCCTCGCCCATCCAGTGCGATCTGTAATTTGACGTAGACATCTACTGTCCGAAAGGTTGGACGGTACACATCCTGCCAAAGCTTTGTGTTGTGCTTACTGGTCATCGACTTATAGAAGTCCTGATGTGTGAGATCGAGAATGCACTGAACGATGTCTTGTTCACCCCAGTTGAATTTTGCTGCGCCAACACGAGAGGTTGCTGTGACCCGCCGTGTTGAAGGATTCCAGAGTAATTCTTGAATACGGCTGAGTGAGTAATGCGGTTTGCGCTTTTCATTTGGCATGGAGGTTTCATATTGCCGCTCAATGGTGGTCTCCGAAAGTAATTTGTTGGAGCCGTACCATTGTGAAAATTTTTCGTCAAGGCAACAAATCTCGCACCGCGATATGTCCCACTTCGCGGGCTTCGATCACAACGGGAACTGTGTCCGCTGAGCCATAGTTCCGCTGCTGTCGATAGTCCGGTTGCTCGGCTGGTCCCGATGGGTCGGTATAGACCTCAAGCTGACCATCAGTCAGATTCACGATCCAATACACGGGAATTCCTGCCGCGGCGTACAGTCGTTTCTTCAAGGAGCGATCTCGTTGCAGGGAGGAGTCTGCTACTTCGACGACAAGGGTGACATCTTGGGGGCCTGGATGTCGATTGAGATACTGGCGGGTTTCACTTCGGACAACCATTCCATCTGGTTCGGGTTCGCTATCGGCGGTGGTCAATGGCTCTTGCGAGTCAACATACCAGCCCGGAGCGACAATGCTTTCGAGAGCTTGACGTACGAGTCGTGTGGCTATCCGATGCTTCGGGTTCTTCGGCATTTTTGTCACCAACCATCCTTCCAGCAGTTCCACCGGATCATCTTCAGTGAGAATGCCCGCCTGAATCATGGCGTGATAATGCGCGACGCTGAAACGCCACATCACGTCGGGTGATACGACGACCGGCTGTTCGCTCGTGGGTGATGCCAAGGGCATAGTCGCGGACATTGAGTGCTCCTTATTGAGGTTCTAGCGTGCAACCTCCGCAGTGTGTTCTGAAGATAACCAGGCACACAAAGTTGTGCTACCGCAGCCTCACGGTTGTCAACAGTGACGGACGTGAAGCGGTGTCGGGACACTTCCACCGGTTGCGTTCTTGTTTGTGTTGCTGCTAGAGAAAAGAAACTGGAAAGGTGCACCAATGAATACTGAGAGCGCGCTCGTCGAACCGCCAGTCGTCACTGTTCCCCTACGCATGACCGAGGAAGAGTTTGTCGCGTGGTGCGACGAGGACACGAAAGCCGAGTGGATAGATGGGGAGATCATCATGCCGCCGCCCGCGAATTTGCAACATGTTGACCTGGCCGGATTCTTGAATTTCATCCTCCGTGGATTTGCGACTAGTCGTGGTCTTGGCGCCGTGTACGGACCTGAGTTGCAAGTGCGTTTCGCGTCTTTACGGCGGCGCCGGGTGCCGGATCTGCTGTTCGTCTCCGCGGAGCGAATGGACATTCTCAAAACCACCGAGGTGGACGGCGTGCCTGATTTGATCGTGGAGATTGTCTCGCCTGATAGTCCGGCGCGTGACTGGCGTGAGAAGTATTTGGAGTATGAAGTAGCGGGCGTCCGTGAGTATTGGGTGGTAGACCCGATGTCGCGGCGCTTTGAGAGCTATACACTGGATGCGGAAGGACGCTACACGCTCATTGAAGAGAAGACCGGTGTCGTACACTCCACTGTCCTCAGCGGATTTTTTCTGAAGCCCGCGTGGTTATGGCAAGAGCCGCTGCCGAATCCCCTGGTGGTGCTCAAGGAGCTGGGAGTGCTGTAGGGGCGTATAATCATACGCCTCTACCCGTGAAGAATGGAAAACAAAAAAGGCCAGGAGTAAAACCCCTGGCCCTTCGTTTTTGCTCAGAGCTAATAACTAAGAGCTAACAGCTAACAGCTTCCTAGTTCAGCTCCATCCGATACAGTTTCACCGCGTTGTCAAAGGCGATCTTTTGGGTGACCTCCGCCGGAACGCCAGCGAAGTTCTTCGCGATCCACTGCCGCGAGTCCGGCCAGGTGGAATCGGTATGCGGGAAGTCGGACGCCCACATGTAGTTGTTCTCCCCAAATATCTTGTAGGTCGCGGGGCCGATGGGATCGTCCTGGAACGTCGCCCATATCTGACGACGGACGTACTCGCTCGGTTTCATCGGTAAGGGTTCTTTTTCCATCGCGCTAAATTTCTCGAACGCGTGATCCATGCGATACATGAAGTGCGGGAACCACCCGGTATCGTTTTCCGCCGAAATGATGGTCAGCTTGGGGAAGCGCTCCAGCACGCCACCAAAAATGATCTGCACCAGTGAACGCTGCACTTCGTGGATCAACGCCATGTAGAACGTGCTGATCTGATCGAAGTTGATCTTGCTTTCCTTGCTCTTGCCGGTGATGACGTGGAGCGAGAGCGGCATCTGGAGTTCTTGCGCCACCTGCCAGAATTTATCGTACACGCGGCTGCCATACGGTTTGTCTTCCGGTGGTGATCCCCAGATCATCGCGCCGCGCATCCCTTGCTTGTGGAGGCGTTCGAGTTCCTTGGTCCCCATGTCGATGTCTTCCAGCGACACCAGCCCCACGCCATACAGCCGTTTCGGGTTGTGCGAGCAGTATTCCGCCACCCAATCGTTGTACACGCGGAAACACGAGCGCTGTAACTCTGGGTCTTGCAAGCCGAACAGCGGCATGCCGAGCGTGGTATAGAGGACTTCGGCTTCCACGCCGTCGATGTCTTGATCCTTGATACGTTCGACCGGGTCCCATCCACTCGGACGGGCGGCTTCGTAGCCTTTACTCATGTGATCTTTCAATTCCTCACCCGACCGGCCAGCACCAAAGCCACCAGCGACCGGGAAAGGCTCGATCCCTTCGGCCACGAAAATCAAGCCCGGTTTCTTGGGATTCTGGACCACGAGCGGCGAGCGGTCCCTGAATTTTTTATCAAGACGCGCCGACCATAAATCCGCCGGTTCCATGACATGCGAATCCGCGGACACAACACGAAGATTAACCATACATCCTCCTCTTTTTAATTGGGTATCTTGTTAATTGGGTATCCTGAAGAAATTCTTGGCATGTTCTCTGTGACACAGCCCAGAGAACGCGTCAAGGGACATCCGCGCGTACGCGCGAGCGTGCAGGCCTGTATACCGCGTGGTGCGCGCTCGTGTGACGGAGTCCTCACTTTTCGTGAATCAGTCCCAGGAATTCCCGCAAGACCCGATAGGTCAGCCCCCAGATCGTCTTGCCGCCGTAGACCAGCGCGGGGACATGAATCGTGGACTTGTCGGGCATATCTCGCTGCACGGTTTGTTCGACGCCGTCTTGCTGCATGAAGGACAGCGGCACCCAAATGGTATCTTGAACTTCCACGGGGTCGGGCTCCGGCTGGGCTTCAGACGCAACGAGATAGACAAACGGCGAGACCGCCATGTTGGTCATCTTTCCCCGCGCCATTGCTTGCACTTCGGCGAGGCGACCAAGGTATTCGCCGTGTACGTCGAGATTGATGCCAACTTCCTCCCGGGTCTCGCGGTGGATCGTGACTCGCAAATCCGGGTCCTCAGGGTCTTTGCGCCCACCGGGAAACGCCATGTGACCAGACCACGGATCATGGGGATGATGAGCACGATGGATAAACAAGACATGAAGGTCTTCCGCCGCGGGTTGGAGTAAAAGAGCGACGGCCGCGCGCATCGGGTCTTCAAGATCGACACGCGGCGGGTCGTGACTTTCGAGCATTTGACGAATACGAGTAATTTTTCGGTGCACCATAAGATTTGTTCCACTGGCACGAAGGTACATCATCCCCTCGTTTTCTGACAAGGGTGAACCGCATTTTTTCTTTGTCAGCCTCGGCGGGATATGCTACATCACGAGCTGTCCGCAATTTGTCGAAAAAGGAGAATCGAGTCTTGAGAAAATCGTTAGCAATTGTGTTGTCCCTGGGGGCGCTGGCCTTCGCCAGTATGGCGGTTCCACCCTCCAGTATCGCCCGTGATTATGGAGAAACCCGCATATCTGAGCGCGACCTGCGCAGTTTCCAGCGCTACCTTGACGATCACTGGGAGACGGCTCAGGAGTTATATCGCAACCCAGAGCTGATCAACGACCGTGAATATGTTCGCGATCACGCCGGCCTCCGAGATTGGCTCCGGGACCATCCCGAAGCCGCACGGGAAATTCGCGACAATCCTCGCGCGGTCTTGTGGCGTGAACGAGGGCGTGGCTCCAACGGTAGAGACGAGGGATCGACCCGCCTCACCGACCGACAACGGCGGAATTGGGAGGAGTTCCTGGACGAGCATCGGGCCGTGGCTAGGGATTTAGCCAATAACCCGGATTTGGTGAATGACACGCGGTATGTGCACGATCATGGGGCATTAGACGAATGGTTGCGTGAGCATCGCGAGGCGGCGGCGATTATCATGGCGAACCCGAGCGCCTATGTTAATCGGTCGTCCCGATCTTCAGAGCCCGACGTTGAAGATGGCCAGCCAACCGCAAGAGATATTCAGAGTTTCGAGCAGTACCTGGACCGCAATTGGGAAGTGGCGGATGCCTTGTATCGCGATCCGGAGTTAATCAAGAGTCGCAGATTCCTTCGTGATAATCCCTCACTGGATGATTGGATGCGCGCGCATCCCACCGCCGCACGGGCGATTCGTGAGCGGCCACAAGATTATCTGTGGCGCGAGCGCAGCATGGGCATCGACGGTTTTCTGCGTGGACTGCTGACCCCGCGGTAAAGGCATCCTCTGTCTGTTGGGTCTGTTGGTCTTCTCGGTCCGTCTTCTTTGTCGGAAGAGTTTCTTTCAACGGACCCGATGGACGCAACAGACTCATGGACTCAACCTCAGTCCTGAGACTGGAGTCGTTGTGAAATTCGCCACACTCTCAATCATGGATCATCATCCGAGCGCGGGGCGGTCGGTGCCCGCGTTCTATGCTGAAGTGCTGCAACAGATTGAAGCCGCGGAAGCCTTGGGGTTTCACTCGGTATGGTTCGCCGAACATCACTTCAGCAGTTATGGCGTGTGTCCCGCGCCGCCGGTGCTGTTGTCCGCCGCCGCGCAACGGACGCAACATATCCGACTTGGCGTCGCCGTCAGTGTCCTGCCATTCCACAACCCGCTCGAACTCGCGGAACAATACGCGATGGTCGATATTCTGAGCAATGGACGACTCGACTTCGCGGTCGGACGTGGCTATCTCGCGCACGAATATGAAGGGTTCCGTATTTCACGCGAAGAGAGCGCGGGCCGATTCGACGAAGCGCTCAGCATCATTGAAAAAGCGTGGGCTGGAGAGACCGTCTCATTCGACGGATGCTATTTCCACTATGGACCACTGACGTTGAACGTGTTGCCCGTCCAGAAGCCACGCCCGCCGATGTGGATTGCCGGACTCAGCCAGGAGACATACACCGCCGCGCCCCGGCGAGGCTATCCGATCATGGGCGTCCCTTACATTCTTCCGCATATCAACGACCTGGAGCCCTTGCTGGCGGGATTCAACCGAGTCGCGGATGAAGTGAAGCTCGCCACGTCGTTACGCGAGCCGACCTTCGCCTTTCATTGCTATGTCGGAGAAACCGACGCGCAAGCGGAACAGGAAGCGCGCGCGTACATTCAGCAATATGTCGATACCCGCGCGGTCGGTAACACCAAAAGTTTCGCCAAATTGCAGGAGAAGGGATTGATTATTGTTGGTGGCCCAGACCGCTGTCTGCGTCTGCTCCGGCGGCTAGAGCAATGGGGCGCACGCCGGATATTGGCGATTTTCAATTATGGCGGGATGCCGCCGTCGCTCGTGTTGCGGTCAATGGAACGATTCGCGAAGGAAGTGGTGCCGGCGTTTCAGACGTAAGGAAGTAGTCAGGAGCCAGTAGTCAGCATGAGGGACAAATATTGTGTGCTGACTCCGAACTGAGAGACTCCGAACTGAGAGACTTTCTTTCTTACTGATGAGACGTTTCTTCCTGGTTCGCTTCCTTCACCGCATCTAGGACGGCGCAGGCGCGTTGGACGTGAATTTGGATTTCGAGGACCTGATTCAGTAAGCGACCGATGTAGGCGCGGGCTTCCTCGGTCTGTGGGCCGAGTCCTTTGACGAGTTGGGTTGCCGCGCCGACCCCCTGCAATGCCTGAGTCACCGCGCTTTCAACCTCAGCAAAGGTTTCCGTGTCGATAATCATGCTTGTTCCTCTTGAGAGACTCGATCTGAAAGACGGAGTTCCGTACCTCAAAAAATTTGCTGGCGGCAGTGTATAGAGAGAAGCCCCTGGCCGTCAATTGGGAAGCTCATGTTCAAGCCCCTTACGCAATCGCTCCTGACCACGGCTCTTGAATGTTGGGTCGTGGGCCACCGTGGCGCGGCGGCGGTCGCGCCGGAAAATACCCTCCCCTCAATCCGTGCCGCCCGTGATGCTGGCGCGCTGATGATCGAATTCGACGTGCAACAAAGCGCCGATGGCGCACTCTTCGTTTTTCACGATCACACCTTGGAACGATTCGGTGGCAAGCCACTCGGTGGCGAGCCACTGGTCGCTTCCGCGCTCCCTTGGGACGCGCTGTCACAAAAAAGCGTGGGGACCATCCACGGGCAGCCGGTCCGCATGCCACTTCTGAATGACGTGTTCGCCACGCTCCAGCGGTCGGTCTTCTACAACGTTGAACTCAAGACTGATACCGTGCACTTTCCAGGGATCGAGGAGAAGCTGGTCGCGCTGATCACGAAGCATGGGCTCACCGAGCGCGTGCTCGTGTCGAGTTTTTATCATCAGAGCTTACGTGCAATTCGGCGTTGGAGTGCCGACCTCGCCTTGGGCCTGTTGCTTAGTCAAGAACAAGCCCAGCATTTTTCTCGCCCAGAGGACATCGTGCGCTATGCCCGCGACTACGATTGTTGTGCGCTGCATCCTGACTTTCGGTTGCTCCGCCAATGGCCAGAGTTGGTGCTCGCCTGTCACGATGCGGGCCTGCGCGTGTTCCCGTGGACTGCGGATGATCCGCGCGATTGGCGGATGCTGGTCGAGGAACTTCATGTCGATGGAATCATCACTAACGATCCAGGCAAACTGTATGCGTGGCTGCTAGCGCGAGCGCAAAGCCCCTCAGGCGGGAATCTGTAACCGCTGCCGATGGTCCTCGTACACTTCCGGTGGCACTTGTTTCAGCGCCAGAAAAATCAGCCCCGGCACGATAATCACATCGTCAATGTGGCCAATCACCGGCAGAAAATCCGGGATCAAGTCGAACGGCATGGCCACATACGCGAGCGCCGCGCCTAGTAACCACCGTGCGAGTCGCGGCGTGCGCGGGTCACGGTAAATCGCCGTGTAGAGCGCGAGCTGTTGACGCAGGGAGCGGGCAATGTCTTTGAGGCGTTCGCGAAAGGTCATTGTCTTCACCATGAGTGCTACTGAAAAAGCGAGAGTTGCGTGGGCGGCGTGCGCAGCGCGTTCCAGGGGAGCGGTGGGATTGGCGTCCCCTGCTGTTCAAGCAGCCGCTGAAAGGCGCGAGCTGTGCCAGGCGAATGATCCTCAACTGGGCAGTGCACGAAGAAATAGATGCGCGTCCCCTGGCGCAGCCAGGTATCGACCCGGCCCGCCCACTCGTCAAGAAATAATTGGTTCAGTTCCCGTTGTGGATGACTAATGAACCGGACCACGCTAAACGGCGCCGTCACCGTTGGTTGCAACGGCAGGTTCGGCTTCCGTCGTTCGTTACCAATCTGGGGATCGTCATCCAGCCCCTGGTAAATCGGTCGCGTATCAAGCAAAACGCGGCCAATGGCCAACTGCTCAAGCAGCGTGGTGAGCGCCTGAGCGTGTGGTTCACGAAACCAATCGGCATGGCGCACCTCGACCGCGAGTGGCACGGTCTCGTGCGGCCACGCGCGCAGAAACTTCGTGAGATCAAGCAATAGCTCTGGGCCGTATTGGGGCGGTAACTGCATAAAGATCGGGCCAAGCCGATCACCAAATTCCCGCATCAGCTCCACGAACTGCAAGGCCCCAGGAATAGACGGCTGCAACAGTCCTCTATGGGTCAAATCGCGTGGGAGTTTGGGACAGAACGCGAACCCCGGTGGTGTGTCCGCCGCCCAGCGTCGCACCGTCTCTTTGTTCGGGATCGCGTAAAACGTGGCGTTCACTTCGACCGCGGTCAACCGTTGGCTATACAGACGCAGAAAATCCGTTTGGCGACTCCGCGCTGGATAGAAATCTCCAACCCAGCCTTTGTAGGCCCACACCGCGCAGCCGAGGAAGAAATTTCCCGACACAGACATAGGCGCACCATAGGTGGGGGGTCAGCAGTGCGTCAAGGAAGGCGAAAGACAAAGTCAAAAGGCAAAAGTCAAAGCGCAAAAGTCAAAAATACAATGACCCAATGGCGCGATGGCTCAATGACCCAATTCCCCCAATTCTCCCCGCTTTAAGAACTTGGGGAATCGTGGCAATGTCGGAGCGAAAAGGAGAGGACTATGACACAACTCAATGGACAGGTCGCATTGGTTACTGGTGGTGCGCGGGGGATTGGTCGCGGGATCGCGCTCGCGTTGGCGAAGGCTGGCGCTGATGTGGCGATTGCTGATCTCGAACGCATTTCCGGCGGCGCGCAGCAGTATGGTAACGCAACTATCGGCGGGTTTACCGAGGCCCAGAAAACCGTTGCCGAAATTACCGCGCTCGGTCGCCGTTCCGTGGCGATTCAAGCCGATGTCCGCCAGAAGGCCGATGCCGCGCGCATGGTCGAGGAGACGGTGAGCCGCTTAGGCGCGCTGCATATTCTGGTGTGTAACGCCGGGGTGGTGAGCGTCGCCGCGGTCGAAAGCATGGACGAAGACACGTGGGATCTGACTTTCGATGTCAATGCCAAAGGCGTCTTTCTCTCTTGCCAAGCCGCCATCCCCACGCTGAAGACCCACGGCAAAGGCTGCATTATTAACATCGCGTCGATTGCCGGGAAAAATGGCGCCGCGGGACTCGCGCATTATTGCGCCTCGAAGTTCGCCGTCGTGGGGTTCACCAATTCCCTAGCGAAAGAGTTGGCCGCGACCAACATTCGCGTCAATGCGATCTGTCCAGGCATCTTGCGCACGCAGATGTGGGAGTATCTCGCGGAGACGTTGAAAAAACCGAGCGAATCCAAAGAGGATGCGTGGCAACGGTACATCAAAGGCATGATCCCGCTGGGTCGCCCGCAGACACCCGATGACATTGGGCAACTCGCGGTCTATCTGGCATCCGCCGAGAATGTCACCGGTCAGGCGATCAATGTGGATGGTGGGGTGGAGTTGCACTGACGCCAGATATGAAGGTGCGTGTACTCCTCAAGATGATCTCCACGGACGGTTGGCACCTCGTGCGGACGCGGGGAGACCATCGTCAATTTCACCATCTCACTAAACCCGGTACCGTCACCGTTGCGGGGAAGCTCGGCATGGACATTCCACCTGGAACGTTGAACAGTATTCTGAAACAAGCGGGTTTGAAGGAGTAACGTGATGCGGTACCTCGTGATCATCGAAAAAGGCGAGTCGAGTTGGGGAGCGCAGGTGCCTGACCTTCCTGGTTGTATCGCGGTGGCGAAAACGCGGAAGGAAGTGCGAGCACTCATCAAGGACGCGATCGATTTCCACTTGGAAGGGCTGCGTGCGCATGGCGAGCCCATTCCCATCCCTTCCTCCGAGAGTGAGTTTATTGAGACCGACGCGGCCTGAGTGATCTTCCGCTCTTTGGTTTTCTCAACAAATGTCTTTTTCATTGTATGGAGGATGCTCATGGCGGAACGGAAAGATATACAAGAAACGAAAGCGGTGTTGGCGTAACCCTCAGTACCGTACGAGTTGAACAGAGTGATGAACGAAGTCAATCTGCAACTGATACTCTTGGAGCAAGTGGGTGCCGATGAGAATAGAAGAACCAGGTACAAAAGTTGCCTCGGCGGACATGATGCGGCCATCGAAAGGAAACTCAATGAGATACACATCGAGCGTGATTGTTGGGACCCCATCCGCTGAGACGGTTCCGACAATCACCGCCGACCGCCTTTGCGGAAGTAGGTTGTTGAACCAACACGCTCAAAAAAGAGGGGGGACTTGAGTCCTTCAGCATCCCTCTGCAACACAACATCTTGAATAGATTTCCCAAACCATACGCGCCCACTGGCAGGGTCAATTCCGACAGTCTGTCCAATATGCGCCGAAAGATCATGCTGCTGTTGGTAATTCATCCAGAGCCGTTTTGCCGTGCCAGAGTCCGCATCTTTCCAGAGGGGAGGTTCCATAGTGGGATTCTCTGTATTCATAGCGGCCATTATCGCTTTTCCGTTTCTTTGGTCAACGAAGAGTCGAGTTTTTCCAGAGCACTAGCGGTCGCTCACTACGCCAACGATCTCTTGCGCCAAACCCCACGACGGACCACCTGATCCAGGCTGTTTACCTCCTCACGATTCTCCCTCATAACAATTTTCTCAACAAATGTCTTTTTCATCATAATGGAGGATGCTCATGGCGGAAATGAATCTCAGTTTTTCTGGTTCCATTCCTCAACTGTATGATCGCTATCTTGGTCCCGTTTTGTTCGAGCCATACGCCGCCGACCTTGTGCGCCGAGTGACGGCGCTCGCCGCGCCTGGGTCCGTGTTGGAGCTGGCTTGTGGCACGGGCATTGTCACTCAGCAATTGCGCGCGCACCTCGCACCCACGGTTGAGCTGGTCGCCAGCGACCTGAGTCAGCCCATGCTCGACTATGCCCGAACCAAACTGGCGACGCTCCAACATGTCGAGTGGAAGCAGGCGGACATCGCGGCGTTGCCATTCCCGGATGCCTCGTTCGCCGCGGCGGTCTGTCAATTTGGGCTGATGTTCGTGCCTGATAAGCAGGCCGCCTTTCGCGAGGCGCGGCGGGTGCTGCGCACGGGCGGGGTGTTCGCGTTCAATGTATGGGACGGAATCGCCGCGAATCCCTTCGTGCGCATCGCCCACGAAACGCTGGCCACCTTATTTCCGGCGGACCCACCACAGTTCCTCGTCCCCTTTACCTTTAATGACCATACCGTCTTGCGCCAGCTTCTGACCACGCATGATTTTCGTGACGTACGGATTGAGACCGTCACGCTGGAGGCGCGGAGCGAGAGTGCGCAAGCGCTCGCGATCGGATTCGTGCAAGGCTCACCGCTCAGTGCCGCCATTCAAGAGCGCGGAGCGTCGTTTGAGTCCGTGGTCGCGGCGGTGACGGACGCCTTCGCGCAACATGGTGGGGCCGCGCCGTTTCGCTCGACTCTGCAAGCGGTTGTCGTGACGGCACGGGCGGGCGCGGTGTGATGTCCAGATGTCAGAATTGACGCGGCAGGGCATGGGCCACGCGAAGCCCCCCATGAATGGGGCTCAGAAGCCGGATTTATCCGGCGCCTTCGTGTAGCGTGGGCATTGATGCCTGCGTGGAACCGCGCCATGCGTGCCTGCGTGCAGTCGGAGGAAGAGAAACTGCTTGGGCTCCGGTGCGCCTGGGCAAACCAGCATGAACCTGTATCCTTCGGACGTCAGACCCATAACAAAAGCAATCAAAGGAGAAAATCATGGACATTGGTCAGGTCGGGGCTTTTTGTTTTCTCGATGCGATGCCTGCCGAGGAGAGCGCGGCGTTCTGCCGTCGGGTGGAACGCCTGGGCTACAAGGTGCTGTGGTCACCCGAAGCGTGGGGCCGCGACCCGTTCGCCCAAGGGGGCTATTTGCTCGCCAAAACCGACCGGCTCATCTACGCCACTGGGATCGCAAACATCTGGGCACGCGATCCCGCGGCGATGGCGGCATCGGCCAAGACCCTGTCAGAAATCGCCGAGAACCGTTTCATCCTGGGCATCGGGGTCAGTCATCGCTCGCTGGTCGAGGATTTCCGTGGCCACACATACACCAAGCCCTACAGTTACATGAAAGAGTACCTCTCGCAGATGAAGTCGGCTTTGTATCGAGCCGTGGCTCCGAAGGCCGAACCACCACTGGTGATTGCCGCACTGCATCCCAAGATGCTGGCCCTCACCGCGCAGGAAGCACGTGGGACGCATACCGCTTTCTGTTTGCCGGAACATACCAAACGCGCGCGCGCAGTGCTGGGACCTGACGCCTGGGTGTGTCCCAGTGTGATGGCGATTCTGGAGCCCGATGCCACCAAGGCGCGAGCACGGGCGCGGCTCCACCTCAGCTTCTACGCGAATCAGGAGAATTACCAACGCATCTTTCTCGCGCAGGGATTCACACGCGCGGATTTTGCGAATGGCTGTAGCGATCACTTGGTCGACTCCGTGATTCCCTGGGGCAGTGAGGAGCATATCCGTGCGCGGATCGAGGCGCATCTGGCCGCCGGCGCGAACCACGTCTGCTTGATGCCGCTCCGCTGTGATCGACCCGAACTTCCTGATGAGCGGGCGTTGGAAGCGTTCGCCCCGCGATGAACCAACAACAAGAAGGAGAAGCAACCATGTCGCAAAAATCACTCTATGAACGGCTTGGCGGCTATGATGCCATCGCCGCCGTGGTCAACGATTTGATCCCACGCCTACAAGGGGACGCGCTTTTGGGGCGGTTCTGGCAACACCGTGGCGAGGATGGCGTCAAACGAGAGAAGCAGTTGCTGATCGACTTTCTGTGTTCATGCGCGGGCGGCCCCATGTACTACACGGGCCGGGATATGAAGACCACGCATAAAGGGATGCAACTGAGCGAACGCGATTGGACCGCCTTCTTGGGGCATCTCAACGCCATGTTAGATGGGTTTCGTGTCCCGCAAGCGGAGCGCGACGAGGTGGTCGCTTTTATCCAAAGCACGAAAGCGGACATTGTCGAGGCGTGACTCTCAGCGAGAATGTCTACTGGTTTTCATTCTGAGGGAGGGATGGCCGTCGTGCCCGCGCAGGCGGGCACCCAGGAACCTCAAGCAGAAGGCGTGGGTGAAGTCGCCTGGATTCCCGCCTGCGCGGGAATGACGTTGCCCCAGCTCTCCATCAGCACTTTCTGGACTGACTACTAAATCTTACCCCCCAACCCCTTTTTCGGGAACATACTCAATCGGTGATTTCGAGAAATCCCACGCCTGGATTTTCGTGGGTACGACTTTAGTGAGCACGCGCCCGATATTGTCCTTGAAGATTTGACTCTCTTGCGCTTCCGGGCGGGCGAACATCCCGCGGAATTCCTCGCGAGTCATCCCCAAGGCTCCGTCGCGCGAGAACAGCCCATAGCGGTTGGTTAGCATCGCCACCGCTTGTTCCGGCGTGTGCTCACCTTTCCACGGGCCAGCAGTGATTGTTATTTTTTGTCCTGATCCGACTTCGGTCAACTCCGCATCTCCGAAGATGAGGACCGCTTTCGCGAAGTTACTCCGCATCCCCATCAGTGGACGTTCGTCCATGTCGATGACAACCGAGCAGCGCGGATTGCGTTGGAGATTCTTGCAGGATTGCCGCGTGCGCGTCAGGGCAAAATAGATACATTCGCCGTCCCAGTAGTACCAGAGTGGGGCGATGTGTGGGTATCCGTCCTTCCCATTGGTCGCGAGTCGCGCGATCCAGCGACCTGACAGAAATTCATCAATCTCCTCTTTGCTCATGGCAACCTCTGGATGCCATGCGAGAACTCCACTCACTTTCATAGTCCCTCCATGTTGGCTTATGGCTTATGGCTTATGGCTCGCTCACTGCGTTCGCTTTATGGCACGGGGGTTCTACCATACGCCATACGCCATCTGCTTTCTGCTTGACAGAGGGAGGGGAGAATAGGTAGGAGGAAAAGCGGAGGGGGAAACGGTGAAAAGGGGAAACGGTGAAAAGGGTGAAAGAAAGGAATCTATTTTCATTTTTGCCTTTTGATTTTTTATGCTGACTACTAAATGCTGACTACTGACTACTCGGTTTAAGGAGGCATCGTGCATCTGTTGCGCGAAGGATTTCACGAGAAGCTGTTTTTGTTGACCGATGAACAAGACAGACTGATTGTGCGGAAACAAGCGAAGTCCGCCCAGCAGGGGACGCTCGCGGCGGAAATTGTCTGGCTGGAGGAACTGCCCTCGGCCATGCGGCAGTATTTCCCCCGCGTGTTACATTCCAATCGCGGTGACGGCGACACGCATGCACCGTCTTACGACATGCCCTACTTCGACAAGGAGTGGGTGCCTTTATCCGAGCTGATTCTCCTTGAGACCTGTTCTCGTGCGGTCGGACTGAAACTGATTACGCAAGTCCTGCGGGTGATGTTCTCCGGGATTTTTCCGACCACTTATCCGCTCGAGGCCGCGGTCTATCCCGAACAGATGATCCGGCTATTGGAACGGTGCGCCCAGCGGATTACGGCGATGCCCGTGTTCGCGCCCCTCATGCGGGCGGGCAAGCTCTCCTTAAATGGCGCGAAACAGTGGAATGTCTTCTCCTTGCTTGAATTCCTCAAGAGCAGGAGAGAGGCTCGCGAAGCGCTGCGCCCCGCGGCCATGCGCAAAGTGCATGGTGATCTCTATCCTGAAAACGTGCTGGTCTATCTGCCAAGTTTGCGCTGGCGCACGCCACGCGTCATGCTGATCGACCCGGTGGCGGCGATTGGGTTGACACGCGGTGATTTCGCGATGGATGTCGCTAAGTTTCGTAGCTGGTTATCGGCGGAACTGTTGGCGTTACGCTTGGGCTTCTTCTCCATTGAGACGCAATGGGACAACGGCCCGGCCTTTGAGCTGTCCTTGCATACGGATGAACCACAGTTGTCCGCGCTCAGCGATGGAAAGGTGCTCCACGAATTTTCCGGGTTGTTGGAGACCGCACCGTGGGCGCGCGCCGTGTGTGATGCCGATCCCAACTGGTGGGCGCGCGTGAGTTTCTACGAATCCCTGTATGCGTTGAGCATGGTTCCTCTCGTCCCGTCTTGGCAGAGCATGGGACGATTTCTCGTCGGAGTCCAACATCTGAATAACTTTGTGGCGACGTTGAACGTCAGTCCGTCGAGCACCGTGCACCAAGAGGCTGAACATCCGGGGACTGTCCAACCGCCGAATTATTAACGTTACACTTGTGTATATGGAGGCTTTGTGCGCTTTGGATTTTTCGATCAACTCCCCTGTGCGGATTCACAGTCAGAGAGCCAACGCTTCCACGACATCCTGGCGCAAATCGAACTTGGGGACCAACTGGGGTTCGATACGGTGTGGCTCGGTGAGTTGCACTTCGGTCGCCAGTCTTCCATTCTCGCGTCGCCGTTAATGGTGTTGGCGGCGGCGGCGCAACGCACGCAACGCATCCGGCTAGGCACGGCGGTGACGTTGCTGCCGTTGCACAGTCCAGTGAAAATCGCGGAAGAGGCGGCCACGGCTGATGTGCTTAGCGGCGGCCGGCTAGAGTTTGGGGTAGGGCGCGGCACCGCCCCGATTCATTACACTGGGTACAATATCCCCCAGGAAGAGAGTCGGGAGCGGTTCGAGGAAGCACTCGATGTGATTCTCAAAGCATGGACGACCGACCGGCTCACGTACCAAGGCCGTTACTTTCATGCCGACAATCTCGCGGTCGTTCCCAAGCCGATCCAGAAACCGCATCCGCCGATTCGTCTTGCCGCCAATAGTCCCGATACCTTTACGATCGCCGGACGACTGGGATTGTCGATCTTCGCGTCTCCATTGATTAACCCGCCGGACAAATTGCGCGAGTATCTCGCGGTGCATCGTGACGCCCTGCATCGAGAGGCCCTGAAGTCTGAAGTACGGCAGGACGTGGCGCTGATGTTTTCCGTCCATGTTTCGGACAGTCGTGAACAGGCCCGCCGCGAATGCGAACCTAGTCTGAAGAATTTTTTCCGCGCGGCGGGAGAACGACTACGACCGCTGGGGGAAACCGCGGTGAAGGGATACGAAGCGTTCCAGCAGGCCGTGGCGAAATTAGAGCGCGCGACCTACGAAAAAGTGGAGCGCATGAGTGTGTTCGGTGACCCCGCCTACTGTCGGGACCGCGTGCGCGCGCTGCGTGAAGAATTCGGCATGGATGAGTTCATCGGCTACTTCAATCAAGGTGGGCTAGTCGATCACGCGGTGGTGAAGCGGTCGATGGAGTTGTTCGCGCGGGAAGTGATCCCGTATTGCCGCTAGCGGCACGCGCGCGGCTAGCGACAAGACGGTCAACCGTGCGTGCGTCATGGGATTAGCTGTTCCGCGCCACCAACACCGAGATCGGATAGGCGAAATGAATCTTCCCATCCTTGCGGTGCGCGCCGACGCCTAAGCCATCGGTGTCGAGAGACTCCTCGAACATCCGCCGCAGTTTGTCGGCATCACCAGGATTCGGGAACGAGCGCTGGAGATTGTCGTCCAGATCAGCCTCGACTTTGTAAAACGTCTGGCGCGGCGCGGGTAATCCAGTCCATCGGAACAGCAACTCGAACTCCGCCAATGACAACGCCCGCGTATGTGACGGGTCACGAAGTTTCTCCGCGCGATTGTACGCCGCGGCTTTCGCGGGGTCGGGTGAGATCGCCGCGTCAATGACCACCACTTTTCCACCTGGAGTACACACGCGCTTCATCTCCACCAAGACGGCTTCGGGATCGGTAAAATGATGAAAGGCGTAACGAGAAGTGACAATGGAAAACGAGGCATCTGGATACGGCAAGGGCTGCACGGTGCCAACTTGCCACGTGACATTCGTCAGTCCTTGCTGTTGCTGGAGTCCACGAGCGTGGTCAATCATCGCTGGCACGAGATCAATACCAGTCGCATGTTTGACCACTTTGGCGAAGGCACAGACGATCAGACCGGGACCACAAGCGACATCCAGCACCGTGTCGTGCGGACCCGCGCCGGTGAACTCGACCACCAGTTTCAGTGCCTCTTCGTCCTTGATGCCCGGTGCCGTCGCGAACGGTACGACTTGCTTGGTGAATTGATCGAGAATGAGGTCTTGGTGGGTGGCCATATTCAACATTGCCTTTCTTCACTCGTGCACCAGTTCGCGTGGTCTGTAGGGGCGTATAATCATACGCCCCTACGGCTTTTGTAACTGCTCGCGCACCAGTTTGCCCATTTCCGTGCAGCTCACTAAGCGGCATTCGGGTTGAGCGATGTCACCCGTGCGGTAGCCACTCGCGAGCACATCGTCCACCGCTTTCTCAATCGCTTGCGCCGCCGGTTCTTGGTCAAACGACATGCGTAGCATGAGCGCGGTGGAGAGAATGGCCGCGAGCGGATTGGCCTTGTTCTGTCCAGCAATGTCCGGGGCCGTGCCGTGGATCGGTTCGTACAGCCCTTTCTTGCCTTCACCCAACGACGCCGAGGGCAGCAGCCCCATTGAGCCCGCCAACATTGAGGCTTCATCGGTCAGAATGTCGCCGAACATATTTTCCGCCGCGATCACATCAAAATCTTTCGGACGACGAATCAGGTGCATGGCCATCGCATCAACCAACACATCTTCATATTGCACATCGGGATATTCCTTGGCGACTTCGTGTGACACTTCTCGCCACATCCGCGATGTGGCCATGATGTTGGCTTTATCAACGGACGTGAGTTTCTTGCGTCGTTTGCGCGCAAGCTCGAACGAGGTACGCATAAGTCGTGCAACTTCACCTTCCGTGTAGAAAATGGTATCGACGGCTTCGCGGCCAGAGGCTCCCATCCGACGTTCGCTCGGTTTGCCGTAATACACCCCGCCCGTCAGCTCGCGAACGACAATGAGGTCCACGCCCTGCAACACTTCGGGTTTCAGGGTCGATGAATTGATCAGATGCCGACTCACCTGAATCGGCCGTAGATTGGCGAACAGACTGAGTTCTTTGCGCAAGGCAAGAATGGCTTGTTCTGGTCGCACGGTGGATTTGGGATCGTCCCATTTCGGTCCACCGACGGCCCCCAACAACACCGCATCGCTTTCGTTCGCCACCCGTAGCGCGGAATCCGTCAACGCCACACCGTGGGCATCAATCGAACAGCCACCAGCCAACGCCTGTTCACACGTAAAACTCAAACTGAAACGTTTTTCCACCACTTTGAGCACTTCAAGTGCTTCAGCGATGACCTCAGTACCAATCCCGTCGCCAGCAAACACCGCTATCTTATGTGCCATTCCTCTCTCCTCTTTCTTACTTACCCTTACAAGCTGTTACCTCGTCAGTACCCGGAGATTTTTGTCAACATCCGGCCTGTCGCTACGAGTTGTTCCTGATTGATGATTGTGGTGACCGAGGAAAATACATCTTCCCGTTTCCGCAAAGCCGCCACCATCGCCTGCAGTGGCGTGTTTCCCGCACCTTCACCGACGCCGTTGATCGTGCATTCCACTTGACGGATGCCATTGGTGACCGCGGCGAGTGAATTGGCCACCGCAAGGCCGATCTCATTATGGCAATGCACGCTCCACGTGACCTTGTCGCTCTCCTTGGTGCTGGTACGGATACACTCGCACAGCTTCCCGAATTGTTCGGGGACCGCATAACTGACTGAGTCGGCGATCGAGATGGCGGTGGCTCCAGCAGCAGTCACGGCATCGCACATTTCCACTAGGAACGCGGGATCCGCGCGCGAGGCATCTTGTGTCGCAAACACTACGTGCTCCACATGTCGCCGCGCATGCACGATCGCCTTGGTGGTATTGTCCATCGCTTGTTGCCGGGTGCGCTTGGCTCGGCGCAGAAAGTCATCAGAGACTGGATGAAAGATGTTCACCCCTGGTTTCTTCGCGCGGTCAACACTTTCCAACACGCGGTCCACATCTTGAATATTCACGCGCGAGAGACCATACACGATTGGCTTGGTGACCGCTTGGGCAAGGTGTTTCATCGTTTCGATCTGTGACGGGCCACCATAGCCGATCTCAATGGCATCAACGTTGAGTACCTCCAGTTGTCTCGCAAAGGCGAGTTTTTGTTCCAGCGTCATCGTGATGCCGGAGTTCCGCAGACCGTCACGTAACGTCGTGTCGTAGATTTTCACTGTCTCGCGTTGCATGGAATCTCCCAACTCCAATCTAAGGAAAGCACGCTCGTAAAACTCGCATCCCGAGGAATGCTCCATCGGGCCATGCCAGAAGTCGTGCAATGATCAACCATTCCGTAGACTCATTCGTGCGCACAGCACGCGCGACAAAATTCTTCATTTAGGCGGTGATTCATTGATCGCAGGATTTATTGCTTTCAGGACTTCATGGTTCAATCTCCCCCTCGTCACGCATGACTGTTCACGGCCCTTCCCGATGCAACCCCGCCTGATGCCCATAGCGCGCCCGCTGAGTAAGTTTGTTGAGCGCGTTCACCAGCGCCAGCGCGCTCGCCATGATGATGTCGGTGTGTGACCCCTGCCCATTGACCGACATCCCGTTGTCACTAATCAGGCAGGTGGCCTCCCCTTGCGCATCGGTTCCGCCAGTAATCGACTTGACCGAGTAGCGCTCTAGTTTGAACTCAGTCTTAGCGATCTCGGAAATGGCTTTGTAACAAGCGTCCACCAAGCCGTCACCCTCGGCACTGCGGAGAACTTCCTTGCCGTCCACTTTCATCTTCACCGTGGCATGCGGGAGGGAGGTCGCCATACTGGACGACGCCACATTCAGATCGAGCAATTCGTATTTATCCGTCCGTTTGACGGATTCCTCGGTGACAATGGCGATCAGGTCCTCGTCGTAGACATTCTTTTTCTTATCCGCCAACGCCTTGAAGCGCTCGAACGCGGTATTCATATCGACCCCGGTGTAGTCGACCCCCAAGTGTTTCAAGCGGTCAACAAACGCATGCCGTCCGGAATGCTTGCCCAGGACGAGCCGATTACTGTCGATGCCGACGTCCCGCGGCAGCATGATCTCGTAAGTCAATTTGTATTTGAGCACGCCATCCTGGTGAATCCCCGCTTCATGCGCGAAGGCGTTGGCGCCCACGATCGGTTTGTTTTGCGGGACACTGAGGCCGGTGACTTGCGCGAGTAACTGACTCGAAGGGAAAATCTGCTCCGCCGCCACATTGGTCCTGACGTTCGCGAAGACATCCCCACGAGTTTTGATCGCCATGACGACCTCTTCCATCGAGGTATTGCCCGCGCGCTCGCCGATGCCATTGATGGTGCATTCAACCTGCCGCGCGCCATTCTCGATCGCCGCCAGCGAATTGGCCACCGCGAGTCCTAAGTCATTATGACAATGCGCGCTCCAAGAGACCTTATCGCCACCAGGCACGGCCTCGCGCAAGCGCTTGAAGAGCGCGCCGTACTGCTGCGGCACGGCATACCCGACGGTGTCGGGCGCATTGAGCGTCACCGCGCCGGCCTTGATCGCTTCGCCAAAAATTTGCACGAGATATTGAAAATCGGTGCGGGAGGCATCCTCCGCCGAGAACTCCACGTAGTCGAGATATTTCTTGGCGTAAGCGACCGCCCAGACAGCGGCATCAAGGGCCTCTTGGCGGCTCATCATCAGCTTATGTTTGAGATGGATGTCGGAGGTGGCGATGAAGATATGCACGCCGGGATGCTTGGCCTTTTCCACCGCTTTGATCGCTTTACGAATATCATCTTCTTTCGTGCGAGCCAGGCTGAGGACGATGGGATGCGAGACCAGTTCCGCGACGCGCCGCACGGACTCGAAGTCTCCCTCCGAGGAGGCGGCGAACCCGGCTTCGATCACATCGACATTGAGCTTCTCCAGTTGCCGCGCGATCAGAATCTTCTCTTCGATGTTCATGGTGGCGCCGGGAGATTGTTCGCCATCCCGCAAGGTGGTATCAAAAATCCTGACCAAATCTCGTTCCATACGATCCTCCTTAGATACTCACCAAACAAAAAAGGGGCTGTGGATGGTCACCCACAGCCCCTACAAACATGAGGCCGCGAGCTGGAAACCCACCCGCGGCCTCTGAAAGTTATCTGCGATTTTACGCGCTCCTCTCAGACCCACCAGGCGGGGTGGTAAGCAGCAGGCTCCGCAGCAGAGCCAGTGTCCCCAACAAGAGTCCGAGAGCAACGGTTTGTGTCATGGGGGGCGTTATAACGAACTTTCTTCGTCACTGTCAAGGCCGCGATTTGGCGCGGCAAGCCCCAACGGTGGAGAAGCTGCCGGGGTGGAGCGGAATCGTTGCAGCAGCATGAGGATCGGACCAGAGAGCGCATAGAGTGAGAAAATGCTGAAGAGCATGAGTTGCGGCTCGGCGATCGTCACCTGCACGACAATGATACCCGCGATCAGCCACCAGAACGGCTGACGATTTCGTATATGTAAATCCTTGAAACTGTAGTATGGAACCGTGCTCACCATGAGGCCACCGAGCGCGTAGATCAGGAGAAGCAACGTCACATGCTTATTGGTCGCGCCTTCGCCACCCAGGAAGTAATACATCAAGATCGTCGTGGCGATGACACCAGCGGCTGCGGGAATCGGTAGTCCAACAAAATGTTGCTTGTCAGCGGTATCAACCTGCACGTTAAAGCGCGCGAGCCGCAGGGCTCCACAGGTCACATAGAGTGAAGCCGCCAGCCAACCCCAGGCGCCCCAGGTTTCCAGCGCCCAGCGATAGGCGAGTACACCGGGTGCCACCCCAAACGCGATCACGTCGGAGAGGGAATCGTACTGTACGCCAAAGGAACTGGTCGTATGCGTGAGGCGGGCAATGCGACCATCAAGGGCATCACACACGAGCGCGACGAGCACGGCGATCGCGGCGATCAAATAGGCTTCGCGAAAAGTCGAAATCACCGAATAGAATCCGCAAAACAGTCCGCCGGTCGTCACGAGGTTGGGCAGCAGGTACACGCCTCGCCGCAGCGGTGGCGGCGTCATCCGCTTACGGCTAGGCGCGGGGCGCATCTTTTTAGGAAGAATATGAAGGGTGGATCGTTCTAGGCTCATGGGAGACCTCGTGATGTTGCTTCCAGTCGTCGGAAACTCCATCTGGTTACAGATATTCCGCGATCACCGTTTCCCCGGATTTGACCAACTGTCCAACCTGGACCTTGACCTGGACTTCAGGCGAGCAGAACACATCGACGCGGGAGCCGAGCATGATGAGCCCATAGCGGTCGCCTTGGGTCACCCGCTCTCCTCCGCGTAAGCGGCAAATAATGCGTCGCGCGAGGATGCCAGCAATCTGCACGAACGCGACCCGTCGGCCACGTGCATCCTTGAGAATCACCGCGTTGTGTTCGTTGACCTCCGCCGCATCGGCGGCAAAGGCGGGGCGAAATTGTCCAGCGTGATAGCGGACGGCTTCCACTACACCGGAAATGGGCACGCGATTCACATGCACATCGAGTGGCGACATGAAGATGCCGATTCGTGTCGCCGGAGCATTGAGAAAGCGTTTCTCTTCGATGTTGGTTTCAATCGTGACCACTTTCCCGTCGGCGGGAGCGATAATGTAGCGCTCGTCATCGGGCGCTACGCGGTCGGGATCACGAAAGAAAAAGGCGACAAACAAGGTGAGAAAAAAGAAGAAGAATCCCAGCGTTGGATAGCCAATGAGGTTAGCGACGAGACAGGCGGCGCCAAGACCGAAGATGCGGGAGTGGCCTTCGTGAGCGAAATGCAT
>JANMSE010000194.1:0-6110 GCA_031389045.1 Deltaproteobacteria bacterium | reverse complement strand
CAAGCGCTGGACGATGTGCTCGACGAGGGGCTCCAGCTCTTAGCCACGCACGAGTTGCGGGTGGCGAGCCAGAAAGCCGAGCGCGCCTCAAGTGTGGTCGCTCAGCGGCTGACGGTACTGATTCCTCTGTTCCTCGTGGGCAGCCTCGCGGTAGGCGTCTTGCTCAGAAGAGCGATCCTTCGGCCCCTGTATCTTCTGACGACAGGAACCGCGGCGGTCGGCGCCGGTCACCTCGCATATCGTATTCCCCGGTACGGCAGCGATGAATTCGCTGATCTCGCGGACCAGTTTAACCGCATGGTCGCGCAGCTCGAGGCGACCACGGTGTCGAAAGTCCAACTCGAAGCGAGCGAGATGGAGGTGAAACTCGCCAATGCCGCGCTCCGGCAAGAAGTCGCGGAGCGGCAAGAAGCGCAAGCAGCGTTACGGCGGAGCGAAACCCTTGCCGCCGTAGGCACGCTCGTCAGCGGCGTTGCCCACGAGGTCCGCAATCCCCTCTTTGGCATGTCAGCGACCCTTGATGCCTTCGAAGCGCGGTTCGGCGCGCGCGACGGGTATCAAAAGTACCTTGGCCTCCTCCGTACGGAACTCTCACGCTTGGAGCGGTTGATGCGGGACCTCCTGGCATACGGGAGACCGTCGAGCGCCTCACTGTCGCCAGGGCCGATTGCTGCCGTCCTGGCCCAGGTGCGGCACTCCTGCGAGGCGCGCGCCGCGCAGCTCGGGGTCGCGCTCGCGTGGAGCCTGACCGACCAGCTTCCTCCTATCCTGATGGATGACCACCGGCTGGCTCAGGTTTTTGTGAATTTGATCGAAAATGCCCTGCAACATTCGCCAGCGGGAGGGACGGTCGTGGTGACCACCGCGGAGGTCCAGGACGGTAGTGACTCGTGGGTGCAGTGTGCCGTGACGGACAGTGGTCCAGGGTTCGCTGTGGAAGACCTCCCTCGCTTCTTCGACCCCTTCTTTTCCCGCCGTCATGGTGGCACAGGCCTCGGCTTGGCGATCGTGCAGCGCATTGTGGAAGAGCACGAAGGACAGATTGTCGCTTGCAACCGGCCCGAAGGTGGGGCGGTTTTCACCGTTCTTTTCCCCAGCAGCCCGCACCCGGCGACGAAGGCAGAAGCCGCCTGAGAAGAGGACGCACACCCGTGGCAAGCAAGCAAATCCTTCTGATCGAAGATGACAACACCGTCCGCTTCGCGGTCAGCGATTTTCTCACCTCGCAGGGCTATGACGTCGAGGAGGCCGCAACCTGCGCGCACGCAGAAGAGCGGTTTCGCGCAACGCGCCCGGACGCCGTCATTCTCGATTACGAATTGCCGGATGGCAATGCCTTGGAGCTGCTGCCGCGGTTACTGAGTATTGATCGTGACATTCCCATCCTCATCCTCACGGGCCACGGCACCATTGATCTCGCCGTGTGCGCGATGAAGGCCGGGGCGGAAAATTTCCTCACGAAACCGGTTGAGTTGCCGACCCTGCTGGTCGTGCTGCAACGCCTCCTCGAACATCAACGCCACCGCCGCAAGCACCTGGCCAGCAAGGCACAACCCGCGCGCGAAGAGGTGAATCCGTTCGTCGGTGTCAGCCCGGCTATTCGGGAGCTGAGCGTACAAGCACAAAAAGTACAGGCGACGGACAGTCCGGTGTTGATCCGCGGAGAAACCGGCACTGGCAAAGGCGTGTTAGCGAAGTGGTTGCACCAGCGTGGCCCACGCGGAGAAGAGGCCTGGGTTGATCTCAACTGCGCGGGATTGTCGCGCGACTTTCTGGAAACCGAACTCTTCGGCCACGAACGCGGGGCGTTTACCGGCGCCGTCACTAGTAAGGTCGGCCTCCTCGAAGTCGCCCACCGTGGCACGGTGTTTCTTGACGAAATCGGGGATGTGGATCCACAGGTGCAACCCAAACTCTTGAAAGTCTTGGAGGAGAAGCGGTTCCGCCGACTCGGCGATGTCCGCGACCGGCAAGTCGATGTCCGGCTTATCGCGGCCACTCATCACGATTTGTACCGTTTGGTGCAGGAGAGGAAGTTTCGCAGTGATCTGTATTTTCGTATCAACACCCTTCAGCTCGTCATTCCAGCGTTGCGCGACCGTAACGAAGATATTCCCGTACTGGCACGGGTGCTCTTGGAACGACTCGGCACGGACCTGGGCGTCAAAGGACTGAGTCTGACGCCTGAGGCGATCACGGCCTTACAGCGGTATCCGTGGCCGGGCAATGTCAGAGAACTCCGCAATGTGCTCGAACGGGCAATTCTGCTCAGCAACACCACCACCTTGCAACCTCACGACCTGCATTTTGAGGCGCTCGTGACCGACGAGGCTTCGACCGGCGAGGCCCGGCTGACTCTCCACGAACTGGAGCAGCGTCACATCGAACGGGCGTTGCACGAAGCGAAAGGCCGGGTCAGTGTGGCTGCTCAGCGCCTCGGTATCCCCCGCAGTTCGCTGTACCAGAAACTGAAGCTCTACGGCATCGCTCCATCTGAGAACTAGACAATTGTCTGAATCTCGGACGGTCTTCTCCCTCACGGTTCGCTGCCTACCCACACAACCGCTGTGTGGACGCGGACTTCGTCATCCGCCAACGTGCCGTGCGTGTCGGCACGCTGCTTGCGTTTAGTCCCATAGACATGTCCCAGCCGCTGCTTTCAATACAGAAGAAAAGGACTCGCTTTGCCGCACCGCATACTGGTCATAGATGACGATAAGGCCATCAGGCTGGGGTTGGAGGATTACTTCACGCAGCATGGGTATCAAGTGGACTGCGCCGGGACCTGGGAGGAGGCCGAAGCCTTGCTCGCCGCTTTTTCTTACCCGGCAGTGATTACCGATTTGTACTTCACCGACACCCAGCGCGGCGACGGGTTGGCCATCGTGGATTATGCCCATGCACGGTCCCCGCGGACGCGCACCATCCTCATCACCGCGCATGGCACTCCTGGCATCGCTCGCCAAGCTCAGGAGCACGGGGTGGATGTGTTCTTACAAAAACCATTCCCGCTCGGTGTGTTGCTGCAACATCTCGCGGCTTTGTTATAAACGACTTCCATGAACGCCAACTCTCTTTCTCCATCATCTCTACGCAGACCCCGATCTCTCGTGCGTGCTCTTGCGCGCCTTAAAATACAGCGGCTTTTGCTCGACTGCTGACACGAGGCAGAGTTACCATGATGCACATCTCCTTGTTTTTGCTGAAAGCTGACGGCTGAGGGCTGAACGCTTACAGAAAAGTAGGAAACTCAAGTACGAAAGGATAGGAACCATGAACAGATTGCAGCGGAACATAGGTACAGTCACACTCGCCCTCATCGTAGGGATGGCGTCCGCCCTGCCGGCATTCGCGCAAACCTTGACGCGGGCGCCCTATCTGCAAAGCGGGACACCGACCAGCATGGTCCTGCGCTGGCGCACGAATACCGCCGTGATCGGCGTCGTGCGCTACGGGACGGCCCAGGGCAGTCTCACGCTCCAACAGCAGGAGGCAACCGCACGGACCGAACATGAAGTGAGACTCACCGGTCTGTCACCCAACACTCGATACTTCTACTCCGTCGGCACGGCGACGGCGACCCTGGCGGGCAACGACGCCAATCACTTCTTCCTGACGTCGCCACCGGTCGGCACGGCCAAGCCGACGCGCATCTGGGTGCTTGGCGATTCCGGTACCGCCAACGCCAATGCCCAGGCAGTGCGCAACGCCTACACGAACTTTAACGGGACTCGCTATACCGACCTGTGGTTGATGCTGGGCGATAACGCCTATGAGAGCGGCACCGATGCCGAGTTCCAGGCCGCGGTCTTTAATATGTACCCGACCTTTCTGCGGCAGTCAGTATTATGGCCGACGCTGGGCAATCATGACGGCGCCGCGGCGGACTCCGCCACGCAGACCGGGCCTTATTATAATATTTTCACCCTGCCAAGGAACGCGGAAGCTGGCGGCATCGCCTCCGGTACAGAGGCGTATCATTCATTCGATTACGGCAATATTCATTTCATCAACCTGGATTCTTTTGAGACCTCGCGTTCCGCTACTGGCCCGATGGCGAACTGGCTCCGGCAAGATCTGGCCGATACCACCCAGGACTGGATTATCGTGTTCTTTCACCATCCCCCCTACAGCAAAGGGTCACACAACTCAGACACCGAGACCGAACTCGTGCAAATGCGCCAGAACATCCTGCCCATCCTCGAAGCTGGTGGCGTGGACCTCGTGCTCACCGGCCATAGTCACTCCTATGAACGGTCTTTTCTGCTCGACGGTCATTACGGGACGTCAGGCACGCTCACCCCGGCCATGAAGATCAATGGCGGCAGTGGGCGTGTGGACGGGACCGGCGCCTATAACAAAGCGGCGTCCGCCGGGGAAGGTGCCGTCTATGTCGTCGCGGGCAGTTCGGGTCAGGCGAGTGGCGGGAGCTTGAATCACCCCGCCATGTTCATCTCGCTCAACAATCTGGGCTCCATGATCTTGGACGTAAACGGCAATCGGCTGGACGCGCAGTTCCTGCGCGAGAATGGCACGAGGCCGGATCATTTCACTATCCTGAAAGGCGCGCCTGCCGTTAGTATCTCCGCTCCGACCAACGGGACGACCTTGACGGCGCCGGCCTCGATCACCATTCAAGCTACGGCATCTGATAGTGACGGGACGATCAGCAGAGTGGAGTTCTTCCAGGGGACGACCAAACTCGGTGAGGACCTGACCAGCCCCTATAGCTTCCTCTGGACCAACGTGGCCGCCGGTAGTTATATCCTGACCGCAAGAGCGACGGACAACGACAATAATCCGGCAACTTCTGCACCGGTCAACATCACCGAGACCGGTCCCAACTCTCCGCCAACGGCGAGTATCACCGCCCCGACCAACGGAGCGACCTTTACGTCGCCCGCCTTAATCACTATTCAGGCCACAGCGTCCGACGTCGGCGGAGCCGTTAGCAAGGTCGAGTTCTTCCAGGGAGCCACCAAGCTGGGTGAAGACCTGACAAGCCCGTACGCCTTCACCTGGAACAATGTCATCTCTGGCACCTATGAGTTAACCGCCCGCGCGACGGACAACCAAGGCGCCGTCACCACATCCACCGTGGTCAACGTGAGTGTCACCGGCAACGTCCCGCCAGCGGTGAGCATTCCCAGCCCGGCGAATAACGCCGTCTTTGTTCCCCCAGCGACGATTACCATCCAGGCGACTGCCTCGGACCTGGATGGTACGGTGAGCAAGGTCGAGTTCTTCCAGGGAGCAACGCTGCTGGGTGAAGACACTACCAGCCCGTACGCCTTCACCTGGAGTAACGTCCCACTGGGGAATTATGCGCTCACCGCCCGTGCGACCGATAATCAAGGTACGACCATCACCTCGAGTGTGGTCAACATTGAGGTGACCAATGTGACAACCACGGTTAATCTCAGGGGGAATCGGACCTTTGATAACAAGAATGGCAAGTTCTACTTCACCGGCGGCCCGGACGGCGCCGACTCAATAAACGACCTCAACACCACGGCGGAGGAGTACAAGGTCGAGCTTGAATCCGGCGCGACTTTCTGGTGGGAAGCGATGTATCAAGACCCGGCTGTGGGCTCCGGTAATCCGACTCAAGTGATCGTGACGCTGCATTATCGAGCCGAAACAGAGTGGGCCGGGACCTTCAGGGCGGAATATCGCAGCGGAGCAACGGTGCTGGCGTCGGTCAATTTGCCTGTCAATAGCACCAACGACCCAGCAGCGGGCAAAGGGCAGAAGGGTGTCCAGCAGTGGAATGTGTCGTCGGTGGTCACGACCGCCGCGGACTTGGCGGCGGGGAAGATTCGTTTTCTCAACTCCAGCACCAATGGCAAGAAGGTGTGGGTCACGTACTCGGTGACCAGCGCAACGTTGGTCGGTGGGAATGCCGCACCTTAGCCCTTTCTCAGCCGGGCAATGGTATTAAGTTAAGCCGAAGCGTTACGGCTCGCTGTGGACCGGGGGTTGAAACCCCCGGCTACCCTCATACGCCGCTCTGCGGCATATCTGGCCTCGCGGAGCGAGGCGATGAGGGTAGCCGGGGAGTTCAGTCCCCGGCGAGAGGTGGCGTGGAGGTGGTTTCTCCCACGACAAAA
>JANMSE010000193.1:0-72948 GCA_031389045.1 Deltaproteobacteria bacterium | reverse complement strand
TTTTGTCGTGGGAGAAACCACCTCCACGCCACCTCTCGCCGGGGACTGAACTCCCCGGCTACCCTCATCGCCTCGCTCCGCGAGGCCAGATATGCCGCAGAGCGGCGTATGAGGGTAGCCGGGGGTTTCAACCCCCGGTCCCCTGCTTCTCATACCACGCAATCGCCCCTTTGAGCCCACGCTCTTCGCGTACTTTCTTGATTTCCTCATTGCCCGAGCCGAAATGAAAGATCGCGTCATACTCAGCGCCTGACAGCACGGAGGTGCGGAAGCCCCGATAGTCCATCGCGCGATTGATCGAGAGCTTTTCTAGCGCCAGTTTCTCCGCCGGGACTTTCACTACCCGCCGCGCGTAGGTGTAGGTCTCTTCCTCTAGGTTGTCCGCTGGAAACGCCCGCGTGGCGAAGCCTATCGCCTCGGCTTCCTTGCCACTGATCTGACTCCCCGGCAGAAACGCCATGTATTTCGTGCGATGCGGGCCGACCATCCAATTCCACATGGAACTGACATAGCCCGCCCCAGCGGGAATCGACGGAAACCCGACCCGCGCATTGTCCGCGATGAAGATCATGTCCGAGCAGATGCACAACTGCGTCGCCCCGGCGAGACAATACCCGTGCACCATCGCAATCACCGGTTTGGGTAGATCACGCAAGCGTAGCCAGCGCTCAACCATGCGTTGGAGGACCGAGCGGTCCATATCGATCGTGTATTCCTTGTGAGGTTGATTGCCGGTGCCGCCACTGCCACTCAAGTCATATCCGGTCGAGAACGCGCGCCCGGCCCCACGGATGATGACCACTTTGATGTCATCGTCCGCCGCGATCTCGTCGAGCACTTGAGAAAACTCACTCAGCAATCCTGGACTGAGCGCGTTCAGCTTCTCTGGGCGGTTGAGGGTCAGGGTGCCAATGCGATCGTGTTTTTCGAGAATGAGTGTATCCATAAGAGTCTCCCTCCTTTGTCTCGTGCGGTACCCCACATACGCTGAATGCGGGCAGGCTTCAACCGCGAACCGCCAAGACCGGGTGGCACCACTCGGTGCTACGCTTGGCCGCTTTACAGTCATAAAAGCACGGACTACAACTCGACCGAAGTACTTTGAAGGGATCGTTATGATTGATGTCAAAACAGCGGTCAAACTTGCTCTCGACTATTTCGCAAAGCTCTATCCCAATAAGATCGACACGTTTCAGGATGTACAGCTCGAAGAGGTTGAACTTTCAGAGGATGAGAATACGTGGTTGGTGACTATTGGATTCTCACGGCCTTTGCCGAGCCCTTTTCTCAAGAATCCTTCTAAGCTCCTGCGGCAATATCAGCGAGACTATAAGGTTTTCAGAATTGATGCCCAAAATAGTAAAGTTCGATCCATGAAAATTCGAGCTGTATGAATGAAGCGATTCTTCCTTTGATCAAGCGGTATCGCCAACGCGGCGTGTTGATCGATACGAATATCTTGCTGCTCTACTTTGTCGGGAGCTTTGCCAGGGATCTTATTCCGACGTTCAAACGCACCAAGCAATTTACTATTGAGGACTACCAGATATTACTGCACCTGATCGAACAGTTTCGGAAACGTATTACAACCCCGAGCATCTTGACTGAAGTGAGCAACTTGTCAGGCCAACTCAACCAATCGCTCCACGCGGCGTATTTTCAGAAGTTCGCTGAGCATCTGACGCTGCTGGAAGAACACTACATTGAAAGTCGCAAAGTGACCACGCATCAATACTTTACCAAACTCGGACTGACCGATGCTGGGATTTTCACTGTCGTCAAGGGAAAGTATCTCGTCCTGACCGCGGACTTTCCTCTCTCGCAATCCCTTCGGAAAGAAGGCATTGCGTGCCTCAACTTCAACCATATTCGGACACTCGGCTGGTCGACCCGGTAGAGGAATCTTCTGTGGTGAGGAGCTTTTCCTCGTTCCTTCTTAAGTCACGTCAATGGCTGCTCGCCGTGTCCGCCTTGCTCTGGGCATGGCCAGGGAGCAGTGTGGCCGAAACGGTGCGCCATCACGATGAGAGTTATCTCGTGTATCGGATTGACCCGCGGACAGACCAGCTCCGGCTCTTGTGGAACGACCCACACGGGGACCGCTTCGGGTCGTTTCGCCGTGTTCGCGATGCCGTGGCCACGCAAGGACAGCAGCTCCTCTTCGCCATGAACGCGGGCATCTTTTCCACGACCTACGCGCCGCTAGGACTTCATATCGAAGACGGGCGTATCCTCCGTCCCCTCAATACCGCCAAAGGGTGGGGGAACTTTTTCCTCAAACCCAATGGGGTCTTTTTCATCGCCGACCATAAAGCGGCGGTGCTCGATACGGTCACTTATGCTGCTCTCAAAGTGAATCCCACCCTTGCGACCCAGTCTGGACCATTACTGGTTTCTCGTGGCCAACTGCACCCCAAGTTCCTGCCAGATTCCTTGAGTCTCTATCTCCGGAACGGCGTCGGGGTGACCAAAGACAATCAGGTAGTGTTCGCCATGTCGTTGGTGCCGATCAATCTCCACGAATTCGCCACCCTGTTTCGTGACACGTTGGGCTGCCCGAACGCGTTGTATCTTGATGGATCGATTTCACAGCTCTATGCTCCCAGCCTCGGACAAGAGTTTCTGGGAGGAGATTTCGCCGGTATCATTGCCCACGTTCGGTGATCCTCCTCACGCGCATACTGACTACTGACTACTGACTACTGACTACTGACTACTTTTTTATGGGCACCTTCTTCACACGCTGCAAAATAGAGAATGTTGTTGACCGTACCAAGTCGGCGATTGTCTCGCGGGTCTTGGTCGATACTGGTAGCGAATATACCTGGGTTCCCACCGCGACATTAGAAAAAATCGGGGTCAACCGAGAGAAAAAGGACCTGGCGTTCACGATGGTCAATGGGCAACTCAGCACACGTAGCGTTGGCTTCGCGATCGTTCGGCTGGATAAATTTTTTACGGTTGACGAAGTGGTCTTCGCTGAGAAAGGAGATTTGTTGCTTTTGGGAGCCCGCACGTTGGAAGGGCTCAATCTTGTTGTTGATCCTCGCAAGAAGAAACTGGTGGCCGCGGGTCCACTGCCGGCCGCTGCCAATGAATGACGAAGAAGAAAGGACACACTATGAACATTAAAGCCGCGGTCTATCGTGACCCGACACAGCCGCTCAGAATTGAGGAAATAGACATCGACGCCCCGGCAGCGAATGAAGTCTTGGTGCGCACCGTCGCCAGTGGCGTCTGTCACAGCGATTTGCACGCCATGCACGGCACCATCGCCACACGCCCTCCAACCGTGCTGGGCCATGAACCCGCGGGCATTATCGAAGCGGTAGGAAGCAGCGTCACGTCGGTTAAAGTGGGTGACCACGTGATTGCTTGCACCTCAATCTACTGTGGCCAGTGCGCCCAGTGTCTCCAGGGCCGGCCCAATCTGTGTAGCAATCGTGCCGCCTGCCAACGACCCAAAGGCGGTCGTGCGCGATTGTCCCAAAAAGGCGAAACCATCAATCAGTTCGCCGACCTGTCCTCGTATGCCGAGAAAATGTTGCTCCATGAACGGGCGGTGGTCAAAATCGCCGATGACATTCCCTTGGATCGCGCCGCGCTGCTTGGCTGTGCCGTCACCACTGGTGTGGGAGCGGCACTCAACACCGCACAGGTGACTCCGGGCTCCTCCGTTGTGGTGTTTGGCGCGGGCGGTGTGGGCATTTCGGTGATCCAAGGCGCGCGGATCGCCGGAGCGCGACAGATCATCGCGGTGGACCTACTCGATAGTAAACTCGAAACCGCGCGCCATTTTGGTGCGACCGATACCATTAACTCGACTGGCATTGATCCCGTCAAAGAGATCAAACGCATGAGCAATGGTGGGGTGGATTTTTCGTTTGACGCGGTCGGCAACAAGCAACTGGTGGAATACTGTTTTTACAGTTTGGTGGCGCATGGCCTCGCCACTATTGTTGGGGCGTTACCACCGACGCAGAAAATCGAACTCAATTCGGGCCATTTCTTCGCCGAGAAACGCATTCAAGGCTGTTACATGGGGTCGAATCGGTTTCAGATCGATATGCCGAAGTACCTGGACCTCTACCGGCAAGGCCGTTTGAATCTCGACGATATGATTACCCGTCGTGGACGGCTGGAAGATATCAATGAGGCATTTCGTGCGATGCAAGCCGGGGAAGTCACGCGCACGGTATTGATGTTTGACTAATCGTTAGGGATAAGTTTCTATACAGCATCACAATAAGGAGAGAAAACCATGACGCCCGAAGAGCAACAGAATCTCATTGTCGCCAAGCGCTACGAGGATTTGTACAACACCGACGCCGAACGGTTCGTCCATGAATGCTACACGCCAGATTGTGAGGTGAATGGCGGGATGATTCGTGGGTATGAGCAGTTTGTGCAAATTGAAAAGAACGTGCTGCGCGCCGCCCCAAAGCGAAAAATGCGCGTAGATCGCACGTATGCGACGGGCAATGTCGTGATTGTCGAGGCGGTGTTGCTCAACCCCGATCAAGGGCCGGACTGGCAATTGCCTTTCTGTGCGGTGCTCACTTGCCGCGACGGAAAGATCGCGACCGATTGGACGTATGCCGAGTTCGCCAAATGGCCGGGGCTGCTCTGAACCACACATGAGCGCTCGGCCCCTGCGACGTTGAAAAAAGATGATCCAACGAAAGGAGTAAGGAGGAACCACATGACAAAAGGACAGAATGGCGTGCAGCTCAAAGGAGCGATCGACGCCGACGGCCATATCTTGGAACCACCCGATCTGTGGGAGAAGTATTTGGAACCCAAGTATCGGGATCGCGCGTTGCGGATTCGCACGAACAGTAAAGGTCTCGAATACATGGAACTGGATGGCAAGCCGATGTGGGCGGGCTACCCAGGATTTCCAGGCTCGCTCGGTGGGATGGGCGCCACGGACCTCAGTCCCAGCCCCGATCTGACCTACGTCGGCGGAGCTCCCGCTGGCTCAATGAATGCCAAGGAACGCATCGCCCGCATGGATAGCGAAGGAATCGCCAAGTCGATTCTCTATCCGACGTTGGGATTGTTTCTCGGCGAGGTCAAGGATGCGGAACTCTCCGCCGCGCACTGTCGCGCCTATAACCGCTGGATTGTCGATTTCTGTTCGGATTCAGGCGGTCGGCTGATCCCGATCGCGCAGGTCACACTGGACGATGACCCGAAAGAGGCGGCACGCGAACTCGAGCGGGCGGTCAAGGCTGGCGCGAAGGGGGCCTTCTTTCTGCCGTTTACGTGGAAACTCAAATCGCCGGGCCATCCCGACTTTGATCCCTTGTGGGCCAAGGCGCAGGAGTTGAACGTGCCGCTGGCCATTCATCCCACGGCGGATCCGCCGGAAGTGGATGTGCACAAACGGTTCTCCGATCTCGCTCAGAACAAGGAAGCGTTCAACTTTACTTGGTACATGGATGTCTTGGTGGCCCAGGGGATGATGCAATCCTTCGTGTCGCTCTTCCACTATGGGCTCTTTGATCGCTTTCCCACGGTGAAGATGGTGGTGTTGGAGTCACAGGCTGGGTGGATCGGCTATTTGTTGGATCGCATGGATGCCGTGTACCGCGTGCCGCTGGGCAAGACGACGAGCATGAAGGAATCCCCCAGCACCTATTTCCAGCGCCAGTGCTGGATTTCCGCCGATCCCGATGAAAAGACGGTGTCGTCGGTGATTAACGTGGTGGGCAGTGAGCGCTTTTTCTGGGCGTCGGACTTTCCCCATCCCGATCACATTGGCCATTACATGGAAGCACTAGGCGAGATGATGGCACCACTGCCAGAACAGGCGCGGCGTCATGTGTTGTGGGAAAATGTGAGTCGCGTGTACCAGCTTGGAGAGTAGTTCTTCCCTGAAGAAAGAAACCGGGAATTGGAGAGGAGGCTGCGAACGCCTCCTCTCCTTCGATACGCCAACCGTGAGGCGTGAATCTTCACTATGCGTGCGCGCTCATCGCGGGGGAGGGCACGTAGTCCTTGGGAAGCCGGAAAGCGGGATCGTTCTGGAGCACGGGCAACACTTTCTCGGCGAACAGTTTGAAGCTCCGTTCCAGCTTCGGATACGGCAGACCACCGAACGCGAACGTGCCGATCGCATGTTCTAGTGGCACCGTGTGGTGAATGTAGCGGAACTTTTCGAGCACCTGCTCCGGAGTCCCGGCGGCGTGCAGACTGCGGAAAAACTCGACGGCCTTGCTCTTGGCCTGCTCATCGACACTGAGTTTCGTGTAGGTCTTCGCCAGCTTGGCGTAAAATTCGTAACCTTTGACCGACGAGAGGTGGCCGTCCGAGAACTTATAGTGCCGGTCGATGGAATCGAACATCGCCCCCAAATGGATCGCGCCCAGGTCCTCGGCTTCACTCGCCGAGTCGGCGACCAACACATTGAACAACCCAATCGGCGGACGCGGCTGATGGCCACTGGCGGTCGCGGCGTCACGATAGCGATGGTAATCCGCCGCCGTCTCTTCCCAACTGCGTTGTGCGACGATCAATACGCCGAAGCCTAACTTGGCCATGATCTCCGCCGATTCCGGGCTGATCGACGACGCATAGAAGCGGTTCTCAGGATGTGAGATCGGCCGTGGACGAATCTGGATTTCGGGGATTTTGTAGTGTTTACCGTCGAACGAGAAGCTTTCCTGCGTGAGTCCCTTGCGGATAATCTGCGCGCTTTCGACGAAGCGTTCGCGTGCCTCTTCCATCGGAATACGGAATCCGGCGTATTCAATCGACGCCGCCCCACGGCCAAAGCCAAAGATCGTGCGGCCACCGGAGATCGTATCCAGTAAGGCGATTTTTTCGGTGACTTCCACCGGGTCATGCCACGGCAGCACGATCACCGCCGTGCCCAGTTGGATGCGTTTGGTGCGTCCCGCGACGTACATCAAGAGCGCGACCGGGTCGGGCGACATCACATAGCCGGTGAAATGATGGTCGAGCGTCCAGACCGAGTCGAACCCCAACCCTTCCGCCATATCCGCCACGGCCAATTCTTCTTGATAGGTTTGCTGATCCGGCTTGCCGCCGAAACTGGTCAATTGCAGTGTCATTCCTACTTTCATGGTTCTCCTCCTTTTTCGGAAAACGGTTCAGTGACGTGACGCGCGCGCGTCTTAGTACGTGTCAAGAAATAACTTGCCGATTTGGCTAGTGGGTGCCACTGCTGGCTTGTCCAGCAGTGTTCTATGCTCGGTAAGTTATTTCCTGACGGTGCCTTATTTGGTTGTTTTCTTGGCTTTTCCTTCGTCGCCGCCCGTGCTGGCGGCATCGTCCTTGACGATTTCGAGCAGCTCGACTTCAAAGACGAGCGTCGAGCCGGGCTTGATCTTTGGCGGAGCCCCACGCTCCCCGTAGGCGATCGACGATGGGCAGACGAGACGGCTTTTTTCTCCCACCTTCATGCGTTGCACCCCTTCGGTCCAACAGGGAATCACGCCATTCAAGGGGAACGTGACGGGTTCGCCACGTTGCGTCGAGCTGTCGAAGACTTCACCATTGGTGAGCGTGCCGTGATAGTGGACCTTCACTTTATCCGTCGCCTTGGGGGAAGGGCCTTTGCCCTCGGTGATGGTGGAGAACACCAGCCCCGAATCGGTTTTCGTCGCCCCTTTCTCAGTGGCGGCCTTGGTGAGGAATTCGGCTCCGGCTTTCTTTTCAGCGTCGGAGACCACCGCTAGGCGTGCCTGCTGCAATTGTTGCACTTTGGGCATGAATTCCTGCATGACGACTTTTGGCTCCCGCTTGAGCACGCCATCGGCGATCCCCGCGTTGACCATGGTGAGTTCTTCTTCACTGAGGCTGAAAATGCCGAGAGACTGACTGATGGCCATCCCTAGTGCGTACAGGGTTTTCTGTTCATCCGTCGTGGGAGTGGCGGATTGAGCGGAGGCAATCGAACTCGAACAGATGATTGCTCCAATGGTGAAATACAGTAACTTTCGCATGAGTCTTCCTTTCTTGCGCGGCTTCGCTTCAGTTGCCAAAGTCCGCGATTGCGCGGCAGCTTAGATGATCCGCTCGAACTCCTCAAGCTAGACGTTTGCCTTGACACTCTGGGGACAACTCTATATGCCCCTCGAAGTGGACTTTCTTACGCAGTAAGCGTTCAGCCGTCAGCTATCAGCGGTCAGCAAAAAAAGAGGGGACGCACCTTGGGACCATGCTCGTGTGAAAAGTTGGGCAAATTTTTCTCTGTTTTCTTGTCTGGCTGATTACTGAAAGCTGATAGCTGCATGCTTACCTTCACGCATTTTCTCGCTCACATCTCATCCGTGGATGAAGGAGACTTTATGAAATTTGGCTTGCTCTACGAAATGGAAACGCCACGCCCGTGGCATGACCGCAGTGAGTACAACGTCTATTGGGAAGCGTTGGCGCAAATTGAACTCGCCGACCGTCTTGGTTTCGATTACGTCTGGGAAGTCGAACATCACTTCCTCGAAGAATACTCTCATAGCTCGGCCCCGGAAGTGTTCTACGGCGCGGTCAGCCAGCGCACCAAGAATATCCGTATCGCTCACGGCGTGCGGCTGTTGCCCTTCAATTTCAATCACCCGATCAAAGTGGCCGAGCAAGCCGCCGTGCTCGACATTATGAGCAATGGGCGCATGGACCTCGGCACCGGACGCTCAACCACCGCGCAAGAACTCGACGGCTTCAATGTCGATTATGACCGCACGCGCGACGAAGTGCGGGAAGCGCTGCAAATCATCGTCAAGGCGTGGACCGAAGATATTCTCGAATACGACGGCAAGATTATGAAAATTCCGCCCCGTCGTGTGGTGCCCAAGCCGATTCAGAAACCCCATCCGCCGATGTGGATGGCCTGCGTCGCGCCGGAAAGCTACCAGATGGCTGGGGATCGTGGGCTCGGCGTGTTGAGCTTCAATTTCAACTGGGAGCAAGTGCAGAAGAGCATGGAGAGCTATCGGGCCTCCTGCGCCACCCGGTCCGACCAGATTCCGAAAGTCGTCAACGAACAATTCGCTGGCGTGGCCATCATGCACGTGGCCGAGAACAAGGAAGAGGAAGCGATTGGCCTTGATGGGGCCCGGTGGTTTCTGCACAACGTCGCCAAGTTATTCGAGCCGCTGGTGGTGAAGAACAACCTCTATTCGTATGAATATCTCCGCAATGTGTTCGCGATGGATGCGGACCCGAAAGAGGCGACCGATGCCCAACTCAAGGAACATCACATGGTGGCGGTCGGCAATCCTGACGAAGTGATGCGTAAGTTGGAGCGTTTTCAGGCGGCGGGTTTGAGCCAGGTGATCTGCTTCAAGCAGGCGGGTCGTATTCCGCACGCCAATATCATGCGGTCGATCAAACGCATCGGGCAGCACATCATCCCGTACTTCAACCCTCATCGGACCATCGCCACGGACGATATTCGCGCGGCGGCGTTGTAGGATCGAACCCATCCTCGCGCTTTCGCTTTGACGCGGGTGAGACGCCCGCGCTCCCAGGAGATTTCATAATGGACAAAATCATTATTAAAGCCTGTCTCAACGGTGCGCGTGGCCGCGAACAGAATGCCAACGTGCCGTGGACCCCAACCGAGATCGCTGCCGAGGCGAAGCGGTGTTGCGATGCCGGGGCGTCAATCGTGCATATTCATGCGCGCACCCTGCAAGGCGCGATCAGCTACGACCCGGCCTGGTACACTGAGGCGGATCGTCAGATCCGCGCCCAGACCTCGCTGCTCGTCAACCACACGACCGCGCGCATGCCTGACGCGACCATTGACCAAGTCCTCCGCTACCTGCGCGAGACCCCGGAGCCGGTGGATATGATCTCACTCAACACTGGTAACATCGTCTTCAACTCTCCACTGGTGAACGGCTCGCGTCGCACGATTGCGATTCCGAACTCCTACGAGGATATTCGCCAGATCATTCTGGCTTGTCGTGAACGGGGCATCGTGCCGGAACCGGCGGTGCTGGATACCGGGTTTCTCACCAACGTCGCTACGCTTGTTGAAGACGGACTGCTGCCCGTTCCTCGGTATCTCCTGGTCGAGTTCTCCGGTCGGTTCGGAGACGGCTTCCAGATCATGCCTGGAACACCGCGCAGTTATTTCTACATGACCGAGTGCGTCAAGGAGTTGTTTCCCAAGGCGATTTGGGCGGCGCACGGGTATGAGGACAGTGTGTTCACCATCGGCAATCTCGCCATTACAACGGGAGCCCACATTCGCGTCGGTTTTGAGGACCGCGCGACGCTGGTCGATGGGTCACTGGCGACCAGTAACGCGGATTTCGTCAAATGGGCGGTCGAAGTCGCACGTGCTAACGGGAGAGAACCCGCGAGCCCGCAAGAGGCACGACGGTTGATTGGCTTAGAACTGGAGACTTGCGGCTTGAGGCTTGGAGGAAGGGGGCAAGAGGGGAAATGGGGAAATGGGGAAACGGAGAGGTGCGCAAAGCGCACCCTACTTCTTCTCCTCTACTGACTACTGACTACTGATTGAGGAAAACAAATATGGCAACCGGAAAAACCCCCTGCGGGATCGCGATTCCACAAACCTTCGCCAGTTCCCCTATCGACATCCAATTTTTGCATACGTTTCTGCGTAAGGCGGAAACCCTTGGCTACGATAGTTTGTGGGTGCAAGAGCAAATTATTGGTGACACGTCGATCTTGGAGCCGATTACGTTACTGACGTACGCGGCGGCGCTGACGACCAAGCTGCGACTTGGTACGTCGGTCATTCTGCCCACGATTCGCAATCCCGTGCAGTTGGCGAAAAGTTTGTCCTCGCTCGATCAACTGAGCCAGGGGCGACTCACTGTTGGTGTGGGGTTTGGTGGTCCACACATGCAAGAGGCGGTCTTTGGGGTGACGGGTGAGCAGCGCGCGCGCCGCTTCGTTGAAGGCTTGAACATCCTGAAAGCGCTGTGGACGCAACCAAAAGCCACCGTGTCAGGCACGTTCTGGAACTTCACGAACATTTCGATGGAACCCAAGCCGGTGCAGAAGCCGTATCCGCCGCTGTGGTTCGGGGCGCGCGAGCCGGTTGGTCTGAAACGAGCCGTGCGCCACGGCGATGGTTGGATGGGCGCTGGCAGTTCGTCGTCATCGGATTTTGTGAAACACGTGGAGTTATTGCGCGGCTTCTTGGATGAAGCGAAGCGCGACCCGGCCACGTTTCCGTTGTCGAAGCGGGTGTACATCGCCATCGACAACAATAAAGAGCGCGCGGAACGTCGCCTGCGGGAGTGGTTTGGCGACCGCTACAAGAACGCGGACATGGCGGTGCGCGTCTCGCTCTGGGGCAGTCTCGCGGAATGTCTCGATAAGCTGGGAGAACTGACCCACGCCGGGGCGCAACATCTAATGCTCAATCCAGTCTTCGATGAGATGGAGCATCTCGAATTGTTGGCGCGGGAGGTGTTGCCGAAGTTGTGACAACGACGGGACAGTGAGCGGTCAGATGGCTGACCGCCTATCGCTTACAATCCATTCGCCGATGCCGGCGGCGGAAGCTGGCTGGCATCTCCCTGGTTGAGATATTTGACGAACGGGTCCCAGGTCGAATCTTGATGCCACTCGTACTCGGTGCCAGCAGCGATCTGTTCCGCGCGCTCTTTCCCATAAAGCCGCGCGATGATCGCCAACGCCATATCAATACCAGCCGAGACTCCTGACGAAGTGGCGAACTTGCCGTCCTCCACCCAGCGGGCTTTGTCGATCCACTGGACTTTGTCACTTTGACTGGCGGCGAGCATGAAAAACTGCTTGTTCGAGGTGGCGCGATGACCGTCAAGCACTCCAGCTTTTGCCAGGAGTGCCGACCCGGTGCACACCGACATGGTGATTTCCGCGCGCGCTGAACGTTGCCGCAGGAAGGTCAGCAACGCTTCATTCTCCAACTCCGCCATGGTCCCAAGCCCTCCGGGCAACAGGATCAAATCGAGCGGTGGGCAATTGTCGAAGCTGTAGTGCGCGACTGTTTGTGGTCCTTGCGTTGAGGTGACCGGCCCGGCTTTTTGGGCAATGGTGACCAAACGTAACTCTGGACCAATACTCCCGAACATCTCCAATGGACCATAGACATCAAGCAGTTCGAAGTTTTCGTAGAGCACTGTTCCTAACGTGCGGACCTGAGATTGTGCCATGCCTGTTCCTCCTTTCTTTTAGCGAAACTTCGCGATCCGCTCGCCGGTATCGTTGATCGAGAACACGCTGGAGTTCTCGAAGGCGAGGGCGGCATCGACCGTTTTGCCGATCCCTTGGTTATAGAGCGTCTTGTAAGCGGCCAGTGACCCGCGACTGTTGGCGAGAATTTTGTCCGCCAGTATTTGCACGGCGTGGTCTAATTCCGCGAGCGGAACCGCGGCATTCGCCAAACCCCACGTCGCGGCATCACGGCCAGTGAACGTATCGGCGGTGAACGACAGCTCACGAGCTTTGCGTAATCCCACTGCCTGCGGAAGACGGGCACTCATCCCCCACGTTGGTCGCAGCCCCCATTTGGCGTGGGTATCGCCGAACTTGGCTTCCTCCGCGACGACCATCAGATCACACGCCAGCGCGATCTCCAGCGCGCCGGTGAAACAGTAGCCGTTCACTTTGGCGATCACGACCTTTGCGATCGATTGGATCGTCGCGATCACCGTGCGTGCCGGATCGTCAAGAATCGGACCGATCCCGCCTTTTTCCAGGGCGCGATTGCCCAATGCTTTGAGGTCCACCCCAGCCGAGAATGCTCGTCCGGTGCCGGTCAGGACGATGACACCAATCGTGTCGTCCTTGGCCGCATCCTCCAGCGCGTGCGTGAGTTCGGCCAGCATGGTCGTGGTGATGGCATTGAGGGCTTCGGGTCGGTGCAGCGTGATGGTGGCGACGCCGTTGAGATGACTCGTGAGAACTGTTGATGGCATGTGGATGTTTCTCCTTGAGGTTAGCGGTTAGATATTCCGCGCCCGTTCAATGACCGGCGCGACGCGCTCAATGCACCCCAGCGCGTTGCCGTTGGCGATTTCTTGCGCGAAGGCTTGCGAGAACAGCACGATGCGACTCGCGCCCGCGTCGCGGAATGCTTTCAGGGTATCCGCCGACAGCGTGCCCTCTAGCGGATCGACAAACGCGGACATTTGCAGGGACTCAGGATTGCGCCCCGCCTCTTTGGCCATTTGCCGGATGGTCGCGACTTTCGTTTTGTAGTCGGCTGGATCGTTGGAGAGTGGACACCAGCCATCATACGACCGCGCCACCCGTTCCAAGGCTTTCGGCACATGGCCACCAAGAAAAATGGGCGGCCCGGATTTTTGGACCGGCTTGGGATTGCAATACACTGGCGGAAAATGCACGAGTTCGCCCTGATAGCTCGGTTCCGGCTGCGTCCACAAAATCCGCATGGCCTCTACCGTCTCACGTAAGCGTTTCCAGCGCAGGCGGAAGTTCGTGCCCATCGCTTCGGTCTCTTCCTTGAGCCAGCCCGCGCCGACGCCGAGAATCACTCGACCACCGGAGTACATATCGAGCGTGGCGATGATTTTCGCCGTCATCAGCGTTTCGCGTTCCGGCAGGAGACAAATACCGGTCGCGAGTTTGAGGCGCTTCGTCGCGGTGGCGGCGACCGTGAGGGCGATAAACGGATCGGCCCAGCGATTATAATGGACCGGGAGTTTGCCCCCGCCGGGCACCTGGGTTTGGAAGCCGACCGGAATCACTGGATGTTCGGGAATCCATAAGGACTCAAACCCCAGGGCTTCAACACGTTGGGCGATCTCGGCGATGTTCTTCGTTTCTTGGGTTGCCGGGACGAGAATACCAAGGTCCATACGCGAATCCTCCTTGTCATAAAAATGCAAATAGCGAATGATGGTACGAATAAAACGTCGGGTGACATCCGAAAAATTTGACCGCGTTCCCCCACTAGACTACACAAGAACGGAAGTCAACGCGGAATGGAGAGAGGAGTCAATGTCATGCCAAAACGAGAATCCGTGGTTCCTCACAGTATGAAGAATATCCACGAGCGGTTTCGTTATTCACCTGGAGTGAAAGCCGGACCGTTCCTCTATATCGCCGGTCAAGTTGGGCGCGATGAAAATCTGAACGTCGTCGAAGGCAAAGAGGCGCAATTCGTGCAAGCGTTCGAGAATGTCAAACAGGTACTGACCTCCGCTGGAATCACCTTTGACGATGTGGTTGAAATGGTCACGTACCATACCGATATGCGTGACTTGCCACTCTTTATGCAGGTGAAAGACCGCTATTTCACCAATTTGGATCGACTGCCGACTTGGACTGGGATTGGCACGACCGCATTGGCTATGCCCGGCTTGCTGGTGGAAATTAAGTGCACGGCGCTCTTGCCTGATTGAGCCCCTTACACAAGGAGTATTTGTGTCTGATTCCCCTTCGCCTTTCACACAGGTGTGGACGCCGCTGACTATTGGCACAATGACGGTGAAGCACCGCATCATGGTCACGGGGCATACGCAGCTCTATGGAAAAGATGAGATCATTAGTGACCGGCACATCGCCTATTATCAGGAGCGCGCGCGCGGCGGGGCGGCGTTGCTCGTGCTTGAACAACAGGCGGTGCACCCAGCGGGAATGAACTACCACGCCGGCTGCATTGCCTGGGAGCGGCGGGTGATTCCTCAATACGAAAAGCTCGTGGAAGCCGTGCATCAGTTTGGCTGCAAACAGTTCGTGCAGCTTTTCGCGTGTGGGACCCAAGGCAAAGGCACCATGTATATCGACCACTGGCGTCCGCTGTGGGCGGCGTCACGGGTGCCGTCGGTGATCTACAACGAAACGCCGATGGTGATGGAGCAAGAGCAGATTGATGAAATCCTCAAAGGCTTCGGCGAGTCGGCGGTCAACGCGCAACTGGCGGGGATTGATGGCGTCGAAGTACACGCCGCGCATAGCCAACTGTTGGGAGAGTTCCTCAGTCCCGCGTTTAACAAACGGACCGATCGGTACGGGGGGTCGGTGCGGCACCGGTGTCAGTTAATCATTGAGATTGGCGAGACTATTCGCAAACGAGTCGGGAGTGAGTTCACCCTCGGCCTTCGTCTCTCCTTTGACGAATTCCTCGGGCCGGCGGGTATTACTCCAGAGCAAGCGGAAGAACAACTCGAGATTTTCGCCGCGACCGGACTCTTTAATTTCTTTAATATCTCTGGTGGTGGCTACCATACCCTCCACATCGGGGTGGCTCCGATGGGGAGTATGCCGGAAGGATTCATGGTGCCGTTCGGCAAGCGCGCCAAAGACATTGTTGGTGAGCGCGCGAAAGTCTTTATCGTGGGGCGAATCATCGATATCCGCATGGCGGAGCGGATTCTGGTCGATGGCGCGGCGGATATGGTGGCGATGACGCGGGCGCATATGGCGGACCCCTTTATCGTCAATAAGAGCCGGGAGGGGCGTGAAGACGAGATCACTCGCTGTGTTGGGGCCAATGTCTGCATCAGTCGGCTGATTGATAATGTGGAAGTGACGTGTGTGATGAATCCGGTGATGGGCCGTGAGCGCCAGTGGGGAGAGGGGTCGCTCAAGAAAGTGGCGCAAGGCCGAGTGAAGAAAATCATCGTGGTTGGTGGGGGCCCGGCGGGATTGAAATGCGCCGCGGTCGCGGCCAAGCGTGGTCACAAAGTGACGCTCTACGAACAGACCGGGGAACTGGGCGGACATCTCAATCTCTTGAAACGCTTACCGACCCGCGCGGGATGGCAAGCCGCGATCGACAACCTCGCGCGTCCACTAGGAAAAGCTGGCGTTGCAGTGCGATTGCATACGGTCGCGACAACAGACCTGGTCGTGGGAGAAAACCCCGACATCGTGATCTGTGCCACCGGGGCTTCGTATGATCGCACCGGCTATAGTCCGTATCGGATTGATCGCGAAGCGATTCCAGGAGTGGAGCAGTCGCACGTCCTGGACATCGCCGAGGCAACCCGGAAGGCGCTTGGCGATGTCACATCGCTGGGAAAGCGGGTGCTCATTCTTGATGAAACCGACGGCTACCTGCCCTTGGGGTTGGCTGAGGTGTTGGCGAATGAGGGTGTGAGCGTGGAAGTGATCACGCCGCACCTTTTCGTTGGTGAAGACACGCTGAAAACGTTGGAGATGGCGCATCTCTTTCCACGTCTCAAAACGGCGGGGGTGAAGCTCTCGGCGCAACAGTTCATCGAGGCCATCACCGATCATCAGGTTGAAATCTACGATATATGGGGAGGCGAGCGACGGACGGTGACCGTGGACACGGTCATTCTCGCCATGATGCGTACCCCCAACGAGGCTTTGTTTCACGACCTGCGGTCCAGCTTCACAGCCCTTCATCGTATTGGCGACGCCGTCGCGCCGCGCAAGCTGGAGGCGGTGATTTATGAGGGAGAGAAGATGGGACGGGAGATCTGAGAGAGTGGAAAGTTGAGAGTTGAGAGTTCAGAGTTGAAAGGTTGCGTTTTTTTCACTCTCCACTCTGCACTCTCCACTCTCCACTTTCCACTTTCCACTCTCCACTGCCTCCGCCCTTTCCCTTGACTCACCTCTGAAGTCCAGGTTTACTGTCGAAATTCTTGACCCGGTGCCGCGGCACGCTTCTTTAGGAGGGGGAATGGAGCAATCACAGGGGAAGTTCTTTTACGGTTGGGTCATCGTTTTCGCGGGGCTCTTTTTGACGCTCATCATGTTCGGGATCGTTGATTCCTTCGGCATCATGTTCAAGCCGATTTCCGAACAGTTTGAGTGGAGTCGCGGCACGATCTCCACCGCGTCGATGATTAACTGGATATTCTTTGGCTTTGGCAACCTCGCGTGTGGGGCGCTCTCCGACCGTTTTGGGTCCCGCCGCTTGCTCATTGCCGGCGGCATCCTCTTTATTATTGGGACCATCTTGATGAGCCAGATTCAATCACTGACGCATCTCTACTTCGCCTTTGGTGTCGTGATGGCGCTTGGGCGCTCCGCCGCGGCGGTCCCACTGACGGCGCTCATTACCAAGTGGTTTACCCGTAACCAAGGGCTCGCCTTAGCGATTGCCCAGTCACAAAATGTCGGACCCGCCGTGTTCGCTCCGTTAACTGTATACTTGCTGACGCAGACGGATTGGCGTGGGGCGTATCTGTGGTTGGGCGTCGGGTCGCTCCTAATCTTTCCCCTCGCCATGCTTATCCGTGATCACTCCGAAGAAGAGAGTCATGCGTATGCCACGAGTGGGGCGGCAGGATTTGTCTCGAAAATGCCAAACGTCCATCTGACCCTCAGTCAGGCGATGCGAACACGGGCGTTCTGGACGCTCAATTTTATGGTGTTGGGATGTTGTATCGGCCACTCCTGCGTTCTGCTCCACGGGTTTAATCACATGACCGATATGGGCCTGGTGGGATCAACAGCATCGAAAGTGGCGGCAGTCATGGCCATATCTGGCTTAGTTGGCAAAATTGCTTGTGGCATGATGGCGGATCGTATAGGCGGGAAATGGGCAATGGCGCTGTTTTTAGGAGTGCAGGCGGTGATGATCCCGCCGTTCATGCATGTGCACGAGCCGTCTTCGTTTTATCTCTGGGCAGTGGCGTTCGGGATTGGGTACGGTGGCCCGATGCCAGTGTATGCGATGCTTTTCCGTGAACATTTTGGCACGCGCTTCATCGGCTCCATCCTTGGCGTCTTCTTTATGATCGCGGCCCTCGGGATGGGGTCCGGTGGACTGATGGGTGGCAAGCTGTATGACATCTTCGGGAGTTATATGATCCCGTTTCTCACGAGTACGGGAACGAGCATGATCTCCGCTCTGCTCGCGCTCACACTGCCTTCGCCGAAGAGGCTGGACCAAGAGCGGGTTCCTTCGCAAGTCGTACTACAGACGAGTTAATCTGGCTCCCTCCCCTCCACGAGAGGAGGGGACGCCCCCGTGCGAGACTCGAAGCGAAAGCCAGGATGCCTTTCCTCCATTCCTTGTTTTACGGCTGGATTGTCACCGCGTGTGCATTCCTGATTTTGTTCTTGACCTACGGCGTCCAGTATTCGTTTGGCGTTTTTCTCCCGTTCATGCTGGAGGAACTCGGCTGGCAACGCGCGAGTATCGCTGGGGCGTTTTCGCTCTATACCATGACGTATAGCGCATGCAGTTGGCTCAGCGGTCGGTTGACGGATTCCAAGGGGCCGACGGTGGTGATTGCCGTTGGCGGAGTGCTGCTGGGGTGCGGCATTATCGCGACCAGCCAAGTCTCGGCGCCGTGGCAGATGTATCTGTTCTATGGATTCGTCGCGGCCTTGGGCATGAGCACCGCGTTTATCCCCTGTAATACGACGGTGATGAAGTGGTTCCAGCGCAAGCGCGGGTTGGCGCTCGGACTGGCCTCGTGTGGGAGTAGCTGTGGCATCCTCGTGGGTCCTCCGTTACTGGCCGCGCTCATTCCTCTCTATGGCTGGCGTCCGGTGTACCTCTCCTGCGGTGTAGTGATTGTCATCGTCTTGAACATCGTCGCGCGCTTCATGGTCCGCAGCCCAGAGCTGCTTGGGCTTGCCCCAGATGGTGATCCCTTGCCATCGCCGAGCACTCTTCCCGGAGGTTCTCCTGTCACCGCGCAGGCGCTGGAGACCTCTCCCGCGCCCTTGCCAGGATGGTCGTTAGCGGAAGCCTGGCGCTTTCCCGCTTTTTGGTCATTGTTCCTGGTGTTTGTCATCATGCTGCTTTCGGTTCCGGTGCCTTTCGTGCATATCGTCGCGTATGCGCGTGATCTTGGATTTTCTCCCACCCAGGGCGCACTCGCGGTGAGTATCATGGGACTGTGCGCCTTTATTGGCAGCCTGTCCTTGGGTTCCTTGTCCGATCGTATTGGTCGGAAACAAGGACTGCTGCTGAGCCTGACCATGCACATCATCGCCTATCTGCTGTTTGTTTTCGCCCAGAGCCTGACGGTGTTGTACCTTGGCGCGGCGGCGTTTGGGTTTTTCTATGGCAGTATGGCGACCCTTTTCACCGCGTTGATTGGCGACCTGTTTGGTCGCCGCCATGCCGGGACGATTGGTGGGTTTCTGTATGCCGGTGCTGGGGTCTTGGGTGCGTGGGGACCGATGATTGCCGGCTATCTGCGCGACACGACTGGGAGTTATCGGCTGGCGTTCACGTATGCGGTGGTGACCAGTGTAGTGTCGTTGGTGCTGTTCACGGTGACGCCCAAGCCGCCGCCGTATGCACGGGATTGAGCGATTACTCTTCCGATAATAAGTACAGATGCCCTTGCGTAAAATCGAACTGCAAACGATACCCCTCGAAGGCGCTGATGCCCAAGATCAGATCAATGCCCAAGCGTAAATTGTCAAGATTCACAACCCCGGCGTCAAATGAACGCAACGATAAACGCGCGACATGCAGGTTTGTAAGCCGCACACGAGCAATTCTGGTCACTGAGGAGCCAACGCCAACGATGGACAGATCACCAATGGTGGGGAGGCCGAATTGGAGGGCGAGTCGAGGATGGATTAAACTGGTTTGGGCTCCGGTATCGGCGAGTGCGCGGATCGCCCGGGGGCCTTTACGGACGGTAATGATCGGAAGAGACCGTGGACGAAAAGACGCCCACTCACGAGGCATGCACCACCACGGTGGGACGGGGATCGGCGTACTTACTATGCGTGAACAAGGTCAGGATACCCTGGTCAGCATACGAACGCCAGAGTTGTTGAAAGGCGTCAGTCATGGGGTCCGAGGTGAAGGCCACTAACTTTGCTCGCTTCGGCTCACCAGCCTCATCTTCCGCAGTGACTTCTAGGAGCAGCCAGGTATCAACATAGCGTTCTTCCCATTCTTCGGGGGTATGCTCTTCCTGTCCGCCGTAGCGAGTGAGTGTAGGCTCAAGTAAGGTAGAGGCTGATTGCGAGGACATAGGTGGTGCTCCTGTAAACACTGGCAATGTAGAAATGCCGTAAAGGGTTGTCAATCAAGTCAGATGTTACCTTCCGCTCAGAAGAGCATTTTCCCTGTCATTCATTGAAATCGGCGGAGGGAGCATGATTGTCCTTCATCCGCGGGGGTGGGCTGTTTCTCACCGTATACGCGGGTAAAAGCCCAAAGTCGGAAAGAGGAAACCATGAGTCAACAACTTGATGCCCTGATTGATGTGGCCAAACTGGAAACGTTCTTGCGCGAGAAACTTCCAGCGCAAGACGGGGAACTCACCGTCGAAAAACATCAAGCGGGGTTCTCGAACGAAACCTTCTATGTGTCGTGGGGGCCAAAGCAGTGGGTACTACGTCGCCCGCCACGCGGGGATATTCTGCCCACCGCGCATGACATGCTACGTGAATTTCGCGTGTTGTCGGGACTTGCCGCGACTGGGGTGCGGGTGCCGCGTCCAGTGGTTGCCTGTGAGGACCTCGCTGTTATCGGTGTGCCATTCTATGTCATGGAGCGTATCAATGGGGTGGTGATTCGGGAGCAACTGCCGCCGGAGTTTGCGGCGATGGAGGATCGAAAACGTATTGGGGAGGAGCTGATTGATGCCCTTGTCGAGTTGCATGCGGTGAAATGGCAAGAGACGTCGCTGGCGACCTTGGGGAAACCCCAGGGGTTTTTGCAACGGCAATTGCGACGTTGGGCTGGGCAGCTTGAACTTACCTTGCCACGCACCCGGCCATTACCAGGACTTCAGGAAGTCTCGGAGTGGCTCACGGCGCATCTCCCGGAACAGAGCGCGACGAGCATCGTGCATGGCGATTACAAGCTCGATAACGTGATGTTCACACCACAGCCCGCGAAATTGGTGGCGATTTTTGATTGGGAAATGGCCACGCTTGGTGATCCGTTGGCGGACCTTGGTTGGGTAATGACCTATTGGGGGCCGACTGGGGACCCGCCAGAGCCGGAACCGAAGGAGAGTAACCACATCACGTCGCAGCCCGGGTTTCACTCCCGCGAGGAACTGGTGGCGCGCTACGAAGAAAAAACCGGACGGACGATGAAGCATTTTGCGTTTTATCACTGTCTGGCGGTGTGGAAGCTGGCGATCATTCTTGAGGGGCTCTATCGTCATTACATTGAAGGCACGGCGTCGAATCCCAAAGCCAATGAGTTCGAGTGGAAAGTGCCGCAATTGGTTGACCGGGCGCATCGGATCATGGCGGGGGCGTAACGATACTGGTGCGCGGAGTCTCTTGTTCTTTGCTGCTCTCGTCTCTCAAGGAGGCATGAAGATGCAACCCGCTACTGACGTGATTTCTCCCATCAAACCGCCAGAACTTTCCTCTGGACTTTCACCCGGCGGGGAACCTCCGTTCAAGGATGAACCCCCTCGTATTATTCTCCACGGCATACGCTGGGAAACGTATACTCGGTTGCTGGAGGATATGGAGGACAGTCACGCCGCGCATTTCGCGTATGACCAGGGGGAGCTAGAGATCATGGTGCTTTCTGAGAGACATGAGGAACCCAACCGAGCCCTTGCTACGCTTGTGGAGGTAGTAGCGGAAGAGTTGGACATGGATTTGCGAAGGCTGGGGTCAACAACTCTGAAACGTGACGATGTGAAAAAAGGGTTCGAGCCTGATTCCTGCTTCTACATTCAGCATGAGCTGGAGATTCGAGGGAAAAGGAAGATTGATCTGACGGTGGACCCACCGCCAGACCTCATCATTGAGATCGACATCTCCAGTCATTCGCTCAACAAATTTCCGATCTACGCCAAGCTCGGTATCCTAGAGGTGTGGCGGTATGTTGATCGGCGCGTGCGGATTTTCAGCTTGGCCAATGGACAATACGTGGAAGTGGAAAACAGTATCGCCTTTCCCGTCCTGACGAATGCCCTCGCCACGCGGTTCCTCGCTGAAAGTGCCGAGGTCGCGAGTACCACGTGGTTGCGGCGGGTACGTCAGTGGGTGCGGGAGGCTCGTGCGGCGAGGGGATAAGGGCTGGCGTTTTATTCGGCCGGCCCTTTTGTCTTGGGGCATGTCACAGCCAAGTCACCACTGGTACGTATAAGCCTTTGTCCCGCCGGTCTTCTTGCGCGAGCTGTTCCATTTGCCGCACGACTGTGGCCGCGTAGTAACGCTCTCCGCACTCGTTGCACACTTTGGCAGGCACGTTTTCGATAATGACGAGCTTGTCGCCCCAGCGAAAATCGACAGTGACGGTTTTCGCGGCCACAATACCCCGCTGACAGAAGTAGCAGGTTTCGACTGAGGTGTGGGCTGTGGGATTTGTTCTCTCTTCTCCTGGCGTCATACTTTGCTCCTGCGTGTCCACGGGTCCAACCATTTGGGAACCTGCGGTAAATAGACGGTAATGATCAAAAGGGAGTCGTGCTCAAAGTTGCCACACAGCACGTGAATTCACCGGTTATTACGATCTTGTCCAACCATGAGGCAACTTGGGCCCCGTGGGTCCAAGGGATAGGGTTCCAGCTCTCGTCCCGTCAGTACGCTGTGTTTGATGTCGTCAACACTGATCTGCTCTGCCGCGGCTTCTTTCTGTGCGTGACTCGAAAGTTCAAACTGATCTCGCGCGATCTTGGTTTGAGCAGTCTCTAAGAATTGGTTCGCCACTGGGAGCCTCCACGGAAGCGTCGTTTCTGGTCTGCCGAATTATTCGCCCTGCGCGGCGATTACTTCCTGTAAGACTTCAACCATCTCACTGTGTAACGCGCCATTCGATGCTAGTGTCTGTTCGCCGGTGATGTCAAACGCTTTGCCGGAAAAGTTGCTCATTTGTCCACCTGCTTCCTCAACAATGAGTGCTCCAGCGGCGGTGTCCCACGGATGCAGCCGCCATTCCCAGAAGGCATCGGCGCGGCCACTGGCGACGTAGCATAAGTCTAACGCGGCGGACCCGCACCGGCGCACGCCTTGGGTGCGCAGCATGAAGGCTTGGTAGAAGCTGAGATAGTAGGCACTGCGCTTGCGGCGGTCATACGGAAACCCGGTGAGGACGAGTGATTGGTCAAGTGCCGGCGTGGGCGAGACGTGGATTGGGCGACCGTTCAGCGTCGCGCCGAACCCTCGTGTCGCGCTGAACAGTTCATCGCGGATTGGGTCGTAGACGATACCGATGATCCCCTGGGTCTTATGGGTCAGCGCGATGGAGACCGCGAAATGCGGAAAACTGTGGGCGAAGTTGGTGGTGCCATCAATTGGGTCGATGTACCAACGATAGTCGCTGGGCGGACCCGAAATCGCGGACTCTTCGGCGATAATTTGATGAGTGGGGAATTGGGTGCGCAGGATTTCCGTGATGAGCGCATCCGAGGCTTTATCGACGTTGGTGACGAGATCGACCATGTCGGTCTTGACCTCAATGGTTTTTGCTTTTAGCCAGTTGTCTCTGAGGAGCGCACCAGCCTGATGCGCCGCGTCTTGGGCCACACGTAAGAATTCTTGCATGCCTGCCGTTGTGGCATAGCCAGCGTGGTGTCGCAACCGCCACAAAACGAAGGAATCCCCAATGCGAGTGCTCGCGCCCGCGAAAATCAATCTCTACCTCCGCATCACTGGTCGCCGCGCCGATGGGTATCATTTGCTCGATTCGGTGATGGTGCCGGTCAGTTTGTGTGACGAGCTAGAGATCACGACGGAACACCATCACACGGAGCGCAGGCACGAGCCGAGGATTCTGGTCACTTGCGACGATCCTACCTTGCCGACCGATGACACTAACCTCGCCTATAAAGCGGCGGCGCTGTTCTGTCGGGAGGCTGGAGTCGCGGCGGAGATCAGCATCGCGCTGCGCAAGCGGATTCCCTTTGGTGCTGGGTTAGGGGGCGGAAGTAGCGACGCGGCGGCAGTACTGAAAAGTCTCAACGCGTTGTTCGCGCGGCTATTTTCCGAGCAGCAGTTGTGCGCGCTCGCGGTTCGCTTAGGGGCCGATGTGCCATTTTTTATTCCGTGCCAACCCGCGCGCGTTGAAGGGATTGGCGAAATTCTGACTTCCGTCCCGCGCTTGCCCTCGCGATGGTTCGTGATCGTAGTGCCGCCGTTTGGTGTCGCTACCCCGTGGGCCTATCGTCAGTTTGATGAGTTGCCGCCTGACGCGGAGCCGGTTTCCGCGGACCTACAACACCTGGCGCACGGCCAATGGCCTCCTTCGTCGTGCCTGGTCAATGATCTTGAGAGAGCGGTTGTTCCCACGCATCCGACTATTCAGGAGATCAAGGAGCGACTGCTGCAGGCTGGCGCGGATGGAGCGCTGATGTCGGGCAGCGGGTCATCGGTCTTTGGGATTTTTTCGTGTGAAGAGCAGGCGGAAAAGGCAGTGGAGGCGTTGCGGGCATACGGTTCGACATTCCTCGTCAATCTTTTGGCTGAAGCGCCGTAGACTTCTTGAGGCAAAACTGTTACAGAATTCCGGCGAGATGCACCACGGTTCTTCGGTAACTCTCTGATTCATTTCACAAAAAATTCCACGGGGTCCAAGTCAGCGAACAAGAAAGTGTTTCGCGTTTGCCAGCGCGGGGGCTTGAGGCGCGAGACTGCTGCCCCGCTGGATATGAACCGTGAAGATGGTGTGTTGAGTAGGAATAACGATGGGGAGTCGCCAAGTTTGGTAAGGCACCGGACTTTGAATCCGGCATTCGCAGGTTCAAATCCTGCCTCCCCAGTTCCCTCCCTGTGAGAACGCTCTCGTAACCGAAGTAGGTGAAGTTCGATGCGTGACGCACTGAAGATTTTTGCTGGTAATTCTAATCGTTCACTGGCCGAGGAAATCTGCGCGTATGTTGGTGTGTCGCTGGGAGCCGCTGATATTCGGCGGTTTAGTGATGGCGAAATCGCGGTCGAGATCACCGAAAATGTGCGCGGCGGCGACATCTTCGTTCTCCAGTCCATTTGCTCACCAGGGAACGATAACTTGATGGAAATGCTGCTGATGCTCGACGCTTTCAAGCGGGCGTCCGCGAATCGCATTACCGCGGTGATTCCCTATTACGGCTATGCGCGACAGGACCGCAAAGTCGCGCCTCGCGTCCCCATCAGCGCGAAACTGGTGGCTGATTTGCTGACCACGGCGGGCGCATCGCGGGTGCTTACGGCGGAACTTCATGCCGGACAAATCCAAGGGTTTTTCAATATCCCTGTTGATAACTTATTCTCGTCCCCAGTGCTCTTGCAGTACCTGCGCACGCGGATTGGTAAGGAGCAGGTGACCGTCGTTTCTCCCGATGCAGGCGGTGTGGAACGGGCTCGCGCCTTCGCGAAACGGTTGGGCTCTTCGCTGGCCATTATTGATAAACGGCGCGCCCGCGAAGGCGAGATGGAGATTCCAGGCAAAGCGAACCTTGATGTGGTCGAAATGAACATCATTGGCGAAGTCGAGGGGCGGGTCGCGATCCTAGTTGACGATATGGTGGACACGGCGGGTACGCTGACGACGGCGGCGGCGGCGCTTCATGATGCGGGCGCGCAGGCGGTGTTTGCTTGTTGTACGCATCCGGTGTTGTCTGGTCCCGCGATTGAACGGATCCGCGCCTCGGTCCTTGAAGAGTTGGTGGTGACCAATTCGATCCCTTTGCGCCCCGAGGCTCAGCAAGTAGCCAAAATTAAAGTGCTCTCGATCGCCCCGCTCATGGGCGAGGCGATTCGACGCATTCATCACGAAGAATCAATCAGCTCATTATTTGTGTAGAGGGAACATCATGGAAACAGTCATATTGAATGTTGAAGATCGGCAAAGTGCCACCAAGGGAGAAACCGGACGCATACGGCGGTCGGGGAAAGTCCCGGCGGTTTTTTATGGACCGGGGAAAATTGGCCAGAGAGTTTGCGTGGATGCGCGCGAATTTCGCATGAAACTGGATGGGCTCGAAGGGTCGCATCTGATTCAATTACTTTCGCCGATGGCGGAGCTGAACGAAAAAACCGTCTTGTTGAAAGAGGTCCAACGTCACCCGGTGAGCAGTGCGCCCATGCACATCGACTTCCTTGAGGTTGACGTGACCAAACCGATCACGGTGACCGTGCCTCTTCATTTTGTTGGCAAGGCGCAAGGCGTCACGGCTGGTGGGTTGTTGCAGTCCCTACGCCGTGAGGTGACGGTGGAATGCCTGCCGCGAGAGATTCCTGACTTCATTCAGTTTGATGTCACGAGTTTGGCGCTTCACGATACGGTGCACATTGCTGACTTGGTGCTACCTCCGGGTGTGAAGGCGGTGTACGACACCAACGATGCGGTGGTGACCATCGCGTCTCCCGTGGCGGAAGCGAAACCGACAGCGGCGGAAGCTGAAGCCGCCACGGCGGCTGCGACTCCCGTCGCAGCGCCTGCTGCTGCGGCTGGTGGTGCGGCCAAAGCTGGTGGTGCCGCTAAGGCTGGTGGCGCGGCGAAATCGGACAAGAAGTAGCCTATGGCAAATAGCCTATGGCTTATGGCTCGTTCGCTTTGCTCACTCTACGGCACGAACACTTTTGCCATAGGCCATAGAGCGACCGTAGGGAGCGGGCCATAAGCCATAGGCTATTTGCCATAAGCCATAAGCCGCGTAGCGAGCACGTCGTGCACGTAATTATTGGTCTCGGTAACCCCGGTACGGAATACCAAAGAACGCGCCACAACCTGGGGTTTCATGTCGTTGATGTGCTCGCGCGGAGGTGGGACATCCGACTCTCGCGACGTACGTTTCTTTCCCTTGTTGGCGATGGCGTGTGGCATGGCGAAAAAGTTGTACTCGTCCAGCCACAGACCTACATGAATCGCAGTGGAGACGCCGCGGTGAAGATTCGCGAGTTTTATCATTTGTCCTTATCCGATTTCGTGATCGTGCAAGATGATTTGGATTTGCCCGCCGGTCGGGTGCGTATCAAGCGAGGTGGAGGCGGAGCCGGGGGCAATCGGGGTATCGCCTCATTGATTGCATCGTTTGGGAGTAAGGACTTTGTTCGTGTCAAAGTGGGGATCGGGAGACCCCCAGGCCGACAAGATCCAGCGGATTTCGTGTTGCAGCCCTTTACTCGCCAGGAAGAAGCGTCTATTCTCCCGGCGGTGGAAAAAGCCGCCGATGCCGTCGAGATGATCCTCGCCCAAGGACTCGACCCGGCGATGGCCATTTTCAACGTGACCAGTGAGACCAGCCCTCAATAACGCTGGGATTGTTCCATTGTTCCGAGGAGGACCGCATGCCGTCGTATGAAACTTTATGTATTTTGCATCCCGAACTGCCGGATGCCCGTGTAAAAGAACTCTCCGCCTGGATGCAAAAAATCCTCGAAGGCGCCAATGGGACAGCCGTCGTGGTTGATGTCTGGGGCATGCGGGATCTGACGTACCTGATTAACAAGCAACGCCGTGGCTACTATGTCCGGCTTGAGTACGATTCGCCACCCGCGGCTTTGAAAGAACTGGAACGGAATCTCCGTATTAACGAACACGTGCTGCGCTACTTCTCTACCGTGCAAGCGGTTGCGCCGACACCGCCCGTGGCCGTGCCACCTGTGGCTGCGTCAGTCGCGCCCGCGCCACCATCCGCTCCTGTGCCACCAGCGGCACCAGTCAGTGAAGAAGCGGCCCCACAGTAATCTCGTCGAATGCCCCAATAAAGAGGACAGTTTGAGTTAGGAATCTGCTATGCCAAGACCAACCGACCGAGGGACCAGAGGCCCGCAAAGACGTAACGCCACGAATACGAATAATAACGACGATAAATTTCCAGCTCGTCGTCGCCTCCGCCGCAAAGTCTGCCGGTTCTGCGCCGACAAAGGGGCGGGAATCAACTATAAGGATAATCGGACGCTGGAAGATTTCGTGTCCGAGCGCGGGAAAATTATCCCTAGTCGCATTACCGGCACCTGCGCGTGGCACCAACGCAAGTTGACCCGATCCATCAAGCAAGCACGCGCGATCGCGCTGCTACCCTACGCGTCATCGCGACTGTAACCGTATTCCAGATTCTCTAGAGAAATCGGGGAAAGAACTCGCGCTTCCAGTCTCCTCACAGTGAGAGCAGGTTGGAGGCGCGACTTGTGTTTTATTTTTTGCTGCCGTAAAAGTAGAGGCCGATATGGAAATCATTCTACAAGAAGATATTGCGACTCTGGGCAGTACCGGAGAGATCGTCAAGGTTCGCGACGGATACGGGCGGAACTATCTTGTTCCTCGCGGACTCGCGGTCGAGGCGAATCGACGCAATCTGCGCGTCCTGGAGCACCAGAAGTTGTTAGCCGCCGCGAAAAGAGAACGTGACCGACGCGACGCCCAAGGGATCGCCGACCGGATCGCCGCTCTGTCAGTGTCCATTACGGCACGGGCTGGAGAAGAGGATCGGCTCTTTGGATCGGTGACGAATCTGGATATCGAGAAAGCTCTGGCGGCGCAGGGGGTCACGATTGACCGACGGAAGATTGTGTTGGTGGAACCAATCAAGGAGCTCGGCACTCACACGGTTCCTATCCATCTGAATAGCGCGGTGCATGGCACCGTCACCGTGCATGTCGTGCGTGAAGCATGAGCGTGGTCTCGCCGCACGGCGAAAAATTTCCGAGGTTTCTTGCAGGCACGTAGCTCAGCGGAAGAGCACTTCCCTGACACGGAAGGGGTCAGCAGTTCAATCCTGCTCGTGCCTATGCCTTCGGTGAGGGGAAGAGGGGATGGTCTCAAGTGCGGACCTCTCCTCCCCCACCAAAACTATGAGTGACACCATTCAGCATATTACCGTGACGCTGCCAAGCGGAGAACAAAAAATTGTTCCCGTTGGCACGGTCGCGCGTGAACTCGTCCCGCCAGCAGCGCAAAAACAGGCGCTCGCGGTGCGAGTCAACGGCAAAGTCCTGGACCTCTCACGTCCAGTGACGGCTGATTGCTCACTTGAGCCTATCCTGCCCACTTCTCCCGACGGTCTTGATGTCCTGCGTCATTCCTCCGCCCACTTGATGGCCCAGGCGGTCAAGCGGCTGTTCCCGCATGTGCAAATTACTATCGGCCCAGTGATCGAGAGTGGCTTCTATTACGACTTCAAGCACGATCATCCGTTCACGCCAGAAGATTTGGAACGGATCGAAGCCGAGATGAAAAAGATCGTCAACGAGAATTTTCCCGTGGCACGCGAAGAAATTCTCCGCGACGACGCCGTAGGAATGTTTCGCGACATGGGCGAGCACTACAAAGCCGAAATTATCGCGAGTATTCCCGCGAACGATGCGATCTCGCTGTACCGTCAAGGTGAGTTTGTCGATCTCTGTCGTGGGCCGCATGTCCCTGCAACGGGGCGTATCTCCGCCTTTAAGTTGACGAGTGTCGCCGGTGCTTATTGGCGTGGAGACGAACACAACGAGATGCTGCAACGCATCTACGGCACAGCGTTCGCCACCGAAAAAGAGCTGAAGCAACATTTAGCCATGCTCGAAGAGGCCAAACGGCGTGACCATCGCCGCGTCGGGAAAGAACTCGAGCTTTTCATCTTCGATCCGATCGCACCCGCGAGCCCGTTTTTCCTGCCCAAGGGAACCTTCATCTATAACGAGCTGATCGCCTATATCCGCACCCTGTACAAACGATACGGCTATCAGGAAGTGCTGACGCCGCAGATTTTTGATGTGGACCTGTGGCATCGCTCCGGGCACTACGAGAACTACAAAGAGAATATCTTTTTCACGGAGATCGAAGGGCGCGCGTTCGGCGTCAAGCCGATGAACTGCCCTGGGCACACGTATATCTACGCGGCCAAGAAACACTCGTATCGTGATTTGCCGTTGCGGATCGCGGATTTCGCGCGCCTCCATCGGTTCGAGCGCTCCGGGGTGGTCTCTGGGCTCACCCGCGTTCGTTCTTTTGCTCAAGATGATGCGCATATTTTCTGTACGCCGGAGCAGATTGAAGCCGAAGTGAATGGCGTGTTGCGGATGGTGACCGAGGTCTACCGCACTTTCAACTTCACCGAGATGCGGTTTGATCTCTCGACTCGGCCACCGAAGCGGCTTGGCGATGATGCCACGTGGGATCGCGCGGAGGCGGCACTGGCGGCGGCGCTCACCGCGAACAACATTCAATATCGGATCAATGCCGGCGATGGCGCGTTTTACGGACCCAAGATTGACTGCATTGTTTTTGATGCGCTACGGCGTCCGTGGCAGCTCGCCACGATTCAACTCGATTTTCAGTTGCCAGAACGGTTCGACTTGCGCTACACCAACAACGAAGGACACGAAGTGCGGCCCGTGATGATTCATCGCGCCGTGCTCGGCTCGCTTGAACGGTTCTTCGGTGTGTTGATTGAGCATTGTGGTGGCGATTTCCCCTTGTGGCTCGCGCCAGAGCAAGCGCGCATTTTGACGATCACGGAAAGCCAGGATGCGTATGCACGGCAAATCTGTGAACAGATGCGGCAAGCCGGAGTGCGGGCGGAAGTGGACCTGCGTAACGAGAAGCTCGGTTATAAAATTCGTGAAGCCGAAGTCCACAAGATTCCCTATATGATCGTTGTTGGCGACAAAGAAGTCAGCTCAGCCACGGTGGCACCGCGGGGGCGAAAAGGCGAGAAAATTCCGTCCTTGACCGTTCCTGAATTCATTGCCCGCGTGGCCGCTGAATCCGTGCCAGGAGGTGCCCCATAGCCAAAGAAGCAGGAGTCCGGATAAATCAGCAGATTCGTTCCCGTGAGGTGCGAGTCATTGATACCGATGGTGCGCAAGTCGGGGTGATCTCCCTTGTGGAAGCGCTCAAACTCGCGGACAGTAAGGAACTCGACCTGGTGGAAGTGTCGCCCACTGCGGCGCCGCCGGTCTGCCGGGTCATGGATTATGGTAAGTTTCGGTACCTGCAAAAGAAGAAAGTTCAGGAATCGCGCAAGAATCAGACTCAGGTGCTGGTGAAGGAAGTCAAACTGGGGTCACGCACGAGTGAGCATGATCTCGACTTCAAGGTGAACCACATTCGGCGCTTCCTGGAGAAGAAACAACGGGTGAAAGTGTCCGTGCTCTTCCGTGGGCGTGAGATCACCCACCCGGAAATTGGTCGCGAGATGCTGGATAAAGTGTTCGAGCACATCCAGGATATCGGGATATTAGAAGGACAAGCGCGCCTGGAAGGGCGCAACATGGCGATTTTAGTAGTGCCGAGGTAACGCAAATGCCAAAAATGAAAACCCGCCGCGGTGCGGCAAAACGTTTTAAGCTCACGGGAACCGGGAAAGTACGCCGGGCTCGTGCCTATTTACGCCATCAACTATCAGCAAAAACTCGCAAGCAGAAACGCCACCTGCGTCATCCCGCCTTGGTTGCCGCGGTCGATGAGCGCGCGATTAAGCGGTTAATCCCATACCTGTAAAGGGATGTGAGTAAGGAGAGAGAACTATGCCACGCGCAAAACGCGGCTTTAAGGCACGTCGGCGAAGAAAGAAGATCCTCAAGCTAGCAAAAGGCTTCACCGGCGGGCGCCGCCGTCAGTATCGACAGGCGCGCGAGACGGTCGAACGCGCGCTCGTCTACGCGTATCGGGATCGCAAGGCGCGCAAACGGATGTTTCGTCGCTTGTGGATTACCCGTATTAACGCGGCCGCGCGACTGAACGGCTTGAATTACAATCAACTGGTCCACGGGCTTAATCAGGCGAATATCAAGCTCGACCGCAAGATCCTCGCCGCGCTCGCTGGAGAAGATCCCACCACCTTTACCGTCGTTGCGGACTTCGCCAAACAACGTCGGGCGGCATGAAATTGAGTCATTAGGTCATTGAGCCATTGAGTCATTGTTAGAATGTTCATGCCTTCAATGACCCAATGGCCAGATGGCTCAATGACCTAATTTCCCTCAGTCCTTCTTCTCCATGGAAAACGAACTTCTCCGCATTCGTGATGAAGCGCTCGCGGCGCTTGCAGCCTGTCAGGATGACGATGGCCTGGAAGCCCTACGTCTGCGATTTTTGGGACGCAAGGGGGAACTCACTGGCGTCCTCCGTGGCATCGGCGAGCTGCAACCTGAGGAACGGCGGAAAATCGGTGAAATCGCGAATCAGGTCAAAACGCTGGTCGAAGAGCGCATCACCGCGCTCCGTGCCCAGTGGCAAGCCGAACAGCGGGCGCGCAGTCTGGCCGCCGAACGGATTGATATTACGATTCCCGGCAACCATCGCCCGCGTGGATCGCTCCATCCCCTCATGCAAGTGCTGGATGACACCATCGCGATCTTTACCGCCATGGGGTTCGAGGTCGTGCGCGGGCCGGACATTGAGGACGACTACCACAACTTCGCCGCCCTCAACATTCCCGCCGACCACCCAGCGCGGGAGATGCAAGACACCTTCTTTGTCGGTCCAGAGGTCGTTTTGCGTACCCACACCTCGCCAGTGCAAATTCGCACGATGGAAAGCCGTCAGCCGCCTCTCCAGATTATTGTTCCTGGGTCAGTCTATCGCGTCGATGACGATGTGACCCATTCGCCGATGTTCGTGCAACTTGAAGGGCTCATGGTCGGCTCGGATATTTGTTTCGCGCATCTGAAAGGTGTCCTGACCGCTTTCGTGCACGCGATGTATGGGGCCAATACCCCCGTTCGTTTGCGGCCCAGTTATTTCCCGTTCACCGAGCCCAGCGCGGAATTGGACATTGGCTGCGTGATCTGCGGAGGCCGCAAAACTGGCTGCGCGGTGTGCAAGGGAACCGGGTGGATGGAAATTCTCGGTTCTGGAATGGTACACCCGAATGTTTTTCGCGCGGTGGGATACGACCCGGAAAAAGTATCGGGCTTCGCCTTTGGTCTGGGCATCGACCGTATCACCATGCTGCGCTACGGGATTGATGATATTCGCCTACTCTACGAAAGCGATCTGCGCTTCTTGCGACAGTTTTAGTCGGAAGAAGTTCAAGGTCTAAAGTCCACTGTCCACAGTTTCTCTACTGACTACTGAATGCTGGCTACTGACTACTCTCTTCATTATGAAAGTCACGCTTAATTGGCTCCGCGAGTTTGTCGCTATCGAACTGTCGCTTGATCGCCTGGCCGACCGCTTGGCGCTCGCCGGGTTGGAAGTCGATGGCATTCACGAGCAAGGCGCGGCCCCGATCACCGTCGCGCAAATCGTGCGTATCGATCCGCATCCACAGTCCGACCATCTGACTGTCTGTCAAGTGACAATGGGCGGCGAGATGATGCCGGTCGTCTGTGGTGCCAGTAATATGCAGGTAGATGACAAAGTCGCCTTGGCACCAGAAGGCACCATCTTGCCCGGCGGCCAGTATGTGGAACGGGTCGAGATTCGCGGACAACTCTCGTGCGGCATGCTCTGCTCGGAACGCGAATTGGGACTGTCGGATGACCATCGCGGACTCCTGATCCTCGCCAAGGACGCGCCATTGGGTGAAGCCCTCTATGCCATCCTTGGTTTGCGAGACACCATTCTCGATGTGGCGATCACCCCCAACCGCGGGGACTGTCTCAGTGTGCTCGGTCTCGCCCGTGAAATCTCCGCGCTGACCGATGTGCCACTCCATACCGCGAAACCACGTGTCCGCCAAAGCGGCGCGGCTATCCACGGCCAAGCACGAGTGTCGATTACTGATGCCGACCTGTGCCCACGGTATGCCGCTCGCGTGGTGACTGGAGTGAAGGTTGCTCCCTCGCCGGCCTGGATGAAATGGCGCTTGGAAGCCGCTGGCGTGCGCGCGCTCAATAATGTCGTCGATGTGACCAATTATGTGATGCTCGAACGCGGACAGCCATTACATGCGTTTGACCTTCCGTCCCTTGCTGGACAAGAAATCATCGTCCGTCGCGCCCGTGACATCACCACCATGCTGACTCTTGACGGGAAAGAGCGGGCACTGGCGCCTGAAGACCTCCTGATTTGCGACCGCGACCACGCGGTGGCGGTTGCCGGAGTCATGGGCGGTGCTAATTCCGAAGTACGCGACCAAACGACGTCCGTCCTGCTCGAAAGCGCCTATTTTGTGCCAGAAACGGTCCGGCGCACCGCGCGACGGTTGGGTCTACGGAGTGAAGCTTCGTATCGCTTTGAACGCGGAGTCGATCCGCTTGGTGCCGTGCTGGCCGCTGACCGGGCCGCGTCGTTGCTCCATCAGCTCGCGGGTGGAAAGGTGAGCCAGGGATTGATTGACGTGTTTCCTCATCCCTTATCACCGACGGTCATTCCTCTCCGCGCGCAACGGGTCAACAGTTTTCTCGGCGTGACGGTCGAAGCCAACGAGATTGAGCAGCGCATGCGGACGCTGGGCGCGAAAGTCAAACGCGGGCGGAGTGGCACGTGGGACGTGACCCCGCCGTCGTATCGAGCTGACCTTGCGCAAGAAGTCGACCTCATTGAGGAAGTTGCGCGGCTGCGCGGATATGAAACGATTCCTGGCGTATTGCCACGCACGGAAGTCCGCGAAAAGACTCGCGACACCGATGGGGCATGGAGCCAGCGGGTACGGTCATGTCTCGCCGCGCAAGGGCTGCATGAGATGCTCAATCTCAGTTTCACCTCGGCGCGACTGAATTCCCTCATCCCAGGGCTTATCCCAGAAGCCGTCGCGATTCCGCTCGTGAATCCCCTCTCGGCGGAAGGCGCGGAAATGCGGCTCAGTGTGCTTGGTGGGTTGTTGCGCGCGCTTCAGTTGAATATCCGCCAGGGAGAAGCGGGGATTACCGCATTCGAACTCGGCAAAACGTTTTTCTTCGAGAAGGGCCAGACCAACATCCAACAGCGACAGGAGCGGCTGGTGCTGGCGGCGGTGCTGTATGGAACCTGGCCGAGTGTTGGGTTAGGGCAGCCTGGCAAGGCGGTGGACTTCGCCGATCTCAAGGGAATTGTGGAAGCCGTGGGACAGGAACTGGGCTGCGCGCACGTACTGCGCTGGGAACGGGCGACCGATAGTTCGTTCCTCCATCCAGGGAAATCCGCGCGTGTCTTCATTGAACAGCAGGCCGTGGGCGTGGCCGGCGCGCTGCATCCCGAGCACGCTTTGGCGTTGGACATCAGCGAAACTCCTTGGGTTTTTGAGCTTGACTTCGCTACCTTGCTTCACTATGCTCGCCCCGTTACGCAATATCACCCGCTGCCTCGGTTTCCCACGGTCGTGCGCGACGTGGCCATCGTGGCGGATAAAGAGCTTCCCGTGCAATCCGTCATTGATGCTGTCCACGCCTTGGCGCACCCATTGATTGTGAATATGCGACTTTTCGACCGATACCAGGGGAGCCAAATTCCTCCCGATAAACAAAGCCTCGGGTATTCAATCTCTTACCGGACGACGGATCGGACGTTGACGACGGTGGAAGTGAGCGAGGCCCATGCGCGGGTCATCGCGCACCTGGTCCAGACACTCGGGGTTGAGGTGAGGGCGTAACCTCAGCGAGTTTTTATGGAGGGGGTTGCATGACGAAAGCGGATATTGTCGAAAATATCTACGAAAAGGTTGGATTTTCCAAGAAAGAAGCGACGGATGTTGTCGAGTCGATCTTCGAATTACTCAAAGGTCGCCTCCAACAAGGGGAGAAGGTCAAAATTTCTGGCTTCGGCAACTTTATCATTAACGCGAAACGTCCTCGCAAAGGACGAAATCCGCAAACGGGTGAGGAAATTATTATTTCAGGGCGACGGGTCCTCTCCTTCAAGCCAAGTCCCGTACTCAAAAAGTCTATCAACCCAGGTGAACTTTCTTAATTTAGGTGTCTCGTGCCAGAACCCGTGCTCCCCAACAAGCTCTACTTCCGCATCGGTGAAGTGGCCAAACTCGTTGGGGTCAAGCCCTACGTGCTTCGTTACTGGGAGACGGAATTCACGATTCTCAGACCGGGAAAGACCCCGTCACATCATCGATTGTACCGTCGGCGCGACGTGGAGATGCTCCTGGAGATCAAAGACCTCTTGTATGAACAAGGGTTCACGATCGCTGGGGCCAAGAAAAAACTGAAAGACAGCGAAACAGGAGAAGCTACGGAAATGGCGCTCTCCCTGCCTGTTGCCGACACTGCTCCCCACGCACAACCCTGTGACCATCTTCAACTTTTGCGGTCCATCAAGGAAGATTTGTGGACCTTGCACACGATGTTGTCTTCCACGGAACCCCCTCGCTAACCTGTGAATTGAGCCCTGTGGCACTCCTGCTTCCGTGAGAAGAGTTGATTCCCTTTCGTTGCGTATGCTAGCATCCAGCCCTCTTTGACGCTTGAATCTTTCCCCCGCCATGATCGGAGCTTACTCGTGGAAGTAAAAGAAAAAGTCGAAGAAATACATGCGGATGAGGTAGGGTGGATGCGGATGCGATGGCGAACAATCACGATTTTTGGGGTCTTGGTATGTTTTCTGGGCGGCACGGTTGAACAGAGCCTTGCTCGCCAACCGGACACCGCACGGAGAAACACGCCGGCGAAAAAAGGCGAGAAAAAAGCCACGAAAGGAACCGCCGCCGTTTCGAGTAAAAAACAGACGGTTTCTTCAAACCAGAAGCCAAAGATCGTTAAAAAAGAAGAGAAGAAGCCAAAAGAAGTCCGACGTGAGGTACGCACGAAGAGAACGACAGTGCGGTCCGAGTCTCGGTTGACAAAGGAGAAGCCCGAAAAGCCCACCGTTTCCCGTCTTCAGCGGCGGCGATCTTCGGTTCGATTGGCAAGACGCGCTCGTCGTGCTCCTGTCCGGGTAGTGCAGCGGACGGAGCCCGCCATCGTCAAGGATTATGAATCCATGATTCTCGCCGATGCGGAGAGTGGCCGGGTGATCCTAGCCGAAGAGATAGATAAACAATGGCCCGCTGCCTCACTGACCAAAATGATGGTGGGGCTGCTGGCCCTGGAGGACATCAAGGGCCAGCGATTTTCCCTACGAACTCCAGTGGTGATGAGCGAGCGTGCCACCCGCGCTCGCGGCCGCACGATTGGGTTACGTGAAGGGGAGGAATTTTCCCTTGGCGAACTCTTACAGGCGATGCTTGTGACATCCGCGAATGATGCGTCCGTGGCGGTTGCTGAACGTATCCGGGGTTCGGTCGAGGCATGTGTCGAAGCCATGAATAGACGGGCGCGGAAACTGGGGATGACGCAAACCGCATTTCAGACCGTGAACGGCATGCCATTATCGGATGGCAGCGCGGGAGATTTTTCATCGGCGCGCGATCTTGTCATGCTGGCACGGGAGATATTGCGCCATGACCTCGTCTTGGAATGGACCTCGCACGACAAAGTCCCCTTTCGGGATGGTTCGCAGATGTTGCCCAATACCAATCGTTTGGTGGGGAAGGTGGATGGGGTCAACGGCCTTAAGACCGGATTTACCTCACGGGCACGGTTTAACTTGGTGGCGACGGCGCAGCGCGGGTCATTAAACCTCATCGCGGTGGTCCTGGGTGGTCGCAGTAGCCGTATCCGCTTCCAGAGCGCGGAACAGTTCCTCGAATGGGGATTCTCGAATTATCACGACCAATCCGCTTCCTCCAGAGAAAAAGACGCGCACGGCCACGCCGTTCAGCCCGTCCGCGCGACGCTTACTCCTCCAGCGCTTCCTTAAAAGAAGCGGTATTTCTCCCAGCGACCCTTGCAATTGACCAAAAGATGAATAACTTCCATTACCTCGGCTACTCTTGGCCGAGGCAACAATCGAATACGATATGTGAAAGGAGAGTTTCGGATGTCGAAGAAGCTCGTGCACCTGCATGAAAAATCCCGGGTCGGTATCCTGCAAGGAGCCAATCTATTAGCGGACGCAGCCCAGGTCACCCTGGGCCCGCGCGGACGCAACGTACTAATTCAGAAGAGTTTTGGGGCCCCCATGATCACCAAGGACGGAGTCACGGTGGTCAAGGAGATCGAACTGGAAGACAAGTTCGAGAACATGGGCGCCAAAATGATCCGCGAGGTCGCCACCAAAACCTCGGAGATTGCTGGAGACGGGACCACCACGGCGACCGTGCTGTCGCGCGCGATTCTTCGGGAAGGACTTCGCTTGCAAGCTGCGGGCTTTGATCCCATGGAAATCAAGCGTGGGATTGATGCCGCCGTCGAGAAAGTCGTGGCTGGCGTGAAAGACCAGAGTCGGGCGGTGAAAGGCAAGGAACAAATCGCTCAGGTCGGCACCATCGCCGCGAATGGCGAAGTGGGTATTGGCGACATTCTGGCCGAAGCGATGGAGAAAGTCGGCAAGGAAGGCGTCCTCACCATCGAAGAAGGCAAGGGTCTGGAGACCACGCTTGAGGTGGTTGAGGGCATGCGCTTTGATCGTGGGTATCTGTCTCCGTACTTCGTGACGAACCCGGAACGTATGACGACTGAATTGGATGATCCCTACATTCTGTTCTATGAGAAGAAAATTTCGAACATGCGCGAGCTGCTGCCACTGCTTGAGCAAACCGCGCAAAGCGGACATCCGATTGTCCTGGTGGCGGAAGATGTGGATGGCGAAGCGCTCGCGACCCTCGTGGTCAATAAACTCCGGGGCTCGCTTCGTTGCGCCGCGGTGAAAGCCCCAGGCTTCGGCGATCGTCGCAAGGCGATGCTTGAGGATTTAGCGATTCTCACGGGCGGCAAGGTGATCGCCGAGGAACTCGGCATGAAGCTGGAAACCGTCACCCTCGCGGATCTTGGCCACTGTAAAAAAATCATCCTTGATAAGGACAACACCACGGTGGTGAGTGGAGCGGGCAAGAAAGATGTGATTCAAGGCCGTGTGCAGCAGATTCGTGCCCAGATTGACGGGACGACCTCCGACTATGACCGTGAAAAACTGCAAGAGCGCCTGGCGAAATTGGCGGGCGGCGTCGGGGTTATCAGAATTGGCGCGGCGACCGAAGTGGAGATGAAAGAGCGGAAGGCGCGCGTCGATGATGCCATGCACGCGACGAAAGCGGCGATGGAAGAGGGGATTGTTCCTGGTGGTGGCGTGGCGCTGGTGCGCGCGCAAAAGACGCTGGATGGTCTCAAGTTTGGCGACGGACGCGACCAAGGTGTCGCTATCGTGCGTCGCGCGATCGAGGAGCCGCTCCGGCAAATTGTGACCAATGCTGGGAGAGAAGCCTCGGTGATCATCAATGCCGTGAAAGAGGGCAAGGATGACTACGGGTTCAACGCCGCGACGGAAAAATTCGAGAATCTGTTCAAGTCTGGTGTCATTGATTCGACCAAGGTCGTGCGCTCCGCCCTTCAGTTCGCGGCGAGCGTGGCGGGGATGATGATTACGACCGAAGCGGCGATTGCTGATAAGCCGGAGAAGAAGACATCCGCGGGTGGTGGACATGGTGGACATGGCCACAGCCACGGGGATGATATGGATGACGACTATTAAAGAACACGGCACGCGCACTGTTTGAGTGATTCCTCAAAGTGTGCAAAAATAACCGCATTATATCAGGAAGGGAGTACAAAGAATGTTGAATTTGAGCAAAATCACAACTGGTGTTGCAGGGGCCGCGCTGTTGGCCGTCCTTGGGGCGGGATGCACAGCCTCGCAACCACCACAAGACACTTGGACTGCCGCCGCTCAGTCGGCCAGTGCTTCGGCCAGCCGGTCGGAGGAGGCGGCAAAACGGTCTGAAGCCGCCGCCGCGCGGGTGGAAGCGGCAGCGAAGCGGGCGGAAGATGCGGCCTCGCGGATCGAAGCAATGACCATGAAAAGCATGCGGAAGTAAATTCCGCGTGATGAGGTTCTGATAACGCGGCCTTCCTCAAGAAAGGGGTAAGCAGAATGCGAAATTTGCGTAAGGTAACAACTGGAATCGCGGCGGGAGCATTATTGGCCGTGCTTGGTTCGGGATGCGCGGCGAAACAATCCTCACCGCCAAACGATACCTGGACGGCATCCGCTCAGGCGGCGAGTGCGTCAGCAAGTCGTTCCGAAGAGGCGGCGAGGCGGGCGGAAGCCGCAGCCGCACGGGTTGAAGCCGCGGTGAAGAGAGCCGAAGATGCCGCCTCTCGTATGGAGAGCAGGGTCACGGGAGACATGAATAAGTAGATTCCGTGTGATCTTTCCTTGACAAGGCGGCGCATCCCTACTAAGGATGCGTCGCCTTTTTTTATGCGAAATTTCCGCGTCGTCTATGCAAATTCAATAATGGTCTTGATTGAGTCGCGGGCTTCGGACGCGGTCCGATAGGCGTCGTGCAGGGCCGCGAATGGATAGCGGTGGGTAATGAATTTGTCCGCCGTGACCACCCCGTCACGAATCAACTGGAGCGCTTCGCGGGTATCGTTCGGTCCACATGAATAGCTGGGGATTAAACGAATCTCGTTGAAATAGAGATCGTAGGGCGAAACCGCCAGCCGCGCCTCTGGCGTGCTGGTCGTGAACAGCACCACCGTTCCCCCTTTGGCCACGCAACGCAGCCCCAGTTCCATCGCCTCAACGGACCCTGGGCCGACAATCACCACCTCCGCCATTGCCCCTTGTGTGTGTGCCCGCAATTGCTCCACGACATCTCCTTGAGCTGGATCGAAGGAGATGTCCGCGCCAAGCTGCCGCGCTTTCTCGCGACGATATGCGACGAAATCCGTGCCGATGATCTGTCCGGCATTGGCCTGCCGCGCCAGCGCGACATGAAGCTGGCCCATGATGCCCAGCCCGATAATGAACACGCTCTCCCCGCCTTGCAGGCCAGACTTGCGCAGTGACTTCACCACGCATGCGGCGGGTTCCACCAACGAACCGTCGGCGAAAGACAGATCATCTGGTAGTCGCAAGGTGTCACCAGCGAGATTTTCCTTGGGGACAAGAAAATACTCCGCCATGCCACCGGGCACGATGCGTGACGAGCGCCAGGTTGTGCACTGGACGAATTCTCCACGCTGACACGCACGACAGGTGAAACAGGGCGCATGATGATGGACAAAGACGCGATCGCCAGGGCGAACAGCGGTCACGCCTGAGCCGACCGCGACGATTTCGCCCGCGGGTTCGTGACCAAACACCAGCGGTGCTTTCTTCTTCATGTACCACCCCATGACATCGCCAGAGCAGATGCCACAGGCACGGGTCTTGACCAGCGCTTCACCGGGGCCAACTTGCGGAATGGGCTCGTCCTCGAACCGAATGTCCGAGGAGTCATAGAGACGCGCGACCTTCATCACCGCCATGTTCGTCACGCCTCCCTACGAAAACATCCAGCGGGCCATTTTCACCACATCTTTGGTGCTTTCGGGGAAGGTGCGGGTCACCGAGGCTTCGAAGCCCGAATGCATAAGGCAGTTCTGACAGCGCGGGTCCCGCCGGGTTTCCCAATAGTTCCAGTCCACACCGTTCCAGAACTCCTCCCAGGTCTTGAAATACTTTTCGCCGATTAGATAGCAGGGGCCTTTCCAGCCGAAGGGCGTGCGGGTGACATTGCCCCACGGCGTGCAGGGATATTCCCGTTCTCCGGCGGCGAACTCCAAGAAGAGCGGCGTCGACCCGAGTCGATATTTTTTGGAGAGTTCCAGCACGCGGCGGAACTTTTGGTGAATCTCCTGTCGAAAGAGAAAGTGGTCGTCCTGCACTTTTTCATAGTGATAGCCAGGAGAGACGAGCATGTTGTCGATACCCAGCGTCGTGAGCATCGAGAACATCTGCTCGATCTCTTCCATCTGGGTCTCTTTATAGACGGTCGTATTGGTGCAGACCGTATAGCCGAGCTGCTTGCCCAGCTTGATCATTTCGATGGCTTTATCGAACACGCCTTCACGCGCGCAGACAAAGTCATGGGTCTCGCGCATGCCATCAAGGTGAACGTTGATGGTCACCCGTTTGTGTGGCTGGGATTTATTGAGGAAGCGTTCGAGTAATAGCGCGTTGGTGCAAATGATGACGTGGCGTTTGCGGTCAATAATCTGGCTCACCAGTTCCGGCAGTTCGGGATAAATGGTTGGTTCGCCACCACAGATCGAGACAATGGGAGCGCCAGATTCATCGACGGCTTGCAGACTCTCGGAGAGGGTTAAGCGATCCTTGAGATCGCCGGAATGGCGTTCCGGAGTACAGCCGACGCAGGCGAGGTTGCAGGTGTAGAGTGGCTCCAGCATCAAGACCACGGGGTACCGTTTCCGGCCTTGCAGCTTGTTTTTGGCCTGCCACTTCATCATGTCGGTCGTCACATGTAGCGGATACCGCATTCATCCTCCACGTTTGATAACGTCTTGTTAAAATTGTTGAGTCGGCGAATCTTAGCGGCGCGTGGGTGCCGTCGCAAGGGTGAGGCGGAAGGCCGAAATCAAAAGGCAAAAGGCAAAAGGCAAAAATAGAAGAAGCACAGGGGAGTCCGACGAGCAATCACTTATGAAGCCGTGGCACGTTCAGCCGACGACAGACTTTCAAGCAGCGCCTTGGCCTCTTGCAAGTCCGCCGTCTCTTCCTCTATGGCTAATACCTCGTCCGCCACATGTTTTTGGTCCATCATGCTGATAACTCCTCGGCACTCAGCGCGACAAAAACACCGGACACGGGGCATTGCGCAGCACATATTCCGTCGTGCTGCCGAGCACCATTTCAATGATGCGACTATGGCCATACGCCCCGATGAACAATAGGTCGTGCCCGTGTTCCTTGAGATACTCGATAATGCGTTGATTCGCGTGACCCGTCACGGACAGCAGCGTCGGCTTGAGATCATACGAGCTGAGATAGTGTCGCGCCTCTTCCAGAATTTTCTCCTCACCACTCTTTTCACGCGGTGTGACAGTCAACACCGTCAACGGCAGGTTCAGCGCCGAACAAAACTCAGCGGCGCTGTGCATGACCGTGCTAGCGCGTGAGCTGCCGTCATACGCGAGCAACGGCTTGCTGGGCGGCTGAAATTGCATCGGGGTGATGAACACTGGGCGTGGGCTTTTGCGCGTGATGCTTTCCGCGGTCCCGCCCAACAGACCAGTTGAGAACTGTTCGTTGGTCCCCCGATGTCCAATGATGACGAGGTCCGCGGTGCGCGCATGCTCGCTGATTTCGTTCGCCACAATCCCAGTGACCAGCGCCGTCTCGCAGGACACCCCTTGCTCCTGACAGGTGGTCGTGAATTCTTGCAGGAGAAACTGACCACGATCATGCAGCGCCCTGCGCACTTTGCCAGCGACATCAAGGTAGGGCTCAAAACCGAACGCGCCGGAGAGGTCCTGAAAAAATGGGCCTTCCACCGAGACGATGTCAATGACATGGAGCCCCGAGATGTGGGCGCGAAACTGTGACGCGAGCCACAGCGCATAGCGTAGTGCCGTTTTCGAGTGCTCGGAGCCATCAAGCGCGAAGAGGATATTCTTAATCATCGCGACCTCCGTTTCATTGGCAGAGTGACAACGTTGCCGTCGCCTTACCACTGCCCTCGGAGAAGCGCAAGCAAAGGCGCGGCACCTTCGAGGTTCAGGGGGACACAAGGCCGCACCGCCCACCAATAGCGGACCCCTTCGTGCTCAATCTCTTGTGGCGGCGCGTCCGTGGCCAGCGTGGCCGCGATGACCTGCGTGACCGCCGCTGGAATTTCCCCCGGCAGCAGGACGCGCCCATTGACAACGACATCAATAATGACATCTTCCATACGCTTTCTTTCTCAGAGTTGTGCCCCGCAATTGGAGGACGTTTATGAAATTTGGCATTGTTCCCATCAACCTACATCTGTTTGCTGACCCGGACGTGGTGATTCCGTTCGTGCAACGCGCGGAAGCGTTGGGCTATGAATCCGTGTGGACGGCGGAACACGTCATCATTCCCAAGACGTATACGTCGGTGTATCCGTATAACCCCGATGGGAAGCTGCCATTCCCACCCGATGCCGCGATTATTGATCCGCTAGTGGCGTTGACCTTTATCGCGTCGGCCACCACCCGTCTACGGCTGGGGACCGGGGTCAACATCCTGCCGCAGATGAGCCCGCTGTACCTCGCCAAATGGGCTTCGTCGATTGACCATCTCTCCAAGGGGCGGCTGATGCTCGGTGTGGGCATTGGCTGGTTGAAGGAAGAGTTCACCGCGATTGGCGTGCCGTTCGAGCGCCGTGGCAAACGGGCGGACGAGTACCTGCGTGCGCTCAAGGCGGTGTGGAGTGGCGAAGAGGTCAACTTTCAGGGCGAGTTCGTGCAGTGGCAAAACTTCATGATGCGCCCCAAGCCCGCGCAGGCCGGAGGCGTGCCGCTGGTGATTGGTGGCATTAGCCCCTCGGCGATTCGGCGCACCGTGCGCTATGGCGATGGCTGGTATGTCATCGGCAAGGACCTCGACGACTATCGCACGCACATGCGAGCGCTCACCGAAGAGTGCGCCAAGCAGGGGCGGAACCCACGCGATTTGGAGATTACCGCTTACTGGAATTACCACCGCGAAGGGGTCGAGAGTCTCCCCGTCTACGAAGAGCTGGGCATCCAGCGGCTGTTGATTAACGTTCATGCGTTACGAGACCGCAACATCACGAATGCGATGGAGCGTTTCGCCAATGATGTCGTGGCGAAGCACGGCGAGCAGTAGCAGGCAGTTCGGAGTCCAGGACCGTTCGGAGTTCGGAGTTTAAGACCTCATGGTTCGCTCATTTCCTGGGAGGTTTTTGAGAATTGCGCTAAGCTCTGGGCATGAGTGACAACCTGAGCATTACACTACCGGTCACTGGTAACTCTGGGGGAGCTGGACGTGGCGTTGCGTGAGTTGCGGGAGAGGATAGTTGAAACGACGACAGGCGAGTGTCAGAAAGTGATGCGCCAAGAAGTGAAGACACTCCATCAATCAGCGTAATCAGGAGACCCCAGCATGAAACAGATCACCAGTGATATCGCTTTTACCCCGGCGGTCAAAACCATCCAAGCACGACTCGGCTCCCGCGCCGGCTACGCCCACATGGAACAAAAGGGCGGCTGGCGGCATGCCGTCACTCCAGACCTCGTTGCCTTCATTGCTGAACGGGATTCGTTCTATCTGGCGACGGCTAACAGCGAAGGACAGCCCTACATCCAGCACCGGGGAGGCCCCAAGGGATTCCTCAAAGTCCTAGACGAGCACACGCTGGCCTTCGCCGACTTCAGCGGGAACCGACAGTACATCTCAATGGGGAACCTGACCGAGAACGACAAGGCGTTCATTTTCCTGATGGACTATATCAACCGCCAACGGATCAAAATCTGGGGCCGCGCCGAGGTCATTGAGCATGACCCGACGTTGTTGGAACAGTTGGCCGATCCGACCTATGAGGCGCGGCCAGAGCGAGTCTTCCGTTTTCACATTGAGGCGTGGGACAGCAATTGTCCACAACACATTACGCCGCGGGTCACCGCCGAAGACTTGGCGCCAACGGTGCGGAAGTTACGCGACCGTATTGCCGAGCTTGAAGCTGAAATGTCGGCATTGCGCAACGGGACATCCAAGACCAGCTCGGCGTGAAAAGCGCTACGCTTGCGGGAAGGGCTCCGAACAGAGGAAAAACGCGTGTCATCGGAATTTACATACGAAACCAACGGGGCCACTGTCGTGCATGGAGATGCCCTTGATCTCTTGGGCGCAGTCGTGGGAGATACGGAGGTCAATCTGATCTTTGCTGATCCTCCGTACAATATCGGCAAGTGGTTCAGCAGTTTCCGTGACCGATGGGAGAGTGACGATGCCTACGCCGAGTGGTGCGCTCGTTGGCTGGACCTGTGTATAAGAAAGCTCGCTCCGGGTGGAACCCTGTACGTCATGACGAGTACGCAGGCCATGCCTCACATCGACCTGTACCTCCGATCCCGACTCGCGATTTTGTCCAGAATCGTATGGGTATACGACAGCTTCGGCGTCCAAGCCAGAAAGTACTTTGGTTCACTCTACGAGCCCATCCTCCATGTCGTGAAGGACCCCGACCACTATACCTTCAATTCCGATGCTATTACCGTGGAAGCGAAGACTGGCGGGGTCAGGAAGCTGATCGACTACCGCAAACCCGTGCCGGCGGTCTATAACGACATGAAGGTGCCGGGTAATGTCTGGCTCTTCCCCCGTGTGCGCTACCGCATGGATGAGTACGAGGAACATCCGTCGCAGAAACCCGAAGTGCTCCTCGAACGGATTGTCCTCGCAAGTAGCAACCCCGGAGATCTCGTGCTTGATCCGTTCGCCGGGACGTTCACCACCGGTGCCGTGGCAAAGCGCCTCGGGAGGCGATTTATCGGGATTGAGCGGGAGCGGGAGTACGTCAAGATTGGCCTTCGACGCCTCGGTATCAGGACCGAACTTGACGGTGAGCCACTGAGGGCGCCACGAAAATCCCATGTCCGCCGCAATGGGAGGGGGGCGACCCAGGGTGTTGATTCGGACACCGGCGATCTCTTCGGACCCACCAAATGAAGCACGCATTCACCGCCGCGATGCTTGAGATTCTCCGCCGTCGGTTTGGTGGCCTCACGGATGATCTGTTCGAGAAGAGCCCCCTCCTGCAATACCTGAACTTCAAAACCCGTTCAGCGAATCGCGGCTCGAAGGCCCGTGGCGCCTTTGCCAATCACTACGCCCTTTACGTTCTCGTCGAGGACTACATCAATGACCCAATCACAAACAACCGGAGGAACCGGCCGCTGCCTGTGCGGAGCGGTCCACTATCGCTACGACGGCGAACCGACCACCATCGGACTCTGTCAATGTGACCGATGTCAGCGCCAGTCGGGCTCGGCCTTTCTCATTGGCGTCATTTTTCCCAAAGAGGCCGTGACGATTGAAGGCACCCTCGCTACGTATGAGGCAAAAGTTGACGGTGAGCAGCGGCTTTGGCGGCATTTCTGTCCGACCTGCGGCTCAGCCGTGTCCATCACGCTTGAACGGTATCCGGAGATTCGCTCCATGATGGGCGGGACCTTGGACGACAAGAGCCACATCAAGCCGCGCTTTAGCGTCTGGTGCTCAGCAGGACAACCGTGGTTGACGCTGCCCGACGACATTGCCTGCTTCGCCGACTATCCGGACGGCACGTTTGGCGGCTGAACCAGCCGAGATGAGAATAGCCCACCGCCGCGTTCATCCTGAGCCCGCCGGACTCAGGATGAGCGCGATTCATGTCCTACGACAGTACCTCACGGGCAAGCTGCTCCAGTTCCACGACCGCCTCCTTCGTCTCACTTTTTGTCAGCCAGATCGTCACATGATCCGTCCCGGCCTTTTCCAATGCTTTGCGGAATAGGGGACGTTGCGATTTTCTTCGCTTTCCGTGAGGTCATCTGGGCCAGAATGCGACTAAGCGCTCCAACAGACACGGCAACGGCAATTCGAACTCCGAACTGCCTTTGACTCCGAACTGCCTTCGGGTCCTACGCTTGTGGCCGAAAGAGTTTGTGAAACTGTTCCAGCGACGCGGGCGGGAGTTTGGCCACCGCGAGATTATGCTCAACATGCGCGACGGACTTCATGCCGACCAGTGCGGTGGTGATGCCGGGTGTCGAACGCGTGAACTGGAGCGCCCGTTGGGCATCGGACTCAAGCCCGCTGAGCGCGTCACTCACAGTGGTTGGAAGTGAGTGCGCCAGGCGGCCTTGTAAGATCGATGCGCTCGCCATCACCGTGATCCCACGCTGATGGGCCGCTTCGAGCACGCTGACCATCTCACGACCGACTCGTTGATTTTTTTGCGTCAGCGCTTCGGTCATTCCCAAGTTGTAGGGAAGCTGCACGATCTTGAAATGGTGCTCCTGACCGCCGACTCGTTCCGCGATCTCCAATAAGTCAGGGAGAAACAACACGTCACGCGCGGTCGGTTGCTGACGATACCCATTCCAGGTGGCGGTGCCGTAGTGACGGATGTTTCCACTGGCGACCTGGGCCTCGAGCATGGTGAAGGCCGCTTCCATGCGCCGTGCGAATTCTGATCGCGAGCATTTCTGGAGCTGGGCTTCAGGATTATGCAGATAGTAAATATCGAGACAGGCCAAATTGAGGTTGCGGCGGCTGCACTCGATTTGATGCGCAAGGTAGCGAGGCGCGATGCAATTCCATTCGACAATGTCATCGGCGGTGGCTAAGCCAGTCTTGATGAAGGTCTCTTGCACATAGGCACGCGGGTCGGGCGGCACGTCCCCATCAAAAGCGATATACCCACCTTTGGTCGCCACTACGATTTCTTCTCGTTGGAGGGTGCCCTTTCCAATGAGTGCCGAGAGCACCTGGCCAATCACCCGTTCACTGCGTTGGTGGCGATAATTGATGGCGGCATCAAGGACATTACACCCACGGACCAGTGCCAGTCGGATCGCCGCCTCGTAGAGTTCGTCAGTCTGTGGTGTTGGGTCGCCGAGATAGGTGCCGAGTCCAATGGAGGCGAACCACAGATCGGCGGACCGGCGAAAGTGCAGCGGGTGAAGACTCATCGCGAACCGCTGTCGATAGGCATCTGTCCCCGCTAAAGTCGCGTATCCAGAGAGCATGGCCAGATTGTCCTATGGCGTGTGAAGCGGCGGTGAGGGAGGGAGCGTGAGGTTGGGGCGGCAACGTTCGAGAATGATGTTTTTCAAGCGTGTAGGGTCCACGGGCTTCTTGAAAATCACTTCCTTCAAACCTTCCACTTTGCTGCGCTTGATGACATGGTCTTTGTCGTAGAAATAGGCGGTCATCAGCACGACCGGCGTCTGACGATACCGTTCGCGGACCTCCATATAGAGGTCGTAGCCGTCAAGATCGGGCATCACGACGTCACTGATCACGAGATCGACCGAGCGATGGGCCAGGACTTTGAGGGCGTCGAGCCCGTTGGTGGCGACCTCCACTTCGCACCCTTCCGCCAACAGCAAATCGCGCAGGGAATAACACACCCCCAAGTCATCATCGACCACCAGAATCGTTAACCCCGCCAAAGCGCGAGCGGCGGGTTGCGCCTCTGAGGAGTGAGGAGGAGAGGCCGCTTCCTCCAAACCGAGGTCGGCCATGCGCGAGCCACGCAGATACTCCGTGGTGACGTAGCGGCTTTCATGCGCCATCTCATCAATCCGGCTGACGATGGCGCGGATTTTGCCCAATTCGCGCTGCACCGATTCCAGTCGTTCTTCATCAATGACGTATTCTTCGTCGGGGCAGACCTGGGAGATATGCTTGGAGAGGAGGTCGAGGTTATTGAAGATCACCTCAAGCGGATTGTTGATACGGTGCGCGAGTCCAACCGCGAGTTCGCCCAGGGTGGCGAGTTGATCGCGACGACGAATTTCGCGCAAATCCTTGAGAAAGCCAATGGAGCCAATCTCGTTCCCGGCTTCGTCGTAGATAATCGACCCGGAAATCGCAGCCGGGATTTGGTCGCCGTTTTTGGTCAATAGGGTGGTCTCGAAATTCTTGACTTGGCTAGTTTCGCCAGGCTCACCGCTCCGTAGCGCGGCCATCACCCGACGTGCTTCATCAAGACTGGGATACACGGCGGTGACGTATTTGCCGCGAATCTCCGTGGAGGTATAGCCGAGGGTTTTATAGGCGCCGTCATTGTAGAAGATGATTTTCCCTTCACTGTCAACGGCGATGACGATGTCAAGGGAACTTTCGACGAGGCGCTCAAGATACACCGGCGGGAGCTGGAACATCAGCAGGCACTTCCTTGGTGGTGTCCTTGTCGCGGAGCCAAGCGCCACGAAAGTCTACACCACATAAATATAGCCTGGTATGTTAGGCCCCTGTGCCTGCCCGTCAAGCCCTGCTTATGGCTTATGGCTCGCTTCGCTCTATGGCTTATGGCAGGAGTGTTCCTGCTATTGAGTGAGCGAAGCGAACGCGCCATAGGCCATAGGCTATTTGCCATAGGCCATAAGCCATAAGCTACTTGCTTGCCTTACGATGGTCCGCGAGAAAGCGTTCCAGGCCAATATCGGTCAGGGGATGTTTGACGAGTTGTTGAATGACGTTGAACGGGCAGGTGGCGACATGTGCCCCCATTTCGGCGGCGCGGACAAAATGAATCGGATGACGCACGCTCGCAACGAGCACTTGAGTCGGAAAAGTGTAATTCTTGTAGATGCGGACGATGGAGTCGATCAATGCCATGCCATCCTCGGCGATGTCATCAAGTCGTCCCACGAATGGACTGGCGAACGCGGCTCCGGCTTTGGCCGCCAAGAGTGCCTGGGCGGACGAGAAAATCAGCGTGACATTGACGGCGAGCCCTTCACTACTGAGGGCTTTGGTCGCTTTCAGCCCTTCGGCGATCATGGGCACTTTGACGACGACGTTGGGATGAATGGCCGCCAGCCGTTTGCCCTCGGCGATCATGCCAGGAGCATCGACACTGACGACTTCGGCGCTAATGGGGCCGTCGACAATCGAGCAAATCTCGTTGATGACCGACTCCAGTGAGCGGCCCGACTTCGCGACCAGCGAGGGGTTGGTGGTGACGCCATCAATAATGCCCCACGTGTGGGCTTCGCGGATTTCCTTGATCTCGGCGGTGTCGATGAAGATTTTCATACGTAGGTCCCTTCATCTCCTCGGTCATAGGAGCGGGTGACGATCTCGTCACTCCGCATGCGGCGGCAAGAGCATGACTCGTTTGTCATCCTTGAGATGCGCGAGGAGTTCGACGATAGTAACGCCAAGACGCGGGTGCGTCAGGTGGGGGGCGAGTTCCGACAGCGGGACCAGGACAAAGCGGCGATTCTGGATCTCTGGGTGGGGAATTTTGAGCGTCCGCGTGTCAATCGTGTGATTCTCGAACAGCAGAATATCGAGGTCGATCTTGCGAGACGCCCATTTCTTGGTTTGTGGGGTTTTCTTGCGCCCCATGGCTTGTTCGATGGTCTGAAGGCGCTGGAGCAGTTTGTCGGGCAGGAACTCGGTCTCGATTTCGATCACGCCGTTGACGTACCAATTCTTCGCGTCTCCGTGCGGCTCACTCTCATACAGCGAGGAGCGTTTGACGATCCGGGTCTTCGGCAGCGCGGCGATCAGTTCCAACGCCTTCTGGTAGTGCGCGCGACGGTTTCCTAAGTTGGATCCGATGCCAATATGGACTCGGTGAACCATCTTCCTCCCGATCTCACTAAACGTGCCATCTATATCGACAATGGGCACGCTTGACAACTATTTGTGTCATCAGGGAAATCCGCCGCGCGTTCCGACTCCGAACGGTCCCCAACTCCGAACTCCGCACTGCCGAGACTCCGAACTGTCCTAGAGATCGCGTAACGCCTCGGCGACGCGTTGGAGCGCCAATTCCACGTTCTCATGGCTATTGAACGAACTGAAGCGGATGTAGCCCTCCCCGCATTTGCCGAAGCCCGCGCCTGGGGTGCAGACGACATTGGCCTTTTGTAAGAGCAGATCGAAGAACTTCCACGAATCCATGTTCGCCTTCACCCACACATACGGGGCATGGTCGCCACCGACGCACTTGAACCCCAGCTTGCCAAGCGTGTCGCGAATACGCGCCGCGTTCACGAGGTAGTAATCGCTCAATTCGCGAATCTGTTTCTGCCCTTCAGGCGAGTACACCGCTTCGGCGGCCCGTTGGACGGGATAGGACACGCCGTTGAACTTGGTTGAATGACGACGGTCCCAGAGCGCATGCAACGAATGCGGATTCCCCTGTGAGTCATACACCTTGCATCGTTTGGGGATGATCGTATAGGCGCAGCGCGTACCGGTGAATCCAGCGGTTTTCGAGAAACTGCGAAACTCGACGGCGACATCTTGCGCCCCGTCAATTTCATAGATGCTCTGCGGCAAGGCATCATCGCGCATGAAGGCGACATAGGCGGCATCGTACAAAATCAGCGCCTTGTTAGCGTGCGCGTACTCGACCCACGGTCGCAGTTGCGCTTTCGTCACCGTGCGGCCAGTGGGATTATTGGGAAAGCACAAATAGATGACATCCACTTTCTCCTTGGGCAGGGCCGGGACGTAATCGTTGGCCTCGGTGGATTCAAGATACACAAGTCCTTCGTAGCGTCCATCTTTCCACGCGCCAGTACGGCCAGCCATGACGTTGGTATCGACATAGACGGGATACACCGGATCGGGCACGGCGATGCGGGTGTCGGCCGCGAAGAGTTCCTGGAAATTGCCGGTATCGCATTTCGCGCCGTCACTGATGAAAATTTCCTCGGCGTTGATGTCCGCGCCGCGCGCGCGAAAGTCGTGCTGGGCAATTTGCGTGCGTAGGAATTCATAGCCTTGCTCCGGTCCATAGCCTCGAAAGGTGGCGTCCTGCGCCATTTCGTCAACCGCTTTATGAAACGCGGTGGTACAGGCCGCTGGCAGCGCGCGGGTCACATCGCCGATGCCCAGCCGAATAATCTTCTTGTCGGGATTCTGCGCGACAAAGCCATTCACGCGCTTGGCGATCTCCGAAAAAAGATACGAAGCCTGTAGTTTAAGATAATTCTCGTTCATCCTGATCATGGTCGTCCTCCTGTTCGCGTCCTCCCCTGTTACAGAAAAGTGAGCGAAAGAAAAGGGCTGGGGGACACAACCAGCGGTGACAAGGGGAGCCTGGGACACGGGAAGGGCGCGTGGTATGGTCGCCGCCGGCATTCGAGAAAAGAGGGCACCACATGCAAACCATAGGAATTCTCTACCCTGGCGACATGGGGCACGGGGTTGGCCGGGTGTTATTGGAAGATGGCTTCACGGTCGTGACGACACTGGTGGGACGTAGCGACCGCACGCGCCGGTTATCGGCACATGCGGGGATAGTGGAGCTGGATTCGATGACCGAAGTGGTTCGTCGCGCGGATATGGTCCTCTCGATTATCCCACCCACGGCGGCCCAAACGGTGGCGACGGATTTCGCCGAGGCGGTACGAGAGACTGGGCGGACACCGTTGTTCGTCGATGCCAATGCGATCTCACCGATGACCGCGCAAGAAGTCGGGAGCATCATCGCACCGACGGGGTCGCCGTATCTGGATGCCTGCATTGTCGGCCCGGCACGTGATGTGCGTGGTCGGTGCATCTTCTATGTGAGCGGTCCTCAAGCCCGGCTGTTTGAGGAGCCGTATGGCAAATCCCTGCGGACACACCTGTTGGGAGATCGGATCGGTCAAGCCTCGGCATTCAAGATGGTCTTTTCTGGCCTGAACAAAGGGCTGGCGGCACTCTTGTATGAACTGACCGCGGCGGCGCGGGATTTTGGGGTCCTTGATGAATTGCTGCATCGCTACAAGGCGCTTCTGCCTGGCGTGATGGAAGCGTTGGAGTGGTTGGTGCCGACCTACCCGATGCACGCCGCGCGGCGGGCGGATGAAATGGCGGAGTTAGCGGAGACGTTGGAGCATTACGGCTTCTCGTCGGTCATGGCACGTGGCACACAACAGACTCTGGGCGCGGTTGGCCAATTGCGACTGGCGGAGCGTGACCCGGAACGAGGAGAGCATGGGTGGACTCTCCGAGATGTGGTGGATGCGATTGCGCGTGAAGGGGCGTTGAAACGGAAAGGCTGAGAGTCTGTGAAAAAATCTGCATAAGCCACAATATCTTGTAGGTAAATTTAGGAAATGCCACTACTAATGGTATATGGATTTGATTTTTTCACAAACTCTGAGCCTGAAACCTGGACCGTGAACCCCGCACCCGATACACAAAACCAGCCCCGTGTCGCGGTGAACGCCTCTTACGAGTCAGCGAGAATACGTGTAAGACTGGCGGGCAATACCACACGCAACGGAAGAGACACTTATGTTAGCAGGAAAAACAATTGTGGTCGGAGTCACTGGTGGGATTGCTGCCTACAAAGCGGCGGAACTTGTTCGCTTCTTGGTCAAGGATGGAGCCTTTGTCCGCGTCATTATGACGAAGAATGCGCAGGAGTTTATCACTCCCTTGACCCTGCAAACTCTGTCTGGCAACCCGGTCGCCACCGAAACTTTCAATCTCACCCAGGAGTCCGAGATCGGCCATATCCGTCTGGCTGATACCGCCGATCTCATTCTGATCGCTCCAGCCTCAGCCGATGTCATCGGCAAACTCGCGCATGGTATCGCTGACGATCTGCTCACCACGGTATTGTTAGCCACGATGGCTCCAGTCTTGGTCGCGCCAGCCATGAATGTCCACATGTACTCGCATCCCGCTGTCCAAGAGAATATCCGCATCCTTGGCCAGCGCGGCTACCGGTTCGTCGAACCCGCTGAAGGATTCCTTGCGTGTGGCTATGAAGGCAAGGGGCGGCTTGCCGATCCTGAAGACATTGTCGAGGAAGTGTGCGCCACACTGACCAAGAAAGACCTCAGCAGCGAACGGATTATTGTTACCGCTGGACCGAATGCCGAGCCCATTGATCCCGTGCGGTTCATCACCAACCGTTCGACCGGCAGGATGGGATTCGCCATGGCACGAGTGGCCTGGCGGAGAGGGGCGGAAGTGACCTTAGTCAGTGGTCCGACCGCGCTCGCGCCACCGCGCGGAGTCCGGTTCTGTTCGGTGCGCACGGCGTTGGAAATGCAGCAAGCCGTGCTTGCTTCCTACGACAACGCCACGATGGTGATCTCCGCCGCCGCCATCGCCGATTATCGCCCCGCTCATGTCGCGCCGCAGAAGATCAAAAAACAAGAGGGTGCATTCGTCATCGAAATGACCCGCAATCCCGATATTCTCGCGGACTTGAGTCAGCAGAAGGGCAACCGCATGCTCATCGGCTTTGCCACAGAAACCGAGAATGTCTTGCAAAACGCGGTGAGCAAATTACAGCGGAAAAATCTCGATATGATCGTGGCGAACGATGTCACCCAAGAAGGCGCGGGCTTCGCCCATGACACGAACATCGTCACGTTAATTGATCGCAGTGAACGGATGGAAACACTGCCGCTGATGAGCAAGGACGAGGTCGCCCATACGGTCTTTGATCGTCTGCTCGCATTGAAGAAAGGAAACGGGGAAACGGCGAAACGGGGAATCGGGGATGGTCATTAGACTTCATGCCGAAGGAACTGCTTCACTTCCGGCGGTAGGCGCTTGATCTTCCCCTGATTATCGACGCAGGCGTGCAGGGTGTGGCCTTCGGCGATGAGGGTCGCGTCCGTGGCACGGGTGATCCGGTAGCCAAAGCGGGTACTCGCGCCGCCGACTTCTTCAATCGTTGTGGTGATGAGCAGCTCGTCATCAAAACGCGCGGGCACCCAATACCGACAAAACGCCTCACGCACGGGAAAATGCAGCCCCTCGGCTTCGAACTCTTGGTAGGGCTTGCCGAGTGCGCGCAAGAGTTCCACCCGGCCCACCTCGAACCACGGGAGAAAAGCCGAGTGATGCGCCATGCCCGCTTGGTCGGTTTCGGCATAGCGTACACGCACGCTGGTCAGAGAGGATTTGGGCATTGGGGGAGACAACAGTGGGTTGTTGAGTCTGGATTTTGGGGTTATCGAGAGCAAGGAAGCCCACGACCACTTCCGTTCCTACGCATACGCTTTCTCTGGAATCTCGATATACCGATCAGGCTCTTCGATCTTTCTGTCGATGGCGAAGAAGCGTCTCTCGATCTCTTTCAGCACCGCCGCCTCATAGTAGACCCTCCCACAGTTCAGACAGACTTCCGCTGGAGTACTGGGAACCAGCAAATACTTGCCGTTATAGCTATAGAGATACTCTGTTTTGCGTTCTTCATAGTCACCACTGCCGCAAAAGTTGCATCTGACTTCTCTCATATCTTCTCTCCACGTGTCCACGGATCAACAAATTTCGGTGGGCGAGGAATGTACACCGTGATCAACACGATTTTCTCTCCACGCCACCCACACACAGCATGAATGGGAATATCGTCCGCAAACCCAACAACCAGGCAACTTTCCCCACGGCCAGTGTCCGCATACTGTTCAAGAACACGACTGTTCAACAATGCCACTTCGATTTGAGCAAACGTCAAGTGATCCGCTTTGCGCTCAAATTCCGCATGGTCGCTGTACATGTATTGATTGTTGCGGACCTTCTCTACGATCTGCTGAATGTCCATCTTTCCGAGGGAAAAAGCTCCTCTCTAGTTTCTAGTCTCTAGCCTCCCTACTTCGCCTTCCAATTCGGCTTCCGTTTCTCCGCGAAGGCCGTGGGGCCTTCCTTTACATCTTCCGAGTGCATCATTTGAGCAATCGCTGGATACGTTCCAGCTAATGCTTGGTCCAATGGCAGTCCCAGCCCCATCATCGCGGCTTGCTTGGTGGCCCGGATCGACAACGGCGCGCATTCGAGAATCTCATTGGCCCACCGCTCCGCCGTCGCCATCAAATCCTTCAATGGCACGACTTCGTTGGCGATGCCCAAGCGTAACGCTTCTTGCGCGGTCATGTGTCGGCCCGTGAGCATGTAGCCCATCGCCAGTTTCATGGGAATCTGTCGAGGCAACCGATGGACGCCACCAGCCAGCGCCGCCAACCCCACGCGAGGCTCAGGTAAGCCAAGTCGGGCATGATCGGCGGCAATGATAATGTCGCACGCGAGTGCCATCTCAAATCCACCACCAAGGGCAAACCCGTTGACCGCCGCGATCATTGGTTTCCATACGTCGGTGCGGTCGGTAATGCCACCGAAGCCACCTTTCGGGCGTGGCCCCGTCGGCATCCCTTTCGCGGCTGTGTATTTGAGATCGTTGCCAGCGGAGAAGGCTCTTTCGCCCGCGCCCGTGAGAATAATCACCCACACATTGTCATCCGCGATGGCGTCATCCCAAATCGCCGACAGTTCCGCGGTCGCCGGTGGGTGGACGGCATTCATGTTTTCCGGTCGGTTCATGGTAATCGTTGCGATGCGTCCCTTCTTCTCATACTTGGCGAACTCGTAGGCCATAGTGCTTCCTCCTTTATGTCGTCAACGCCGCGCGGTGGGTTTTCGTTCCGGCCCGACGCGGTTGGATAGTAGCGGTCAGGCATGGTAAAAGCAACAAAAATGCCGCCTGCACTCCACCCACTTCTCGGTCAGATCACGATCATCACCGGCGCGAGTCGTGGCATTGGTCGCGCCATCGCCGTACATCTCGCTCAGCATGGAGCCACGACCGTGCTTGCCGCTCGGAACGAACACGCCTTGCATGAAGTCGCCCAGCTCGTCCATGCGGACGGAGGAACTTCACTCGTTGTGCCTACCGATGTGACCACGGATGAGCAACTCACCGCGCTTGTCGATCAGACACTCGCTCAATATGGACATATCGACATTCTCGTGAACAACGCGGGTGGCGGCCCCCCACGAACGTCGATCACGAAAGCGCGACTCTCAGACTGGGAGTGGACGTTGCGGGTCAATCTGTGGGCGACGATGGTGCTGAGCAAACTCGTGCTGCCGGGGATGATCGAACGGCGGCGGGGCACGATCATCAATATCTGCTCACTCGCGGGTATCACTGGCAAAGCGGGCGAAGCCGCCTACGCCGCCGCGAAGTTCGGAGTTCGGGGCTTCACGCAGTCGCTCTTCGACGAAGTGCATGAGCAGGGCATCAAGGTGTCAAGTATTTTCTCCGGCTATGTCGATACCGCCCTGATTCCACCTAATCGCCGCGTTGATCGCGCCAAGATGTTACGTCCAGAAGATGTGGCGGAGGCGGTCTATAACGTTGTCACCGCGTCGGCGCGCGCATGTCCGGTCGAAATCACCCTCCAGCCACAACATGACCCGTTGAGGACGTGAAAAGTCAAAAGTCAAAAGTCAAAAGTCAAAAGAAGGACGACGAAAAACGTAAAGATACACCGAACAACCCAAGATTTTTTTACGCTTTACGTTTTACGTTTTATTCCCCTATGAATCTCACCAACAAAGTCGTGCTCATCACTGGTGGTGCTAAACGGGTTGGCAAGGCGATGACCCATGCGTTCGCCGCTCGTGGCTGCAAGCTAGTCGTTCACTATCACACCTCGCACCACGAGGCGGAACAGACTGTTCAGGAACTCCTTGCCGCTGGCCATGAAGCCATAGCCGTGCAAGCGGATGTCACCCAAGAAGCCGAGGTGGAGCGGATGGTCGAGGCCGCCGTCGCGCGGTTTGGGCGCATTGACGTGCTCGTCAACAACGCCGCCGTTTTCTTTCGCACTCCCATCGACACGCTCTCAGTTGAAGACTGGGAACAGATACTCGACGTGAATCTCACTGGGACGTTTCTCTGCGCGCAAAAGATTGGTCTGCGCATGCGCGAGTGGGGCTGGGGACACATTATCAATATCGCCGATGTCGCGGGCCAACGTCCGTGGGCGGACTATGTTCCGTACTCCGTGTCAAAGGCGTGCGTGATGACGCTCACACAGGGACTCGCCCTCGAACTCGCGCCAGAAGTGATGATCAACGCCATTCTTCCTGGCCCTGTCCTCTTTCAAGACGACACGCCCGAACCCGTTCGTCAGCGGGAGATCGAGAAAACCCTAGTGAAACGCGCCGGAACTCCAGAAGAAGTGGCCGCCCTGGTTGTCTTTGTCGCGGAGTCCGACTACAGCACAGGCGGCGTGTTCCATGTAGACGGCGGCAGAGCGCTCGCCTAAGGTACGAAGCTCATTTTTTGACATGTCACACCCGCGTTTCGCACTTCCCACTCCGCCACCCACGTGGGCGGAGATTTTCGGCAATACCAACCCGGTTGAGGTCGAGATTGGCCCAGGAAAGGGGGGATTCCTCCTTGCCCTGGCACGCCATACTCCAGAACGAAATTTCTTTGGCGTCGAAATCTTGGGCCGCCGCGCCTCGCGGTTAGCGGCGCTCATCGAACGGGATGGTCCCGCCAATGTCATTGCTGTTCATGCCAACATCACGTGCTTGCTGCCGTTGATGATGTGGCCAGCGTCCGTCACCGCATATCATCTCTATTTTCCTGACCCGTGGTGGAAACGACGACATCACAATCGTCGCTTGTTTCAGAACGACTTCACGGAAGCGCTAGCGCGAACGCTGGTTCCTGGTGGGAAAATTTTCCTGGCTTCGGATGTGGAACAATACTTTACGGAGATCGTCAAACAGTTCGTCGCCATGCCGGAGCTAACGCGGTTCGCATGGGAACGGGATCAAGTCAATCGTCGCGGGAAACTGATTTTCACCGATTTCGAGCGCAAGTATCGGCATGAGGGGCGGGCGTTGTTCTATACGGGGTTTCGGAAGGAGGGAGAAGGAGAAATCACTTGATCCCCCTCACCCTCACCCTCTCCCAGCCGGGAGAGGGAACTTCGGACTCCCCTAACTGAATGCCAGGCTGAGAGAGGGAACAGAAAGGGGATCTGGAAGCGGCCTCGCTGCCCCCTCTGTCAGAAGAGAACTAGGCCACGTTTTTCTTGATGAACTCCACGATCCGGCGGGCACTGATTCCATGCGCGTCGAGCAGTTCTTCCGGTTTGCCAGAGCGAGGCACTTCGGTCACCGCGATCTTATGCACCCGCACGCTGTGGAGCGCGACGGCGTTCAACACCGCATCTCCAAGTCCACCGTCGGCATAGTGATCTTCAACAACCACCAGCGTGTTCCGAGTCTGCGCTGCCGCTTGTAAGAGACCTTGACTATCAATTGGTTTCACCGAATAGGCGTCAATCACGCGGATATTGATGCCAGCGGCTTTGAGTGTTTCGCTCGCGGTCAGCGCTTCGTGCAGCGTCACCCCCGCCGCCACGACAGTAAGCGCATCATTCGCGCTGGAGCCCACGACTTTGCTGCCGCCAATGGGAAACTCTTCCGTATTCGCGTAGAGCACTGGGGTCGCTGGACGTGAGGTGCGGATATAGGTTGCCCCTCTCAAGCCCGCCGCTGCCGCGACCAAGCGTTCCGCCGCGACCGCATCGGATGGATAGAGCACCGTTGAGTTAGGAATCGCCCGCATCATCGCCAGGTCTTCAAGTCCCATCTGCGAAGGACCGTCCTCACCAATCGACACACCGCAGTGCGACCCCACGTAGGTGATGGCAATGCCCGACACCGCGGCCATGCGAATGTTATCAAACGCACGAGTCAGGAACGCGGCAAAAGTCGAAACAAAAGGAATCTTGCCGCAAGCGGCGAATCCAACCGCCGCGCTGACCATGTTCTGTTCAGCGATGAAGCTCTCGAAGAAACGGTCTGGATGCGCGTCCTTGAATTTTTCGGCGAAGGTCGAATTCTTGGTATCGCCATCAAGCGCCACTACCAGCGGATTCAGCGAGCCCAACTTCGCCAACGCCGTGCCGTAAGCCGCACGCGTGGCCACTTTCTCTCCGAGTTGATAATTCGGCGGCGGATACGGTGCGACGGTCCCGGCGGTACGCACCACACCCGCCGGAGGAGCAGTCACGTGAACAGTGCCGCCACTGCCGTTCAGCGGCAGTTCTTGCAACGCCTTGTCGAGTTCCTCGCCTTTCTTCAGTGGCTTGCCATGCCATCCCTCTTTATCTTCTAAAAACGAAACGCCTTTCCCTTTGAGTGTGCGTGCGACGATCATGGTCGGACGATTCTTCACGGTGTGCGCCGTATCAAGCGCCGCGGTGACCTCTTGAAGATTATGGCCATCCACGGTAACGGCATGCCACCCAAACGCGGCAAAACGAGCGCGATAGACCTCCACATCGTGGTTGTACATCGTGCGCTGACTCTGACCGAGACCGTTGACATCAATGATGCCGACCAGATTGTCGAGTTGGTAATGAGACGCAAGCGCCGCCGCCTCCCACACGCTCCCCTCGGCGATTTCACCATCGCCGAGCAACACATAGACACGAGCGCTCAGCTTATCGAGATACTTGCCATTGAGGGCCATGCCCACGCCAACCGACAAGCCCTGCCCAAGTGATCCGGTCGCCGCGCCAACCCAAGGAATACGCGGAGTGGGATGTCCTTCGAGGTCACTGGTGATTTTCCGCAAAGTGTCCAGTTGTGATACCGGCAACGCTCCGGCCTCCGCGAGTGCCGCGTATAACACGGGAGCCGCATGGCCTTTCGAGAGGACGAAGCGGTCGTTCTGTGGATTCGCGGGATGCTTGGGGTCGAAGCGCATCGTGTGAAAAAACAGCGCCGCCATCAGTTCCGCGGCGGACAGGCACGAAGTCGGATGGCCAGAGCCGGCTTCCGCGGTTGAGCGCAAGGAATGAATGCGCAATTTGCGCGCGGCGGTTTGGAGAGCGGCGATATCTTGAGCTGAGGTCACGGTTTGGTACTCCTACTTTCTCTTGGACACAAATAGCAAGGGCACGGCGGACCGTGCCCTTGCACTACTTGGATCACTACGGCGTGGAACGCATTGTCAGGCAACACCCCCAGCAAGTGGGGGAAAGATATTCAATTGCAAACCATCAGTGAGCGTCGCCCCTTTTTCTATATAGCTATCTCCGGCAACGAGCATCCCGGCTTGTTCCGGTGGAATGTTCAGCGCGTTAATCGCATCTTGCACAGTGGCTCCACGCGGTAATGAAAGCGGAAACCCGTCTTGGCCGCCCGCTGGGATGTAGCGTTTCAAGGTGGCGAACAGTTTCACCGAAATCGTTACAGTATCAGCCATTGAGGAACTCTCGGTAACGTCTCGAACGAAGGAAAAAGGAAGAGGTCATGTGATCCTCCTCACCCTAGCCCTCTCCCATCCAGGAGAGGGAACTTGAGGAGCCCACTCACTTTCCCCGTTTTTGACTTTTGACTTTTGCCCTTTGACTTTTCTTCTTTTAGTACCGAGGCACGCGGTGCATCACCGACGCATACGTAAAAACCGGTGGGCGTCCGTCTTGAAAGCCCTGCCACTTTTCCCGACGCTTGATGGCGCTGTGAATCACGCCCATCTCGGCGGCCCCATTCTCGTTTCCTAAGTAGATCGCGCCGACCAACGTCCCGTTCTTATCGACGACCACTTTGCGATAGAGTTCATCGCCACCGTGGCTAAGCATTTTGACATCATCGTCCGCGCCTTCACGGAAGCGACCGAGTTGCGCCAGGGTCACATTGAAGAGTTCGACAACGTTCATCCCCAAACTGCCTGGATACGCGAGCTTTGCCCCAGCCATGTTCGCACCAGCGGCTCGACCTTGCTCAACCGCGGTCGGCCAGATGGCGTAGATCGAACGATCAGCGGAGAGAAAATCTTTCGTTTCCGCGACATCGCCAGCCGCGAAGATGTCAGGGTGGTTGGTCGCCAGGTATTCGTTGACCACGATCCCTTTATTCACGGTCACCGCGCCATTGCTGACGCATTGGACATGGGGTTTGACGCCAGTGGCGACCACGGCCATATCGACAGTGAAGGTCGCGCCATCTTTCAGCGTGACTTCAATCGTGTCCCCTTTCTTAGCGAGCGCGGAAACCAGGGCACCAGTGCGTACCGTCACCCCTTCATCGCGGACCGCTTGCAAGAACAGTTTTCCGGCTCCTTCATCAAGCAATTGCGGGAGGAGAATCGGGGCCATCTCGACAATGGTCAATTTGACCTTGAGCTTGCGCAGCGCTTCGGCGGCGAGCATGCCGATAAAACCGCCGCCAATCACCACGGCGGTTTGCGCTTTCTCCGCCGCTTTCTTCATGCCGATGGCATCGTCGAGTGTCCACAAATAGTGATGAGGTACTTGATCGAGTCCTTGAATCGGTGGCTTGATCGTCTCCGATCCGGTGCCGATCAACAGTTTGTCAAATTCGATTTTCTTCCCGCTGGCGAGTTCGACTTTCTTGCCAGCGGAGTCAATCGCGGTGACATTCTCTTTTTCTACTAACGTCGCGCCCAGGCTTCCATAGTCAGGGCGTTGACGAATGAGGAGATCATTCAACGTCATTTCGCCCGCGACGTAATACGGCAGGGCGACACGGGAATACGCGGGGCCCTCTTCACGATTGATGACGGTGATGGCTCCCTCGCGGTCGTGTTTGCGAATGCCACGAAGTGCTTCAAGTGCGGCGGCGCTATTGCCAATTAACACATATCGCGTCGGCATCGTTCCTCCTCATGCGTGAAACGTAAAGAGTAAAGAGGTAAACCGTAAAGAAAAGAGGGCGTGGGTAGTTACGTTTTACGCTTTCCGTTTTACGCCTTCGGCAGCCCAAGGGCGGCGGCGGCTTTCTGGTTCGCCAGCGCTTCAATCGCCACCACGTCCTTGAACTCAAGCGCGCCGGGAGTGCAGAACTGCACGCACTGGGGATCGCCCTCGCAGAAATCACAGTTGTGGGCAATCCCTTTTTCCGGCGAGAAGCCCATCACGCCAAATGGACAGGCGAGGAGGCACATCTTGCAGCCAATACAGCGATCATCAATGACTTTGATCTGTCCATCGGTCTGTCGTTGAATGGCGACCGTCGGACACACGGCGGCGCAGGGAGCGTCCGCGCAGTGGACACAGACCATTGGTTGATAAAATTGCTCTTCGTAGAAGTCGGCGATACGGATACGTGAGAGCGTCGGCGAGAAGATATTTTCGTGAGAAAACGAACAGGCCAATTCGCATTCGCGACACGCTGTGCACTTCTCTTGATGAACAACAATCTGTTTCATACACCCTCCTGCTCCGTTGCTGCGGTTATCTACAAATGGACGCTCGCGACAACACGTCCCGTGGAAATCAGGCCGAGTGCGCCGTGCGCAACCCGCAGAATTCTTCGTAATCAATCAGCTCGGTGATTTTCGGATGATCGCCGCACACCAAGCAGTTGGGATCGCGCCGCAGCTTGAGCACGCGCACTTCGCTGCTCAGGGTATCAAAGTGCATCATGCGGCCAATGAGCGGCTTGCCCGCGCCCAGAATGAGCTTCATCGCTTCCAGTGCTTGCATGCAGCCCACGAGTCCGGGCAATACACCGAGCACACCGGCTTCCGCGCAGCTTGGAGCGGCCCCCGGAGGCGGTGGCTCTGGGAATAAGCAGCGATAGCATGGCCCACGGTCTGGATAGAAAACGGTCGCCTGTCCCTCGAACTGGAAGATGGAGCCATCAACCAACGGTTTCTTCGCCATCACGCAGGCATCGTTAATCAGATAGCGCGTGGGAAAGTTGTCGCAGCCGTTAATCACAATGTCGAAGTCCTTGATGATCCGCATCACGTTTTCCGACGACAGCCGCTCGTTAAACGGAATCACCGTCACATCGGGATTGAGCGCGTTCAGGGTTTTCTGCGCGGATTCAACCTTAGGCATCCCGATCCGATCATTGGTGTGGAGTATCTGCCGTTGCAGATTGCTCATATCGACGGTGTCGTTATCAATGATCCCGATGGTCCCCACCCCCGCGGCAGCGAGATAGAACGCCACCGGAGAACCGAGGCCACCAGCGCCAATGCACAGCACCTTCGCTTCGAGCAACTTTGCTTGCCCCTTTTCCCCAACTTCGGGGAGCGTGAAGTGGCGTGCGTAACGAGTAATTTGCTCTTGGGTGAACTGTCGGTCCGCGACCCACTTGTATCCGGCATTCTTCCATGAGGTGTACCCGCCAGACATGGAAGTCACTTTCTCATAGCCTAGCTCTTTCAGGGTGCGCGCCGCGATCAGCGAACGCACGCCACCGGCGCAGTAGGCGATGATCGGGGTGCTCTTATCGGGCACCGCTTCCTCGACGCGCATTTCGAGAAACCCACGCGGCAATGACAGGGCTCCGTCGAGATGGCCTTCACGGTATTCTTCGCGTTCCCGAACATCAAGCAGCGTCCAGTTCTCGCCCCGTTCGATGCGGTTCTTCACCTCATCAATCGCCACTTCAGGCACGATTTGACGCGCTTCTTCCATCAGTTCTTTATAGGTTTTCGCCATACAATCCTCTTTTTCGGCTTGTGGCCCCGTGGGAGGCTTACGAAATCAACGCCCTTTGGTCCGCATCCTTGTAGCTTTCCAGCATTTGCACCATCAACGAGTCACGCCCGCCTTCGGCCAGCGCATGCGAGCGATTCATCAACACCTCTTTCGACTCGATAAAATCGGCGCGAGTGTAGCCCCATATTCGCGGATGCACATACGTATCCATGCGAATGGCGTCACACGGACACGCTTCCACGCACATGCCGCAATAAATGCAGCGGAGCGTATCGATCTCATAGCGCACCGGGAACTTCTCGACGGTAGGGTCGGGATGCTCACCCGCTTCAATGAAAATACAGTTGGCTGGACAGGCGGTCGCGCACAGGTAACACGCTGTGCAGCGTACGGAATTATCTTCCTTAAGCGTCAGGCGATGACTACCACGATAGGTATCGGGATAGCGTTTCCGCTCTTCAGGATATTGTGTGGTATATGCCGCCTTGGTTTTCTCGGCGAACCCCAGGGAGTGGAGGGTATGCAGCGATATATTACGAAAGAAATGGAACGTCGTTACGCTTAATCCCCGGATGACTTCCGGCACGTACAGACGCTCCCACAGCGTCATCTCATTTTTTCGTTTCATGGGTGGTATCGAGTGCAATCGGCTGAAATTTTGCTGGTCACTATATGGAGCAAGCGCGCTTTGTCAAGGCAGTTCAGTGGAATCGGGGTTTTCCCGCGCCACCCAGATGACTGTCCGATAAGCCGCTTTCCGTTAATTTGAAATCGAGGATATCGCGGAGACGGTCGGCACGCTCCGCGAGCGCTTGGACTTCGAGGAGACTTTGTTTTTCGATCGGTAAAAAATCGAGATGAAAGGCGAAAAAATTAACGAGGAAGTCGTCGTCGATATTGGGGTCGGAGAAAAATTTCCGTACTTGTTCGTTTTTCTTCAGATACTGATCGAGCAATTGGCGTAGCCCGTGTCGGCGGTCAGCATCAAGCGTTTCCTTGAGCGGCGGGTCCCACTCGACTCGCGCTTGACGATACCCCTCCGTGACGATTTCCTCGCGAATGTGGTAACGCCGCAACCCTTGTAACAGAATGTTAAATCGACCATCCGGTAACGGTGCCACCCGCACTATTTCTCCCGCGCATCCGATGGAGAATACCTCGGGATTGCCCTCGTAGTGCTCCTGCCAATTGCCACGCAGGAGCGCCATCCCGATGAGTGGGGGGCTTTGGGATTCCGTGTCGCGCACCATTTTGCGATAGCGCGGCTCGAAAATATGCAGGGGCAACATCACCTGGGGAAACAGGACCACATTGGGCAATGGGAAGATAGGAATCACGGACGGTAGTTCTGCCATAATCGCCTCGCTTCTATCTGAAAGAGTGAGGGAAGCAAGCTCTGAAGGACAACGTTAGGCGAGTCCCAGGTCATGCTGCAACTGTTTGACCGAGGGGCGCCGCTTCACGCGTTCGCTCCACGCCAGCACGTTGATGAGCCGTGAGGGAATCTCCACTCCCAGTTTAGGTAATTGTAATAGCCGGGGAACCAACGCTAAATCCGCCAGGGAAAACGTGCCGCTCATGTATTCTTTCCCCTCGAGGTGGCGCTCCAAGAATTCCAGCACGCGTCCTAAATCCGCGCGGTAGCGTTGCACGCGCTCTTGATCGATTTGCTCCGGGGGTTTGCGCAATTCCGCCGCGAGCAAGCCACCCTGCGCGGTGAACGAGTTGTCCGCGAAATCTTCCAAGGTGCGGACCCGTGCCCGCGCACCGGAGTCCTCTGGTGGCAACAGCGGCGGGTGCGGATATTCCTCGTCGATATATTCATTGATGATGGTGGAATCATAAATGACCTCGTCTTCATCAACGAGCACGGGCACTTTGCCGTAGGGATTCAGACGGAGGAATTCGGGGGCTTTTTGTTCGTTCTTCGTCAAATCAACAAAGATTTTTTCATACGACAGGTCTTTTTCCGCCAGGACCAGACGCACTTTCTGGCAATAGGGGCTTTGCGGAAAGTCATACAACTTGATCATGAGTAGTCTCCTCTGTAAACGCCTGGGCAGTGTAAAAGAAAAGCTCCAACCTGGCAATGCAAAAACGCCTCGGTGCGAGGGTCCCGTAGCCATTTCTCAAAAAATTTGTCACACTCCGCCGCCATGAATCGCCATCTGTCACCAACACTGTCATCACATCTGGCGGGCCTGGAGGTCGGAGATACGGTCCCGGTCCGTGTCATGGGCGTACTGAACGTTAGCCCGGAGTCGTTCTACCAAGGCTCAGTACACGACAACCCCGCGCGACTCGTCGAGGCGGCCCGCGCGATGGCTGATGCAGGAGCCCATATCATTGACATCGGGGCGATGTCCACCGCGCCATACCTCAAAACGTTGATTTCCGAAGAGGAAGAAACGGCGCGGTTGTCGTGGGCGGTCAGTGCCGTCGCGGCTCAGGTGAACGTTTCCGTTTCCGCTGATACCAAACGCGCGAGCGCCGCGCGATCCGCGCTCAAGTGTGGCGCGCGGATCATCAATGATGTCAGTGGCCTGAAGCACGATCCCGCGATGGCACCGCTGATTGCCGCGTCCGCGGGTGGCGCGATCCTCATGGCGAGTGAGCCGGTGCCTCGCTCTGGGCCGCCGCTGGAGCGCACCCTCCGTGCCTTGCGCGAAAGTGTCGAGATCGCCACGCGGGCGGGGATGCTTCGATCACAGATTGTGCTGGACCCTGGGATTGGTTTTTTTCGCCAGCCAGGAATTTCGTGGGATGAATGGGATTGCCTGGTGTTGCGTGAGCTTGGACAATTACGGCAACTCGGATTGCCGTTGCTCGTTGGGGCTTCACGCAAATCATTTATCGGAAAAATTCTTGACCAAGCGAATCCGACGGACCGCCTGATTGGCTCGGTCGCCTGCGCGGCGATCGCCGTCTACAACGGTGCCCACATCATTCGCGCGCATGACGTGAAGGAAACGGTCGAGGCTGTTCGCATGGCCGAGCGGATACGCCCAGTGTTGCCGTTGTCGGGTTCAACCGGGTGACAACAGCAGGGTCGCTAATTGTGGCACGGAGTCCGCGACGAACCAGGGTGCGGACTCACGCATCCCCTCCGCGTCGAATCCCCACGTCACTCCACAGGTTGTGACACCCGCCGCTTGCCCAGTTGCCATGTCAATGCGCGAGTCCCCGATCAGGAGCGTCGCGGCCAGGGCGATCCCAGTTCTGCGTTGCAAGTCATGGACGCCCAGCGGGTCGGGTTTGCGCATTGGGAGCGTGTCGCCACCGACAATGACCCCAAAGAAATCCGCTAATCCAAGTCCAGTGAGAATCGCCCGGCTTGGGGCTTCCGGCTTGTTCGTGAGGACGGACAGCGTCAGCCCGTGCGCATGGACGGCGGCAAGTAATTCGTGGATACCTGGATACGGTTGGGTGTGGTCGAGGAGATGAGCCACGTAATACTCCATGAACAACGTGAACCCGCGTGGCACGAGGTCTGCCCGCTGTGGCCCAAGGGCACGCGCGACGAGCACGCGCGCGCCGTCTCCGATCAGGCGTTCGACCTGGGTCTCCGTTAAGGTTGGCAGCGCCAACGCCGCGAGCATGAAGTTGGTCGCCGCCGCCAAGTCGGCTTTGGTATCGACGAGCGTACCATCAAGATCGAAAATGAGATGCGTGAATCGTGGCATGGACAAAAAAAGGGCATGGAGATTGTCCATGCCCTCGTAACGCTTATTTCAGAAGCGTGGGAAATTTAGGCGGAGAAGGAGGAACCGCATCCGCATGTGCGATTGGCATTGGGGTTGACGAACTTGAAGCCCGCGCCGTGGAGTCCGTTCACGTAATCAATGACGGTGCCGTACACATATTGCTGGCTAATGGGATCAAGGAAGAGTCTAACTCCGCCTTGTTCAATAATAATGTCGTCTTCGCGGGCGCTCTCATCAAGGCTGAGATTGTATTGGAACCCGGAGCATCCGCCACCAACGATAGCGATGCGCAGACCGCCATCTTTCACTCCATCGCGGGTCATCACCTCTTTCACCTTCTCAACGGCGACATCGGTCAACATCAGTGCGGTGCCCTCTGGGGCGCGGAGTGTGATTTCTTCTTCGTGGTGCATTTCGTGATCCATTCTGACGGACCTCCTCATGGCGGTAACAATGTTTGTCCAGAGATAAGGACTTCCCCTTATCGAGTCAATCCCTACAATGTCTCATAAAAGTAGGAGTCTTCATTTCCCATGCACTCTCTAGAAACGCGAATTTATACGCAGGCCATGGCCTTGGGCTTCACCCTCTGTGGATTCACCCGCCTCTCCCTGTTACCGCGAGAAGAGTTTCTCATGTCCTGGTTAGATCAAGGCAACGCGGGAGAAATGCACTACCTCGCGCGAAATTCCGAATATCGTCTCAACCCTCCCCTGCGATTTCCCGAAGCGAAAAGCGTCATCTGTCTAGGGTTTCCCTACGCGCCACCTCAAATTCCGTCTATCAACTGGCAACAAGAGTTACGTGGACGTATCGCCGCGTATGCCGCCGGAAGTGACTATCACGAGGTCATCAAGGCAAAGCTGCTGACGTTCACCGCCTTTCTCACCGAGCTAGTTCCGGGTATCTGGACCCGACCGTATGTTGATACTGGCCCGATACTCGAACGCGAGTGGGCTTCTCGAAGCGGACTTGGCTGGTTTGGCAAGAATACCATGTTGCTTCATAAGCAGGCAGGGTCGTGGTTCTTCTTGGCGGAAATCCTCGTCAGTCTGGAGCTGGAAGGGGAGGGCGTTGCTCGCGCGCATTGTGGCACGTGCACGCGCTGCCTGGCTGACTGTCCGACCAAGGCTCTTGAAGAAGGTTATGTCCTCAAAGCGCCGCTTTGTATTTCCTACCTCACCATCGAACAGCGTGGACCGATCGCACGCGAGTTACGTCCGAAGATGGGCAATTGGATTTTCGGGTGCGATGTGTGTCAGGAAGTGTGCCCTTGGAACGAGAAGTTTGGGCGACCACGGGAAGACTCCGTCCGACAGGACCTCGTCGAAGAATTGTTTCCTTCCCTCCCGGAGTTACTCAAATTAGACAACGCTGGCTTTCGTGCTCGTTTCCGTCATAGTGCGATCCTGCGCTCCAAACGGCGCGGCCTGTTACGCAATGTCACGATTGCCTTGGGCAACAGTGCGAACCCGGCGGCGATCGCGCCACTTCGCTCAGCATTGTCCGACCCGGAACCGTTAGTGCGTGGACACGCCGCTTGGGCATTGGGCCGATTCACGGAAAGAGAAGCCCGCACGGCGCTTGAGGAGCAGCTCTCTCGTGAAGAAGATATGTGGGTGCGGGAAGAGGTGCTGTGCGCTTTGGACGAGGGGCCCTCTCGAGCGACGATGGGGTGATTTCGTTACCATCGCGCCAGGAATGACGCGTGCACACGTCGCTCTATCGAAGCGCTTCGCGAGATGCAGCGTTCAGCACAAAGCAGTATCGAAGCCGAAGTTGCTTCCTCCCGAGGACTTTCTCCCGAGCCCGGATGAAACAGAGTAATATCCGAGATTCTCGGTGGCTCCTCACCCAAGCAAAAATTCCCTGAGTGCCGCCAACGTCTCCGTCGGGGCTTCTTCGGGCAGGAAATGGCCAGCGGGCAGGGCTTTCCCACTGACCTGCGCGGCATAGTCCCGCCATACCGCGACGACATCATATTTTTTGTGCATCAGCCCTTTCTCGGCCCACAGTGCGAGCATCGGGCAGGTCACTTTTCTCCCTCGGTCCGCTTCATCGTGAATGAGATCAATTGATGCCGCCGCGCGGTAATCCTCGCAGGTGCCATGAATGGTCGCGGGATCGCGGAAGCACCGTAGGTATTCCGCGAACGCTTCCGGCGTGATGGCTTGTGGCTTCAATCGTCCGAGCATGGAGTTCAGAAAGAACTCGGCATTGTTGCCAATCAGGGTTTCCGGGAAGGGCGCGGGCTGAATCAAGAAGAACCAATGATAATAGATGGAAGCCATCTCCCTGGTGACATCATTGTACAGCTTGTGAGTCGGGACAATATCAAGCGTGGCGAGTTTAGTGACACGGTCAGCGTGATCCAGCGTCAGTCGATGCGCCACGCGACCTCCGCGATCATGCCCGACGACAGCAAACTGCTTGAAGCCGAGTTGCTCCATCACTTCGACCTGATCTTGCGCGGTGGCGCGTTTGCAGTAGCCGCTGTGGTTCTCCCCATCGGCGGGCTTACTGCTATCACCATAGCCACGCAGATCGGGCATCACTAAGAAGAAATCCTTCGCCAACTGCGGGGCGATCTTGTGCCACATCACGTGTGATTGTGGATAGCCGTGCAAAAGCAGCACTGGCGAGCCGTGGCCGCCTGTGACGAGGTTGATGGTTGCTCCGCTTGTTGTGAGGGTTCTGTGCTCAAATCCTTCGAACATAAGCTCGACTCCTAGGTTTGCGCTCATTGTCTACGAACGCAGTTCCGGCTTGTTCATTCCACAGGCACCGTATATCTCTTAGCTGTGTCGAAGGGTAGGGTGCGCTCCGCGCACCAGTCAATCTGGGGCACAAGACTATCAGGAAAGGAGATTCACCCATGTCAGACAAGAGCCTCACGATCGGGATGCTCGTATTTCCGCGTATGACGCAGTTAGATGCGACTGGACCCTTTGAAGCCTTCGCGCGGATTCCCGACGCGAAAGTCCATTTGTTGTGGAAACGGACGGAGCCGGTGACGAGCGATACTGGCCTGAGTCTACTGCCAACCATGACACTGGCCGAGTGTCCACCGCTTGATGTGTTGTGTATTCCTGGCGGACCGGGGCAGATCGACTTGATGGATGATGAAGAGGTGATTGCCTTTGTCCGCCAGCAGGGATTGCAAGCGCAGTACGTGACCTCGGTCTGTACGGGCTCACTGGTGCTTGGGGCGGCAGGACTGCTGAACGGTTACGAAGCCACCACGCACTGGATGTCGATGGATCAACTCGCACTCTTTGGAGCGACGCCGGTGAAGAAACGAATTGTCCGTGATCGCAATCGGATCACCGGTGGTGGGGTAACTGCCGGGATCGACTTTGCCTTGTATCTGGCTGGGGTGCTTGTCGGTGAGCAAACAGCGCGCATGATTCAACTGGGGATCGAATATAATCCAGACCCACCGTTTGCGAGTGGGTCGCCGGATACCGCGTCCGCTGAGATGGTAGCGGCAGTGCGCACTCGTGCCGCGCCGATGTTGGAAGCCCGTCGCGCGGCGTCCTTACGCGCGGTGGCGCGCTTGAAGGCGGACTCCTCACGCTGACTTCTCACGAGTCCCGAACTTGTACACCACCTGCGCGGTGGCGAGCAGTTCTCCACTTGATGACAATGCCTTCACCTCGACAAAGATAAGACTGCGTCCACGACGAATGATCCTGGCTTCGGCGAGCACGTCAGTCTCTCGGGCGGGAGCAAGATAATTCACCGTCATGGTGATGGTTGGAATCCCCTCTTTGATTTCGGGTTCGACTCCGGCCTTAATTGCCATCACCCCGGCGGTATCCAGCAGTGCGGCAATCGCGCCGCCATGCATGACCCCTCCATTGCGGAGCAGTGCGGGGCGGAATGGCAGTCGCATACGACAAAAGTCAGGAGAGGCTTCCTCGACTCGCATATCGAGAAGGCCGAGGAAGGAGTCAGGGCTGGTGGGAAGTTGTGCCACTCGAGTGTCCTCCTATCAAAGAAATAAGGAAGGGCACACCAGTTGTATGTCCCTGCGAAAAAGGCAGCCACGTTGGGCTGCCCTTCCTTATTTCTTGTCGAAGTGAGAGTTTATCGCGGCCACTGCGACCGCAGCAAGGCGAACAGCGCCGCGAACTGTTCGTCGTTCATGTCCAACGCCTTCGTCACATCCGGTGGCCCTGGCCAAAACGGGTCGGCGAACTCCTTGCCACTCACGCTACGTATGGTTGAGTAGCGGGGAAGCACATGAAAGTGGACCTGCTTGTCCACCATCATCAGACACACATAGTTGATTTTTTCGTAGGCGAACGCTTGCTGGAGCGTTGACTCCAGGTCGGTCGTGACCGTCTTCAACTCGGCGAATGCCTCAGGTGACACATCGGAAACGCGTGTGGCTTCTTCGGTACAGATCAGCACCAGGCTGCCAACGGTGACCTGCTTGGGGCGCAGCAGCACAGCCCAGTGCTGGTATTCACGGAGTAAGGTTTGCGGGTAATTGAACTTGAGTAACGTATCGTGTGGCATAGCCTTTGCCCTTTCTTCTTGCTGTTTCCTTTTCCCCGCTTCCCCTTTTCCCCGTTTTCCCCTCCCCGGTCCTTCAGTGTCCGACCGGCAAATTATAAAACCGCACCGCGTTTTCTCCGAACACCTTGCGCTGCGAGGCGACGGGCAGTGAGGCCAACCGTTCGCGGATCTCTTGCGCCACACCCAGTGACGAGTCGATATGCGGATAATCCGAGGCCCAGACGAAATAGTCCGCGCCGATGTGGTTGACGACTTCCGCGGTCATCGTTTCATCAGGGTCAGCGGAGACGATGCACTGACGATAGAAGTATTCGCTCGGTTTCATTTTGAGCTG
>JANMSE010000184.1:0-12258 GCA_031389045.1 Deltaproteobacteria bacterium | reverse complement strand
TTACTTTCGATAGTCATATTATTCGTGCACCCGATCTTTCACTGGGAATGTCGCTCTGATTTTCACCTTCCAGCGTGAGATCACGCCATCCTCGACGACCGCCGAAATATCGGCGACCTCGACATGATAAATGCCACTAATTGTCACCGCCGCGCGGGCCACCGCCAAAGAGACCGCGTCCTCAATGCTCGTCGATGACGAACCGATGAGATCAATAGTTTTTTCGACCATACATCCTCCTTGTGTCGCGAAGAGCGCGCGACAGGGCTGTAGCATTCACCAAAAAGAAGCGGAAGTAAACGGTTACGGTGGCTCTGGCGCTCACGGCGCGGCTCACCGATTTGCGCGGCGAACTTGCTGAAAAGCGGAAATGGCGTTACAGCACTCAGTGAGCAAATCACGCACGCAGAGGAGCACACCGATGGGACTCGCCGCTGAAAACGCCACGCCAAACCAACCCCCGACATTCGTCGATTACCAAACACACCCGGATCGCTATGCCCATTGGCGGCTCTCGTGCGATGGCCCCATCGCGACCCTCGTCCTTGATGTGAAAGAGACCGGCGGGCTGCGGCCAGGGTATGCGCTCAAGCTGAATTCGTATGATCTTGGCGTAGACATTGAACTGCATGACGCGCTGCAACGCCTCCGTTTTGAGCATCCCGCCGTGCGCACGGTGGTGATGACCAGCGCCAAGGAGCGCATTTTCTGCTCTGGCGCGAACATCTTCATGCTAGGGCAGTCCTCCCATGCGTGGAAGGTCAACTTCTGCAAATTCACCAATGAAACCCGCAACAGTATCGAGGATTCCAGCCGCCGTTCGGGCCTCAAGTTCCTCGCGGCCTGTAACGGCACGACCGCCGGTGGGGGATATGAACTGGCATTGGCCTGTGACGAGATTCTGCTGGTGGATGATCGGTCGTCCGCCGTCAGTCTGCCTGAAGTGCCGATGTTGGGCGTACTGCCCGGCACTGGTGGGCTGACGCGGCTGATTGATAAGCGCAAGGTCCGGCACGATCACGCCGACATCTTCTGCACGACGACGGAAGGCATTCGTGGACAGCGCGCCAAGGACTGGCGCTTGGTTGATGACATCGTCAAACCCGCGCGGTTCGCCGAGCAGGTCAAACGGCGGGCGTTGGCACTGGCCGCTCAGAGTGACCGTCCCAGCGACGCCGCTGGCATCACGCTCACTCCGCTCACTCGAGTGATTGACCAGCACGGGTATCACTATGAGTATGTGGACGCGCGGATTGAGCGCGACACCCGGCGCGCGACGATCACCGTGAAGGCACCGCACCAACCGCCACCGCCGGATATGGCACGCATTCTCGCTCAGGGCGCGCAGTGGTGGCCACTGCAAATGGCTCGCGAACTTGATGACGCGCTGCTCATACTCCGTACCAACGAACTGGACATTGGCACTTGGCTGCTCAAGACCCAGGGCAATGGGGAGTATGTCCTACTGACTGATGCCACGCTGCTGCACTATGGGTCGCATTGGTTTGTCCGCGAAGTGATCGGTCTGCTCCGGCGCACGCTGGCCCGGCTTGAGGTGTCGTCACGCACGCTGTTTGCCTTGGTGGAGTCCGGTTCCTGTTTCGCCGGAACGCTCTTTGAGTTGGCTCTCGCCGCGGACCGTATCTATATGTTACAAGCCGAGGACGAGGCACAGTCGCTCGCGACGCAGTCGCCACATCTTTATCTTTCGCCACTGAACTTTGGCGACTACGGGATGGTCACCCACCTTTCACGTCTCGCCAGTCGGTTTTACCAAGATGACGCGCATCTCCAAGTGCTTCACGCTCGGGTGGGACACGCGATCAACGCGGCGGAGGCGCTCACTTTGGGACTCGTCACGGCCACACCGGATGAACTGGATTGGGATGATGAAATCCGCATGGCGCTCGAAGAGCGTGCCAGTCAGTCTCCCGATGCGCTCACCGGCATGGAGGCCAACCTCCGGTTCAGTGGGCAGGAGTCGATGGAGTCGCGTATTTTCGGACGACTGTCGGCCTGGCAAAATTGGATTTTCATCCGCCCCAATGCGGTCGGTGAACTCGGTGCCTTGAAGGTCTACGGCACCGGGAACAAAGCGAAGTTTAGTTGGGAGCGGGTGTGAAGAGACGGGGGACCGGAGACCGGCGACGGGGGACCGAACAAGTTCGACAATAGGAGTGAGGTGGCTTCCAGGTTCTCTCTCCCGGCTAGGAGAGGGTCAGGGTGAGGGGGATCAAGGAAGTCTCGATGTGGGCCGTAAAAATTCGCAATGAGGACTGAAGCATGACCATCGACTACAACGAAAAAATTCCCAATAACGTCAACCTCTCAACCGACAAGACGCTTCAACGCGCTCTGGAACGGTGGCAGCCGAACTACCTCCAGTGGTGGAAAGAGATGGGGCCCGAAGGGTCGTTGGACTTCGACGTCTATCTGCGCACCGCTATCAGCGCCGATGCGTCAGGCTGGGCGCATTTTGATTACGTCAAAATGCCCGACTATCGCTGGGGGATTTTCCTCGCGCCTCCCGAAGAAGGCCGCCTCATCAACTTCGGTGAACACAAAGGCGAACCCGCGTGGCAAGAGGTCCCCGGGGAACATCGCGCCAACCTGCGCCGCATCGTGGTCACCCAAGGTGACACCGAACCGGCCTCGGTCGAGCAGCAAAAACATTTGGGACTGACCTGCCCCTCGCTGTACGACTTGCGCAACCTGTTCCAGGTCAACGTCGAGGAAGGTCGCCACTTGTGGGCGATGGTGTACCTGTTGCAGCGCTATTTTGGCCGCGACGGGCGGGAAGAAGCCGAGGCGTTGCTGCAACGTCGCTCCGGGGATGCGGACCATCCGCGTATCTTGGGCGCGTTTAACGAGCCCACGCCGGACTGGCTGTCCTATTTCATGTTTACCTATTTCACTGATCGTGACGGCAAATTCCAACTCTGCGCCTTGGCGGAATCCGGGTTTGACCCGTTAGCGCGAACAACTCAATTCATGTTGACCGAGGAAGCGCACCACATGTTCGTGGGCGAGTCCGGCATCGCGCGCGTGATCCAGCGCACGTGCGAAATCATGCGGGAGCACCAAGTCGAAGCCCCCGACCAACTGCGCGCCCTCGGCGTGATCGACTTCGCCACGCTGCAACGCTACCTCAACTTTCACTACAGCGTGACGCTCGACCTCTTCGGCGCGGACCAGTCCTCCAATGCCGCGACATTCTTTAGTTCGGGCCTGAAGGGTCGCTATGACGAAACCAAGATTCAGGACGACCATATTCTCAAGAACGACACCTACAAGATTCTTGTCCTTGAGAACGACACGCTTGTTGAAAAAGAAGTCCCAGCGCTCGTATCACTTAACGAACGGCTCCGTGATGCATTCGTGAAAGATTCGTTGCGGGGGGTCACACGCTGGAACAAAGTGATCGAACGACACGGCCTGCCGTTCCGCCTACACCTGCCGCATAAAGCCTTCAACCGCCGCATCGGAGCCTTGAACGCGGTGCGTATCTCGCCCGATGGACACGTCCTGTCTGAACCCGCGTGGGCGGCCAACGTTCACCAGTGGTTACCCACCGACGAGGATCGTGCCTTTGTCACGTCGCTGATGGGGCGAGTGGTCGAGCCAGGAAAATTCGTCAACTGGATCGCGCCGCCCGCCAACGGCATCAAGGGCAAGCCGGTTGATTTCGAGTATGTGCGGTTTCAGTAGCGCGGGCGTGACAGCCTGGGAGCGCAGGCGAGACGCCTGCGTTGAGAAGCGGCCTACAACTCAAATTGCCCACGGGCAATAAGCGTTGCCCGTGTTCGAGCACGTTTAGGTTCGTTCATCTTGAGCAAGTCGACAGTGGCTCGGCCTTCAGGCGTGCGCCCCACGATGATTGCCCCCTGAAAGGCAAAATGCGCCTCCCATATATCCTCCCGGGGATTGAACAGTCGCACCATCTGGCCTGTAACCGGGTCAACGCTGGAGAGGTTGGGACCTTTAGCCCGATTGCACCGGGTACACGCCAAGGCCAGGTTGAAGGAGTTGTCCGTCCCGCCATGTTGCTTGGCGCGGATATGCTCAATGTGAAAAGTAAAGAGCGGCGTATGGCGTTGGTGCAGCCGGCAGTATTCACAGCGGTTGCCGGCGCGTTGCCGCACGAAGTTCCGTAGCGCGACCTCCATCATTACGCCGCGTCATGTACGCTCAGCACATCGCGGGCCTGCGCCTGGAGCACGGCGATCAGGTCTATCGCGTCTACATAGCTGTCATATTCCGCGGCTTCCTCAGGCGTCAGCGCGCCTTCATTGCACTTGTCCGCCAGCTCATCAAGACGTGCTTGGGCCTCGGGTGACGCCCGCAGTTCCGCGATGCTTCGCGCCAGCTCCAGCGTCATACACTGCCCGATGGGTTCAAGGAGTTGCGCAAGAATGCTCGTATCCTGTGGCATTGGGGATGTGGTCATAATTCCCCCTTTCGCTTTTTTCTTCATGTATACGGCCTATCGCAGATGGCTCGCAGGTGGAAGGTGCCCGCCACCGGTGGACAGAAGGTCTGGTGATTCCCCGTGCATCGCCAGAATCCGCGCGGTCGATACATGCGTCTGCTGCTTGCTGGTAACGGACGCAACAGAGATGAGCGTGAAACTCTTCCCAGGCAAAAAGCGGGCGCGCCCTTCCTCAAGGGGAAGATCGGTAAAGGAGACCGAGATGTGGTCCTCCGCGACTCTGTTCGAGTCCGCGTGTCTGTGGTAGAGGCTCAGGCAAAGGAGACTTCATTATGACGCACGTTGCCCAGGTCGCCTGCCCACACGACTGCCCGGACTCCTGTCTCATGGACGTGACGATTGACGGCGGGACGGCCGTGAAAATCACCGCGAGCAAGGAGCACCCGTTCACGCGTGGCGCGCTCTGCGCCAAAGTCAATAAACTCCTTGACCGCGTGTACGCGCCAGACCGATTGCTCTTTCCCGTGAAGCGCGTCGGCCCGAAAGGACCAGGCGCTCAATTCGCGCGGATTTCCTGGGACGACGCCCTGACCAGCATCTCCACCCGTATGCAACAGGCGATCGCCGCGCATGGGCCACAGTCAATTCTTCCCTATTCCTACCGAGGCAATAATGGCGTCTATCAAGGCAATGGGATTGACCGTCGCTTCTTTCATGCGCTTGGAGCCTCGACCCTGGCACGGACAATTTGCGCGGGCGGCTTGTATGGCGCTCTCTCGTACTCCGATGTGTTCCAGGGCTTCGCCCCCGAAGGGTTAGTGGAAAGCAAACTCATTATCTTTTGGGCATCCAATCCACTGAACACCGGCATGCACGTATGGCCGTTGGTGCAAGAAGCAAAGCGGCGCGGGGCGAAAGTCGTGGTGATTGATCCGTACCGCTCGCGGACCGCTCGTGTGAGTGACGACCATGTCTTCGTGCGGCCTGGCACCGATGCGGCGTTGGCGCTGGCGATGATGAAGGTGATCGAGGAAGAAGGTCTGACCGACCGCGAGTACGTGCGACAGTACACCATTGGCTATGAACAGTTCGCGGCCCGCTTGCGATCCTTGTCTTTGATCGAGCTTGCTCAGGCGTGCGATGTCTCGATCACGAAAATCCAAGAACTGGCACGTACCTACGCGACCACACAACCAGCCGCGATTCGGATCGGCATCGGCATCCAACGCTGTGGTGGTGGAGCCGCGGCGGTGAGGGCGGTTGCCTGTTTGCCCGCGCTCACGGGAGCCTGGCGACAAGTCGGGGGCGGGCTGTGTAACTTCTGGGGCGCCATGTTTACCGCCCAGGATATGCGCAAGACCATGCGGTTCGATCTTTCACCAACAGGTACTCGTGAACTCAATATGGTGCGCTTGGCTGAACACCTGCTTGACCCCACACTCGATCCGCCGATTTCGGTGCTCTTCAACTATAACTGTAATCCAGCGGCATCCCTGCCGGATCAACCCGCGTTGCGTCGTGCGCTGCAACGCCCTGACTTGTTCACGGTGGTGCATGACTCGTTTCTCACCGATACCGCCGACTATGCCGACATCGTGCTCCCGGCGACCTCGCCCCTTGAGCATGAGGATGCCGTGCTCGCCTACGGTGGTGACTTTGGCAGTTTTAGTCACCGCGCGATCGCACCGCTCGGAGAAGCGAAGTCGAATGCCGAGGTGTTCCAGTTGTTAGGCAAGGCGTTGGGGATTACGGAGCCAGCGGTCTATGCGTCGGCGGCGGAGTTAATGACTGATGCTCTCAAGCCGGAGCTCTCAGCGGAGGAGTTCACCAGTCGTCCGTTCATAAAAACCCGATCGACACCGGATTTGCTCCCGCGTGCGACCGGCGGCTTCGCCACGCCATCGGGAAAGTTTGAGTTCTACTGCGAGAAGCTCGCGCACGACGGCCTTGATCCCCTGCCTTCGTTCGTGCCTCCACATGAAACATTGAGTGATGGTCCTTACCCGCTCAATTTCTTGCCGCGCAAACATAAAGATTCGCTCAACTCGTCGTATGGGCATCTGCCCGTGATGCGTCGACAAGAACACGAGGCCCGGACGCTGGAAATGCACCCCCAGGACGCCGCCGCGCGCCATCTTCAGGATGGGAGGGAAGTCCGGGTGTTCAATGATCGCGGGGCATTTCTCTTGCCACTCAAAATCTCCCAGAATGTCGCACCAGGGACAGTGACGACATTCTGGGGGTGGTGGGACAAGCTGTCTGGGGGGAAAGGCAACGTCAACAATGTCACGTCGACGAAACTGACCGATCTCGGTGGTGGTGGGACGTTTTATGACTGCCGCGTGCAAGTCGCGAGGTCCGAATTGTAAGTTGGAAGTTGTGAATTGCCAGGCGCGAGTTCCGACTGGGTTGTCTGAAGCGGCATATAGGAATCCTATTTGAAATGGAGACAGAAGAGGCACAAACCACCCTTCGACAAGCTCAGGGTGAACGGTTGGGAGCGACGCCAATACCTCCGTTCGTGCTGAGCCTGTCGAAGCATGAACGGCGCTCATATCCACAACGGATTTTGGTCATTGACGACGAGGCGCCGGTCCGAGACATGATGCGGCAAACCCTGGAACGCGCCGGCTATGAAGTGATCGAGGCGGGGGACGGGAGACAAGGCATGGCGCGGTTGCGCCAGCAACCAGCAGACCTCGTCATCACCGACATCCTCATGCCCGAACAGGAAGGCATCAAAACCATTCGCATGCTCCGGAAGGAATTTCCGGAGGTGGAAAAAAAGGCAACCTGGAAGTCTTGCCTATCGCTCGGACGTTTGGTGCCCACCGCACGCTCGCCAAACCGTTTGAGCGGAAGGACTTGTTGGACGCGGTCAGTGCGTTGGTGTCGTAATTCCCTCTCCCGGCTGGGAGAGGGTTAGGGTGAGGGGGATTGAGTGAACCTTTTCCTTTACGCGCTACGCAATACCCGGCCCGCGAAGGTCCCGGTATGGTCAAGTCCTTCCATGAAGACCTGCCCATTCACCAGCGTATAGGTGTAGCCGGATGACTTTTGGATGTACCGCGCGCCATCCGCTGGCAGATCATTGACGAAAGTCGGTGCGGGCAAGTGGAGGTGATCGTAGTCGATCACATTGACATCCGCGTATGCGCCTTGCCGCAGTACCCCACGCTCCTGAATGCCAAATAACTGAGCGGGATCATGCGTCAGTTTGCGAATGGCCTGCGCCAAAGTGAAATGCTCCCGTTCCTGGACCCAGTATTTCAAGAAATAGGTCGGCAGACTGGAATCCATGATTTGCCCACAATGGGCACCGGAATCCCCTAACCCAATGACGACGCGCGGATGGTCAAGCATGTGTTGCACCGCATCAAACGAGGGATTCAAGAAGGGATAGTTGAACAGCGCCTTCCCCGCTTGCTCGCTAGAAAGCGTGATGAACGCTTCCGCCGGGCTCACTCCCAAGCGTCGCGCATGAGCCGCGAGGCTGTCCTCCGCTTGATGATCGTACCGCGCTTCGGCGGTGGGCAGGAGGAAAATCTGGCTGAAGTCGATGGGTGGTGGATCGGCCAAGGCTTCGTGAATCATGGTCGCGCGATATGCAGGGTTGCGCAGTGTGGCGACTTTCTCTTCGAGCTTCAATGTCCGCAATGCCCGCCAGGACGGAGCGCGATCAAACGGCGTGCGATTGACAAACCCGAACAGCACGCCGATGCCACGTGCGGTTGATTGCGCGAAGATTTGCGCCCCACGGGTCGCGCTCGCGCTAATCTGCTCCAACATGGAGGAGTAGACATCGCGATGGGGCCGGCTCTGCGCCAAACCAAAAGTGACAGGGCGCCCGGTTGCCAGACTCACTTCGGTCATCCAATCGACTTCCCGCTTGATGTCTTCGGGCTTGCCACTATCAATACCGGGGGCGGCTTCGAAGAGTCCCCGCTTGAGGGTGCCCAAGGCTTTCGCGATGCCGAGTAGCTCTTCACGGGTAGCAAAGGTGCCAGGAACTGGCTGCCCTTCCGGCGTGCGATGCAGGATCGTCCGTGAGGTCGAGAACCCCAGCGCGCCACCAGCAATCGCCTCGGTCACGATGTCGTGCATGCGGGCAATCTGGTCGGCATTGGCGGGTTGATTATCGAGGCTTTCGGCCCCCATCGCCCAATAGCGTACCGCGCAATGCCCCACTAAGCCCCCAACATTGAGCCCTTTGGGTCTCACGTCCAAGGCTTTTAAGTATTCCCCGTATGTTTCCCACTGCCACGGCATACCGGCCATGATGGTCGCGGCGGGAATGTCTTCGACCGATTCCATCAGATGAGCAAAATACTCGCGGTCTCCAGGTTTACAGGGAGCGAACGTCACGCCGCAGTTCCCCATGACAACCGAGGTGACGCCATGCCAGCACGATGAAGAGGCGATGGGGTCCCAGAAAATTTGCGCGTCCAAATGGGTGTGAATATCGACAAAACCGGGAGTGACGATTTGCCCTTCGGCGTCCAGGGTACGTTTCGCGCTCGCGGTCACTTTGCCGATCTCGGCGATGCGATCGCCCTGAATCGCGACATCGGCGCGATACGGGGCACCTCCGGTCCCATCAACGACGATGCCGTTCTTAATGATAACATCGTAAGCCATGCGGTCCTCCTTATGCGGGGTTATGCGGTGCCCTCTCTCTGGGGAGGGCATGCGCGGTTACTGTGCGGAATCCAGGAATGGATGTCAATCATTACGAGGGTGGCCGAACAATTCATCAGTGTAGTGTGAGGTCAGCGATCAACCCCGCGCATAGTACGCTCGGAATGTGCACTGGCTGGATTATTGGTCGCTTGAAAGATACCAATAGATAATACACATTGGTATTCGTAGGAGAGAGCCATGCAGAAGAACACCAGCATTACCCTGGGATCGCACTTTGACGCTTTTATTACCAAGCAGGTCGAAACCGGCAGGTTTTCCTCGGCGAATGAGACTATTCGCGCGGGGCTACGGCTCCTGGAAGAGCATGAACTGAAACTCCTCGCATTACGGCGTGCCTTGCAAGAAGGAGAAGCAAGCGGATTGACCGACTATTCCCTCAAGGAGTTGATCGCGGAGCTAGACGATGAGGGGACATCATAATGGCTGGATTCCACCTCACCACGCTCGCCAAGGCCGACTTGAAGGAGATTGGCCGCTATACACAAGAGGTGTGGGGCCGCGAGCAACGCAACCGCTATCTGGCCCGCATTGATGCGAGTTTTCACGACCTCGCGCGCATGCCGCTAAAAGGTCGGGCTTGTGACGACATTCGCCCAGGGTATCGCAAGTCCCAAGTCGGGCGACATGTGATCTTTTACCGGCAGGGAGAGGATGGCATCGAAATCATCCGTATCTTGCACGAGCGCATGGACGCGGAAACCCATCTGAGTCGTTCGGCTTAGCGTCTGACGTACCAGCGGCATTCAAACCAGGGTGCCGCTCTCTCCCACGTTTTCCCTACCGGATCGCCACCGCCTGCACCTGCTTATAATCCGTCAACCCTTCCACCGTTTTCCGAATCCCATCTTGCACCAACGTCGTCATGCCCTGGGCAATCGCCACTTTGAGCAGTTCCAAGACCGGAGTCCGCGCGTGAATAAGCGTCTTGATCTCATCGCTCGCCAGCAGTAGTTCGTGCAACCCCATGCGCCCCTTGTAGCCGGTCTGGCGACAGACATGACACCCTTTGCCGCGAAACAGCCGAAAGTTGTCGTCGTACAGAACACCAAGCTCAGCAAACGCGGCTTCGCCATAGCCGTGCGCGAGCGTGTCATACTCTTCCTTGCTTGCCTGATATGGTTCTTTGCAGTTGCGGCAGAGCGTTTGCACAAGGCGCTGCGCCAGCACCCCCAGGAGCGCATCGGCGAACAGAAACGGGTCCATCCGCATTTCCAAGAGGCGGGTCACTGTTTCGACCGCACTATTTGTGTGTAACGTACTGAGGATCAAGTGTCCCGTGAGAGAGGCTTCGATACTGATTTCCGCGGTTTCGCGGTCGCGAATTTCTCCCACCATGATGACATCCGGGTCGGCACGCAAAAACGCGCGCATCGCGGTGGCGAAGTTGAGGTCAATGCGTGGGTGCATCTGCACTTGTCGCAGACCCGGCTGCGTGATTTCGACCGGGTCTTCCGCCGTCCAGATTTTCCGGTCTGGGATATTGATGAGCGCGAGCGCGGAGTGCAGCGTCGTGGTCTTTCCCGATCCCGTGGGGCCGACACACAGAATCATGCCGTAGGGTTTCTGTAATATCTGCTTGAAGGCGCGCAGGTTGCGCTCGGACATGCCCAGGTTGTCCAGATGCATCGGCTCTCTGGCGGTCAGAATGCGCAGCACAACATCCTCGTTGTCACTGCCCGCGGTGGGGAGCGTCGCCATCCGCAGTTCAATGTCCCGCTCCGGGAGTCGAAAGAGGATTTTGCCATCCTGCGGTTTGCGCCGTTCCGCGATGTCCAAATGCGCCATCACCTTGAGGCGCGACGCCAACGCCCGACGATGACGCGCGGGCACCGTCCGTTCTTGTTGACAGCGCCCGTCAATGCGAAACCGCACCACGGTATCCTGCTGGTCACCGCGCGGCTCGATATGAATGTCGGATGCCCCAACTTTGTACGCATCACTGATGAGCTGATTGACGAGGCGCACCACCGCGCTGTCGCTCTCTTCGCCGGTCGCGTCGGTGAGATCACTACTGGTTGAGTGGCGTTCGGCGGCGAGTTCGCCGAGGAGACTATTAAGGCTCACCTTGGCCGCGTTGGCCGCGAGATCAACACTCACCGCTTTGATGACTTTGAGAATGTCTTCCTTGAGCCCCACGGTGAACTGAGGCTTTTTTCCGGGAAACATACGGCGAATGTCGTTCAGATATTGTCCGGACTGCGGATCATCAATCAGGATGTCCACCGCGTCCGAGGTGGATCGAAGTGGAATCCAACTATTGGCGTTGAGATACGTGGAGGTAATCCGCCGCACCACCTCAAGGTCGAGGTCCAGCGACTGCTCTGGGTCGAAAAAGGGGCACTGGTAATGGGCGCTCAAGGAGGCACTCAGGTCGTGCTTGCTGATGTGATACGTCCCAATCAGTACGGCTTCGGGAGGCCGCTGTTGTTCACGTGCCTCCGCCATCGCCATCTCCAACTCGTGTTGGCTGAGGAGATTATTGGTCACCAGCGCGCTGAATTTCGAGGATGGTTTGGGCGCGAGCTGATATTGCTTCTGCAAAGCCGCGCCGAGGTGCACGGCCAGCTCCTGCACCTTGCGTTCGTCGTCCGCCGTGAACCGGGCCGCGCTCTTCTTATTGATGAGTTGGATCACGCCGGCGAGGTTCTGGTTCGATGGCGCATGAATGGGGACCGTGAGGACTTGTTGAGTGCGCAACCCGCTCCGTTGGTCCCAGGAGCGGTCAAACGTGAGGTCGTTATGGAGAGTCGTGAGTTCTCGCTGGTCATACGCATTGGTGACGTTGAGGCTGCGCCGATGCCGGGCGACGAACCCGACAATACTCTGGTTATCGAGCGGGACCCGAATCTCTCGCACCTTATCGAGGTCGGAGAAGCGTGAATAGATTTCCTTGCGGTCCGTATCCACGGCGTAGAGGGCGAGCCGTTCGGCGTCAAACAGGCTGAGAATCTCGTCGTGGAGCGTCATCAGAATCTGATCGACCTCTTTGGCCGCGTGAACATGGTTGATGACGAGCTTGAACCGTTCGTTGTAGGCCGCCTGTTCCTTGAGGGTCGCGAGCTGGGTTCTGCGGTAACTCAGGTTTTCCATGATGCCCCCTTTCGCCAAGAACAGCAGGTCGTATCGCA
>JANMSE010000178.1:0-1507 GCA_031389045.1 Deltaproteobacteria bacterium | reverse complement strand
TTCCTGATGCAAGTTGTGGAGCACGAGTGTGGGCCGACTCCTCACTGAAGATTGCCTATGGCGCTCCCCTCTCATCCGTCCGAGACGACAACCGCCTCCACTCCCCTGTCCTCTCCGCCGCGGCGCAAGTGGTACACGCATTCGTATGACGGGCCGGGGCGGTATCAGATAGTGGCGCGGTGCGCGCCGTGGATTCCCCGTGCGGTCCGTTTCGCTTGCGCGCGAGTGCTCGCGGATCTGTATCGACGCCGCATGCCCAAGGAGTACGCCGCCGTGCAGCGCAATCTCGCGCATATTCTTCCGACGGCTGACCCCACCACGGTCGCACGGGTCGCCCAGTCGCTGTTCCGCCACTTCGCCTACTATTTCGCCGATCTGTTCTCGCTCAATCGCCAACCCCTCGCGGTGCAACAACGCTATCTGCACACCATCCATCATCTTGACCGTGTCCAGCCGCTACTGGAGTCCAGCCAAGGCTTTGTGGTTGCCACCGCCCATCTCGGCAACTGGGAACTCGCCGGACGTTTGCTCAGCCCCTATGGAAAAACCGTCCACGTCGTGATCGCCCCGGAACAGTACGCGGCGGTACAGCGTCTGCTCCGTGAAGAACATCGGCCTCCCTCGCTCCGCTTCGTTTCCAACGCGGATACTGGCGCGTTTGTCCAATTACTCATGGCTTTACGTCGTGGGGACATCGTCGCCGTTCAGATGGATCGCGCCACGGGGCATCGGAGTGATGTCCCGGTCAACTTCTTTGGCCGACCAGCGTCTTTACCGATTGGTCCCTTCATGCTGGCCCGGGCCGCGCGTGTGCCGGTTTTTCCCTGTTTTTGCCTCATGCGCCCGGACCGTCGCTATGAAATCCATATCGGAGAAGCCATCACCGTGGAACGCGACGGCGAAGCGGCCGCCCTGCAGCGGATGGCGCATGTCCTCGAACAGTACATCGCTCTGGCACCCGACCAATGGTTTAATTTTTATGACGTGTGGGACACAACCAGTGCCGTCCACTGAGCGCATCGCCATTACGGGGATGGGGGTCGTCAGCCCCATCGGTCAAGGAGTGAACCCGTATTGGGAAAGCTTGGTCACTGGCGCGAGTGGCATTGCCACCATTGAACGGTTTTCAACCGAGGGGATGCGTGTCAAAAGCGGCGGTGAGATTAAAACACTGAGTGCTTTGCCAGAATCCTCAGCTCTCCCATTCCCGCATTGTCGCGCTTCTCAGTTTCTCGTCTTGGCCGCTGTCGAAGCGCTTGAGATGGCGCATTGGCATGAGTCATCGCCGAAAGATCACCGTTTCGGTGTGGTCATTGGCAGCGCCTTGGGCGGCATTGGCCAAGCCGAGCGTCTGCTGCAACAGCCACGCGACCTGCACGCTTTAACCGGGGCACTGTATGATGGCCCAACGCGAAACCTGGCGCATTGGTTGGGCGCGAATGGCCCGGTCATCACCGTCTCCACCGCCTGCGCATCGGGAGCGACCAGTCTTGGCGTTGCCGCCGAT
>JANMSE010000174.1:0-9445 GCA_031389045.1 Deltaproteobacteria bacterium | reverse complement strand
CTCCTGATGCCGCAGCTTAGTGCGGGTGGTGCTTCACTAACCTAGCATCAGGAAACAAGGATTGGTTCAACCCCTAATTCGCATTACCAAGCCTCCAACGCCTGGCAGCAACCCTAGCGCACTGAGGCCAGACTATGGCTGCGGTAGACGCCTACCGGTCAGAGGTGGCCCGTCGTGCTCACTATCGCTGCGAGTATTGTCGCTATCCCGAAGCGGCAAGCAGCACTCCTTTAGAAGTCGATCACATTATTCCAGAGGCGAGAGATGGCATCACCACGTTAGACAATCTCGCGTTATGTTGCCGCTCCTGCAATCTGCATAAGTATGTCAAAATTGACGCGGTTGACCCCATCACTGGCGAGATGACATCTCTCTTCAATCCACGGGGTCAGCACTGGCGGGAGCACGTCACTCTAGATCGTGACACTGGGGCAATACAGGGAGTGACTCCTACAGGGAGGGCGACGGAAAAAGCTCTTGTGTTGAATTCTTCCCATGCTGTTACTACCAGACAATTGTTGATTCGTCTGGGGTTATTTGTTGTCAGTTGAGTGTCGACCACTTTCAACTCACGCGTTTTGCATTCTCTATTTTGCATTCTTCATTTACTTCAGCCCCGCCTTGCGCAGGGCGGCTACAACACTCCTCATGTCAGGAGGGTGGCCCCGCATCAACCACGTCCACGCCGGAGGGAATCGTGAACAGAAACAGCTCGTCCGTGAGCGGAGCTTTGCGGTCAATGTTCGAGAACCAGAGCCGTGTGGTGTTGCCGAGGGGGTCGGTGATCGTGGCTTGGATGATGTCGAAAGTCTTCGTGGTGACTTCGAGGTCTAACGAACCAATCGCTTCAGGGTCTTTCTTCGCCAGCAGTCGGAGAGAGTACGTCTCTTGTGTTTCCTTGGTCAGCGAGGCGGTGAAATCTTGATCGATACGCCCGATCCCAAGCAGAAACGAGACTGGCGTATTCGACTGAAAGGCCGACTGGAAAGGGGTTTTGAGGACTTGTTTCTCGGCTGGCTGATAGAGCCAGAAGGTTTTTCCGTCTGACACCATCAACTGTTCCGGCTCAACGAATTCCCAGCGCATACGCCCAGGTTTTCTGAAATAGACATGGCCACGAGCGGCGACTTTCTGCCCCAAGGTTGCCGATTCCACTTCTTGTCTGAAGTCAGCACGAAACCCCGCTGTCGAGTCGTAGCGGGCTTGGAGTTTTGTGACGACGGTGTGGACATCCGCCGCGTGGGCGGAGTAGTCAGTAGCCAGTAGCCAGTAGCCAGTAGCCAAGAGAAGGTAGCCAGTAGCCAGTAGCCAGTAGCCAGTAGGAAAAAGGGAACCGAGCAGCACCAAACGGGTAACGATAATTTTCATAGTGCTGACTATAAACACAAGGAAGAGGGAAAAGGCATCACCCTTCTTCATGCTGACTACTGACTACTGACTACTGACTACTGGCCCCTATTCCCCTCCACTCGCCGCGCGCACTAACACCTCACGTGGCTTCCCGGCTTCAGCCGAGGGCGCGATCAATCCTTCACGCTCCATCCGCTCAATCATCCGCGCCGCGCGGTTATAGCCAACGCGCAGCCGCCGTTGGAGCCACGAGATCGACGCCTGACTACTCTCCATCACCAGATCTCGCGCCTGCTCGTACATCTCATCGTGATCGTCCTCCTCCACCCCGTCAGCGGATTTGGACGTGCGGGCCTTTTCCAATGCGGCCACGAACGCCGCGTCATAAATCGGTTTCCCTTGCTTCTTAATCGCGGCCACCGCTTTGCGGATTTCCGGTTCCGACACAAACGCGCCGTGAATACGTTGAGACTTCGCGCTCCCAGGTGGGAGGAACAACATGTCACCTTCACCCAGCAGCCGCTCCGCGCCGATGGCATCGAGAATCGTGCGCGAGTCGATGCGTGAAGAGACCTGGAACGACACGCGGGCCGGGAAGTTCGCTTTAATCAAACCGGTGATGACATCGACCGAAGGACGCTGCGTCGCCAGGATGAGATGAATCCCTGCCGCGCGTCCCATCTGCGCGAGCCGGGTGATCGGCTCTTCAATATCGCGCCCGACCGTCAGCATCAGGTCCGCCAACTCGTCCACGATCACCACGAGATACGGCAAGCGTTGATGCACCAACGGCGTCGTTTTCGCGGCGGGTCGGCCCTGCGTGTCATCATCCTCTTCCCCGATTTCGACGACTTCCGTCAACTTGATGATGCCTTTGGCATTGGGCTCGCCCGCGTCCACAACGCGATTGTAGGCGGCGATGTTGCGCACCCCTTTGTCCTTCAACAAATGATAGCGGTACTCCATGCGGCGCACGACTTCTTGCAGCGCGGCCCCGGCTTCCTTGGGGTTGGTGATGACATGCGAGAGCTGATGCGGTAGGTCCTCGTAGAGCGACAACTCCAACATCTTGGGGTCAATCATAATGAAGCGCACGTCACGCGGCAGCCCGCGATACAACATGCTCATAATCATCACGTTGAGTGAAACCGATTTCCCGGTGCCAGTCGCTCCAGCCACCAAGAGATGGGGCATGCGCGCGAGGTCGGCGACCACCGGATTGCCAACCGTGTCCTTACCCAGCGCGAGCGTCAGCGGCGATTCCGTGTCTTGAAACCCTTGGCTCTCAATGATTTCGCGTAGCATCACTTTTTCGCGCCGCGGGTTCGACACTTCAATACCCACCACCGCTTTACCCGGAATAGGCGCGACAATACGCACCGACACCGCCCGTAACGCCATCTGTAAATCATCCGCCAACGAGACGACGCGGTTGACCTTCACCCCGGCGGCTGGCTCATATTCGTAGGTCGTGATCACCGGCCCAGGACGCACCGCGACCACTTTGCCGTCAACGCCAAAGTCGGCCAACTTGCTTTCGAGAATGCGCGAGCTGGCGAGGAGCGCATCTTCATCGACTTTGACGGCGAGTCGTACCGGTGGGTCGAGCAACGACACCGGTGGCAACGTGTACTGCTTCCCGTTCGGGAGCGCGGGTTCCAGCGCCGCCCTGGTCGTATCGGATTTCGGCCGCTCTACTTTTGGTGGAATGGGTGCCGGTGATGGTTGGCTAAAGATAATCGGTGGCCGCGACACTTCCGGTTCGTCGTCTTCTTCCGGCCGGATAAAGACCGGGGCTTTCTTGGCGAGGGGCTCTTTCCGCGTTGGTCGTTTGGCACGCACGAATTCCGGTTCCGCTTCCGGTTCGGGCATCGACGAATGTTCCCAAGCCAGGCGCGGTAGCGTGAGGCGCGGTAAAGTGACTCGTGGGAGATGGCTAGCAATCTTCTTAGATGTCGTCCATGCCCACATCAGGGAGGACTTTCCGCCAGTCACGACTCCAGCGCCAGCGCTATGCAGCGAGAACCGTATCGCGCTCCGCGACGAGATCAGCAGCACCGGCACCAAAAAAACGTAGGCGCCTAGCCGATTCAGCCCGGTCCGCAACTGAAACGCGCAAAAGCCACCAATCCAGCCGCCTGCCTTGACGATGGGGACGCCCTCTTCCCATAACGCGAGAAAGGCCGCGCTCGCGAAGAGGAACACCGTGCCCGCGCACATTTGCAATAGCGGCGCTGGACACGACCACAGTCGCAGCAGCACCCCAGCGAAATACAACTGTCCAAGCGGAATCAGATAACAGGCCCGCCCGAAGGCCTGACACAGGAGGTCCGCCAAAAGGTGACCGATCAAACCAACTTGATTGTGGTCCGCGTTCCCGGACCGGTATGAATAGAACGCCAGCGTCAGAAAGACCGCCGCTGCGATTGTGACAATTCCTAAAACCTCACCGCCCGAGGATTGCTCCTCTACCTGCGGTTTTCGCCCCGCCCCCATATCCGCCTCCTCCACACCACACAACATCGCAATTACACCACGTCACATCTCCATCACGAAGGGTAAGACCACTGGGCGTCGGCCAAGAGTGCGGCGAAAATAGCGCCGCAGGCTCAAACGCACCTGCTCCTTGACCACTCCCACATCCATCCGCGATTCTCGTGGCAGCTCGTTAAGCGTCGCACGAATCGCCTCTTTCGCCGCTTCAAGCCCCTCGCCATTCGTCGAGGCCAGGAACCCGCGAGACAGCAAATCCGGTCCAGTCAACAGTTCCCCAGTCTGCTGCTCAATCCCCACAATAGCAACCACCAGCCCATCTTCGGCCATGTGTCGTCGGTCGCGGAGCACTTCTTCTTCCACTCCCCCTAGCCCATCGACAAAGACTCGTCCAGCCCGCACGGATTCCGTGATCCGCGAGCCGCTGTCGGAAATCTCCAATATCTTCCCATCTTCCAGGAGAAAAACCCCGGCGGGATCAATCCCCACTTCTCGCGCCAACGCGCAATGGCGCGTCAAATGACGAAACTCCCCATGAATTGGCACGAAGAACCGTGGGCGCACCAGATTCATCATCAATTGCAATTCCTCGCGGCTGGCATGACCAGAGACATGCACGCACGCCAGCGCCTCGTAATACACCTCGGCTCCACGTCGATACAGATGGTCGAGCAACCGTGAGATCGTGCGCTCGTTCCCCGGAATCACGCGGGACGACAGGATCACCGTATCCCCAGGTCCAAGTTTGACGTGCGGATGCGAGCCCGAGGCGATGCGGGCCAGCGCGGATAACGGTTCCCCCTGTGAGCCGGTCGTCAGCAAGGTCACGGTCTTGGGATCGCGCCCAGCGATTTTGTTGACCTCCAGGAGCAAGTCCGACTCGATCTTGAGGTGACCAGTCTCCCGCGCCACTTCGATATTACCGATGAGACTTTTGCCGACCACGCCAATCGCGCGCCCTTGTTTCTGCGAGAGATCAATCACCTGGCGAATGCGATGCACATGCGAGGCGAAGGTCGCCACCAGTACCTTACCCTGCGCGTGCGACATGATGTCTTCGATGGGCCGGGTCACCGACCGCTCGGAGGGCGTGGTCCCAGGCCGATCCACATTGGTCGAGTCCGCCAACAGCAAGAGCACGCCTTCCGTGCCTAACTCGGCGAAGCGGGCTAGGTCCGACTGACGATTATCAATCGGCGTGTGATCAAGCTTGAAATCCCCGGTGTGTAGGATCGTCCCCAAGGGCGTGCCAATCGCCAGCGCCACCGCGTCAACGATGCTGTGCGTGACATGAATGCCTTCGAGCGTGAACGGCCCCACGGTCCACGTCTGACGTGGGCGAAACTCGTGGAGCGCGGTCTTCGCGAGCAGGTTATGCTCGGTCAGCTTGTCGTGTAACAAACCGAGTGTGAAGGGCGTGCCATAGACCGGGACGTTGAATTCTCGCAACAGATACGGCAAGGCGCCAATGTGGTCTTCGTGCCCGTGGGTGAACACGACCGCTTGGAGATGGTTCTTTTCGCGTAAATAAGTGAAGTCGGGGATGACGATGTCGATCCCCAGCATTTCTCGTTCGGGGAACATCAGCCCGCAATCGATCGCGATGGCGACCGGGTCCTCGTCCCCTTCGGGCCAGTATTCCACGAGCATGAAGTTGAGACCAATTTCTCCGAGTCCCCCAAGAGGGACAATGCGTATCGTACCGTGATTCATGAAGAGGGATTCTCCGAAGCCGATGTTGACACCGCGACCGGCGAGACATTCACCGACGAAGGGGAAGGGACAGGCGTCTCGTGGAGACGGGCCACCATCGCCTTGCGCACTTGCGCCGACAACCACTCGCGCGCGGCTCGTTTGGAAAGCTGAGGGTCAACCATGATCGGTTCACTAAACTCGACCGTCACCGTCCCCGGCCGCAAGTCGAAACCTCCCGGAGGCCATATCGCACGACTGCCATTGAGGGTGATTGGCACCACCGGCACCCGGGATTCAAGCGCCACGACAAACCCACCGGGCTTGAAGGCTTGCAGATGGCCGTCACGGGTGCGGGTCCCTTCGGGAAAAAAGATGACGGAAATGCCATCGGTCAGCAGCGCCCGCACACGACGGATGACCGAGATCGCTTGCGTCGGACTGTCGCGGTCCACCAACACTTGATGGGTGCGCGCCATGCACACGCCAATCACCGGCATTTTACGCACTTCTTGTTTGGACACCCAGCGCACCTGGAGATGCGCGAAGGCCGCCATCAACACTGGAATATCGACGTTGCTCTGATGGTTCGCCATGAACAGATAGGCGCGGGTCGGGTCAAGCTGTTCGCGCCCCTGGACTGTAATCGTGATGCCACACACCCACAGCACGCAGCGCGCCCAGAAGCGGATCAGTTGCGCGGACCGTTCGGCATGGGGGTCGAAGAACGAAAAGATCAGAACCGGCACTGACCACACGAGCGTCAGCAGCGCGACCAGAATGATTCGGAGGAGGACAATGGGGAAGTACCAACGCGGCAAATGCGGTTCCTGTTTCACGGAAAGAGTGGGCGCATTATAGTTTTCCTTTAGCGTTATCGTCAACAAGGTTGATTTTTCTCCACTTCTCCCTACAATTCGTCGCCGAATGAGGAGCCGCACGTGATTGTCGAATGTCCCACTTGTCACACCCGTTACCGCATCAACGATTCCGCGACACTCAACGAGAGCACTCTCTTTGAATGTACCCAGGACCGCTGTCGCGAGGTTTTTCCATGCGCGCCGGAATTGTTCAACGGAGACCCACGACCAGAGCCCGAAGGTCATTTGCCCGTGGACATTCTTCGAGCCGACGACGACGCGGACCAAGACGAACCATTCGGAGTGCCGCTGCCAGTGCCGCATCAACTCGCGCCAAGTCCACCGGCTCAGACCAAAGCGCTCAGCCCTCCACCCCAAACCAGGGGGCCTGTCTCGGCCCCTCCCGTGCAGCCGACTGTTCAGCCCCTATCCGACTTCTTCGAGGATGAGGAAGAGGGGTTTTCCCTGACGGGAGAAGAAGAGGAAAAGGAAGAAAAGCCGCCGGTTCCTCCTCCGACCAAACCCCGCATTTACACGAGGTCGGAACCTCCACCACGAGAACCCGCCCCTTCTGGTAAGCAGGTTCAGCCCGTCGAGGAACCCACGCTCTCACTCAAGGTCATTTTCGCGTTCTTGGGCAGTCTGCTGCTCGGCTACGCGTTCTTGGGTCTCTATGGCCGTCTGAACATTGAGAGCACTGAGGCTGTCCTGGCGCGCCTACCGTTGATCGGCCCACGCTTCATCGCTAGCCAGTTTTCCGCGCAGCATATCGTGCTGTCGGACCTCAAGAGCAGCCTCGCGGTCACCAAGGATAGTAAGCGAATCCTGGCCATTGCTGGCAAAGCCACGAACACCGCTCCGGTTCCCGCCTCGGTCATTCAGATTGAAGGCACGCTGTATGACACCACGGGCAAGGGGCTCTCTCAGCAACAGACCTTTTGTGGCACGGAAACGCCAGTCGAGACGCTCCCCAATCTCACGACCCGCGAGATTGGCATTCTGCAGCACCTCGCGCCGCCGAAACAGTTTTCCGTCGCCAGCGGGCAATCCATCAATTTTCTGATTGTCTTTATGAATCCCCCCGCGACCGTCGCTGAACTTGGGGGGCGGGTGCTGGCCGTGCAGTTCCGCACGTCGAGCTAACGCTTCTCGTTCGTCTGTTCGTCAGCTTTTTTCTCCGGGGTCACATCAATGGAATCAGGACTCTTGATCGCCTTGCGGAAATTCAGGATACCTTTACCGAGTCCCTCACCGATGCCGGGGAGTTTGTTCGCGCCAAAGACCACGAGCACAATCAGCAGAATCAAAATCAGTTCGCCAATGCCAAATCCAAACATGGTGGCCGGACTATACTCCTTTTCCCGCTTCTCAGGCAAGGCAGGTTGCTCGTATGCGGACTTTCTTGCGGCCCCGCCATCCGCTCGCTAGAATGCCGCCGATGTCACAGGCTATCACCGCACCTGCTCCCCAGAAACAACGCGATCCACTCGCGATGTTTCTGATTGTTTCATTCGCCCTGCATATCCTCGTGGTGCTGCTCCTCCCGGTTATGCAACACAAGTCATTCGACGAGACCCCGCGCGAGGTCCTCACGGAAGTTGAATTACTGCCAGAGCCCGCGCCGAAGCCCACGCCACCACCACGAGCAGTCGCCAAAGTGACGCCACCTCCTCCACCACCAGTCGTGCAAGAGCAACCACAACCTCAACCACAGGCCCAAGAACCGCCACCGCCCCCTGTTGTGCAAGAAAAACCCAAACCACAAGAACAAGAAAAGCCACCACCACCAGAGCCAAAGGCGCGTGAACAACTGCCCGAACAGATAGTGAGTCCATCGGAACAGACCAACGATCAAGTCCCGGAAAAAACCCGCCTCCTGAGCGACCGGAATAGCGCCACGCAAAAGGAGACGGTGGCCCGTGGTTTTCCACGCCCGTCGAGCAAGGAAGCCACCGTGACAAAATCGCAGGAGCGACCCAAGGAGCCAGTCGCGCTGGCCGAGAAAGCAACGGAGAAGCCCCCACTCGTCGCCAAGAAATCCGCGCCACCGAAGCCCCCCACGCAGCAAACGAAACGCGTGGAAAGGGCGCAGCCGCTCGAAGAAAAAGAGGCCGCGCAGTCGAAGCCGCCGGGACCGCTCGCGATGAAACGGCCAGAACCGGAAGCCCCAACGCGCCCTCAGCGGTCGATTGACAAAGAGATGGAGCGTTTACCGGAAAGCCGAACTGGCGACACCGCGCAAGCGAGACGCCAAGCTCCTGGAGCTGCCGACGCCGCCAAACGCGCGCCGCAATTGTTCGTGCGACCCGAGGAATTACTGTCCCAAGGTTGGATTCAGGAAGCGGAAAAAAATCGTGAGAAAGAGAAAGTGCGACAGCCACCGAGCGGGAGCGACATCGTGGCCATGGCGCCGTCGCCCGCGCCCAATCTGTTTTCCATGCCCGGTGATGCCGGCACGCCGGATGACCTCCCGGATATTGAGCAAGGGAATTTAACGTTCTTGAACACCAAAGCGCATCGGTTCGCTCCGTTCGTGCGTCGCGTCGCGTTGCGGGTTTTTCAGCATCTCATCATTTTGCAACGCAAGAATCTGAACATTAACGATGTCGTCGCGGCCCGCGAGATGTCCACGATTGAAGCCAAGCTGGATGATAAGGGGACACTGAAAGGGTTGGTGATTCAGACGCGGTCAGGCAGTTACGCCATTGATTCCGCGTTACTGAAGGCATGTGAGAACGGGGCCTGGGACGAGAACCCGCCACCAGAAGCGCATGCCGAGGATGGGTTGATTCACTTTGTGTTTCGCTCCAACATCAACGCGCAATACGACGACCTTGGTCTCCGGTCCGTGCTCACCACGTTGCAGGTGGGGCTCATCTAGTTCCCTTGCAAAGTACGGACACGGCTGGTACAGTTGCCGCACTTTTCGTCGCCGAAGTCCTTTCCGATCTTTCCCGCCTTTTGATTTGTCCTGTGGGGCTGTAGCTCAGTTGGGAGAGCGCTAGAATCGCACTCTAGAGGTCGAGGGTTCAATTCCCTTCAGCTCCACT
>JANMSE010000146.1:0-3992 GCA_031389045.1 Deltaproteobacteria bacterium | reverse complement strand
GGAGCAGCGCAGTACAGAACATCAAGGAGATCCGTATGTCTTTATTAGCGCGCCGCGGCGCGGAGTTTTTTATCACGTTGAGTTTGGTGCTGAGCCGATGTGGGAGTGCCGTGCGGGCCGTGGCGTTCCCTGGCAAGGGGTTCATTATGCAAACCTATGGGAAGACAGTTTTTCTGGGCATGCTCTCGTTGGCCGCTTTATTGGCTCTCCCCCCGCTGACAATGGCTCAGGGCAACTACCGGGGACAACCCGACGAGAGAGATCATCGTTCCAAGGGCGAGTTGAGTGCCCGCGACCGGCGCAGCTTTGATGCCTATCTGGATGAGCATTGGGAGACGGCACAGCTCCTCTACCAGCAGCCGGAGCTGGTCAACGATCGCGAGTTTCTCCGCGACCATCGTGCTTTGCGAAACTGGTTGGCGGATCACAGAAGGGCCGCTCGGGTGATTCGGGCCAATCCTCGCGAGGTGCTGTGGAAGCAACGGGCTGACTACCCACGGGACGATGGCACGGTTCCCCCAGCGAAGCTGAGTGCACGCGACCGGCGCAGCTTTGATGCCTATTTGGATTCCGACTGGGAGACGGCGCAGCTCCTCTACCAGCAGCCGGAGTTGATCAATGACCGCCGCTTTCTCGACGACCATCACGCCTTGCATGGGTGGCTGGAGGAGCACCCCAGGGCCGCTCGGATAATCCAGGCCAATCCCCGCGAGGTGCTGTGGGAGAAGCGGTCTGACCACTCGCGGGCTGATGGCACAATTCCTTCGACAGGGGTCCACGCTGACCAGCCACGGGTCTCCAGAACCATCTCCCCAGAAGAGGTCGAGAGTCTGGGCAACTACTTGGATACGCATTGGGAAGAAGCCAATGCGCTGTATCGGGAACCGGAGCTGATCAACGATGCCCAGTTCGTACGCGCCCATCCCTCGTTGGATGAGTGGCTGCGTGCGCGCCCGGACGCGGCGCAGTCGATCAGGGAGCGGCCCCGCGATTTCTTCTGGCGTCAACGGAGCGTCACTCCCCAGAACTTTCTCCAGCAGTTGTTCGGGCGCTAGCACGCCGTCACCTCTCCACATGGGCGGTCTAGAATTCGCGCAATTCTTTGCTGCTCCGCGGGGGAAGGACACGGAGAAGTTCGATGAAAAGGAAGCCGTCACGGTGGCGTCAGTCGCCGTTGCGGATTCACTCCAGTCAGTGAGAATTTGCGCACGGCAGGAGGATACCCATGTCAACGCTTAACGACGTCACAATTCTTGAGCGCGCACTGGCCAAGGCGAAGGCGAACAACCCCGCCTGGCACCCGCTCTTACTGAACCGTGCCGAGGACCTGCTCCAGATGGGGCACGAGAATATCGTGCTGTTCGAGCGGGGCTTCGCGCAAGCCTTTTGGGGAGAGGTACCCCACATTGTCGTTTCTCCGGGCAATGGCGGTACGTGGGGCCAAGAGAGTGAGACCCCGGCGTGGCGGCATCACCTCCAAGCACTGGCGACCGCCCCGGACCTCTTCGCGTATCTGGCCAAGTTCTTATGAGCCGTGGCCTCGCTCGCTGAGGAGTGTCACCATTCAAGCAAACGCCCCCTTGTCCGATTGTCGCGGGATTCCAACAGGCGGAGCAGGAATCTTACAGACGGCGCGCGACACCGGAGTTACCTGAGGAGTACAGAGAAAGAGGGCTCGTTTATCGCGGAGTCCTCCCACTTCTCTCCTAGTGTAACCACAACCGCACGCGCGGACAGCGCATGCAAGGAAAAAGGAGTTTGCCATGCGAACAGTAATCCAAAAAATCGCCTTTCTCGTCCTGCCGCTCGCTTTCTTGATGGTAAGTGCCTGCGGCAGCCACCACAATCGGTCTTCTCACAATCGCGATGGGTGGCACGATGGGGCACGCGATCGTGAGTCTTCTGAAGACCGCCACGACAGAAGAGACCGGCATAAAAACGAGGACCATCATCATAGGGGAGACCGGTATGGTGGTAACGAATGGAGGCCGTGGCTGCGCTGGTAGAGCCGCCGTTGCCGAGCTGATTGGCACTGCGCGGAAGTCTCGTGGTGTCGTCCGGCCCCCTCTCAGCCCAATGGCATGAAGTTAAGATCCGCCTTGTCGTGGTCGAAACCGTCCCCACGCCCCCGCACGCCAGGGGTAAGACCCCTGGCTACCTTCCACACATCCCTCCGGGGTGTGTCAATCAGCCCCGGAGGGGCTGTGGATGGTAGCCGGGGGTAAGACCCCCGGTCTACTGCCGCTGCCGGTAGTCCTCTTTTTGGAAACAGAGAAAAAAGGGGCGCGTGGGTCTTTCTCCTTTGAGAAAAAGAACAGAGGTGCACTATGTCTATCTCCCAGATGATGTCCAGCGGCTGGCGACGGTTGCTCGCGCCGTTCGCCATAACTCATGGTCCGACACCACTCGAGGATGTCTCCGATGCCTATCGTGCGGAACTCGACCTGGTGGCGCGGTGCACCCAGCATGCTCAGCGGGTGCACTATCCCCAGTTTCGTGTGGAGCTGCTACGCATTGGCGCTGAGGTACAAGCGCATCTCCCTTGGCTGCAAGGGCAGGTCCTTGCCTTAGGCGGACACCTTCCTTCTTCTCCTCCGGCGACGTTAGAGGGGAATAGTTGGGAGTGTTTCCGCCGAGACGTGGAGGATGTCCGGCAAAGCTGTGGCCACTTGCTAGAATGGATACATCGAACTGAGCGGGAGACACCAGCAATAGCCGCGGGTTTCCAGCGCATCCGCACGGACAAACTGCGTCACCGCGAAGAGTTCCGGCAGATGCTGATGAAAAGCGATCCCTACACCAATTCCACGATGGGACCTCCACAAGCGCACGAAGCGCGGCAGAAACAAGCCTGGCTAGAAGAAAGTAAAGGGGAGTGGCTGGAGCACGGGCGGGCAGTGTGGGAGGGCGAGGGCAAGCAAACCCCTTGGGCCGAATGGTCGGGGGAGCAGGAATCCAAGTGGACAGCCGAACTGCCTCACCATGACCGCGAATGGAGGCAACACCTGGCCGAAAAAAGCGAGCCCCCGTTGCCATAACAATCAGTGTCCAGCTCTCAACTCCCGGCCTGGCGGGAAAACACCGAAGAGTGCGCCCAACTTCTGGCTATCCGTCAGCACCCCCAGGGTGCGCAGCTCCTTGTTTGTCCTAGCGGCCGAGCGCTTACTCATTGAACGCCGCAGTTTCAGCCACGGCGACCTCTCGCACTGGAACGGCCACTTGCTTTCCGCCGTTGTGAGGCCCGCTCTGACTCGCGGTGAGCCTGCTCAAATCGAGGCGCGGCAGGTCTTCGGGCCGGAGAGTTTCTTTTTCTAAAAGCCGTAGGGCGGTGTCCTCAAGTTCCTGACGAAAGATCGTGAGGATAGCGAGGGCTCTTTCGCGCGCGCGGTCCGTGAGTTCGCGCACGGCGCAGTCAATCTCCCGCGCGGTTTCCTCACTGTACTGGCGCTCCTGCGTGGAGAACTGCGACTGACCGAGAAACGATTGGCGCTGTTCCTCGTAGGTCATCTGGCCGAGCGTGTCGGACATGCCATACCGGGTCACCATCGCGCGCGCGATCTGCGTGACCTTGTCGAAGTCATCCGCCGCCCCGGTCGTGACCTCGGAGAACATGAGCATTTCCGCGGCACGCCCACCTAAGAGGACCGCCATTTTATTTTGCAGCTCTTCGCGACTCATGAGGAACCGATCTTCGATCGGACGCTGGATCGTATAGCCCAGCGCGCCGACGCCGCGCGGGATGATGGACACCTTGTGGACGGGGTCACTGCCGGGCAGCGCACTGGCGACCAGCGCATGGCCGATCTCATGATACGCGACGACCTTGCGTTCATGCGGGTTCAGCAACCGATTTCTTCTCTCCAGGCCCGCGATCCCCCGCTCGATCGCGTTATTGAAATCGTACATGGTGACCTCACTCGCGTTACGCCGCGTCGCCAGCAGGGCCGCCTCATTGACGATATTGGCGAGGTCCGCGCCGGAAAACCCGGGGG
>JANMSE010000139.1:0-33674 GCA_031389045.1 Deltaproteobacteria bacterium | reverse complement strand
AGACATTATCGGGTTTAAGCAGGGCTGAGCAAGCTGAATACGTCGAAAGTTGGGAGCGGGTGCCGACACCGGACCCGGAGATTGTGCAACCCGCAGGCAATCTCCATGACCTGATCGGAAATGTCGGCGGTCGTCAGGCGCAAGACGTCTTTGACGATCCGACAGCGTTTGACTCCCGCCAGCACATTCTCCACCACGACCCGCGCACTGGAAACCAGACGATTGAGGAGTTTCTCCCCCACGCTCAGCTCCTGGCCGCGCGGTTGTTTTTTGGCTGCGCCGTCAAAACCCCTGGTGGCTCATCGCCCTGAAACCCCGTGTCCTTGTCCAACGTGGCATTGGTCGGATAGACAATCTGCGCGTCATCCGCGGCTGTCTTGTCGTGGGTTTTCCCAGCCACCGTGGGGCCCAAATAGATGACTTTGCTTGTATGTTCGTTGACCAACACGATATTTTTATCCGTGTGCGCTTTCTTCTTCCCACTATACTGCGCCCGCTGCATGGCGGGGTCCTGGGGACGCTGGCGACGACGCTCCGTCCCATCAATGGCCAGCTCCGGCGCCCCTTCCCAGCTCAACGGCGAAGTCGCGACCCGACTCGCGTCCCGCTCCGGCGCCAAGCCGAGGGTGGCCAAGGCCCGCTGCAGGACGGGCAGCAAATGATGAATCCAATAGTGCGTCTGGGGTTGGCTCACCCCAAACTGCAGCCCGGGCATGGCCTGGAGCGGATTGGTCTTCTGATAGACCAAGATAAACAGGAGCTTATCGCCCATCTGGGGCAGGCCGCCTTTCGCTCCCCCTCCGCTTTGCCGTTGCCGGGCCTTCCCGTCTCGGGTCTGGTCGGGCGCCACCACGTCGGCATAGGCGGTGGTAAACGCCGGTAAAAGCTGGGCAAACTCTTGGGCGGTCAGTCCCGTCGCGGCCAAAAACTCGCGCGGACGCTCTTGTAACGTCTGATAGTTCAGCATGCCCTCAGTCTACACTATTCCCGATAATGTCTAGTATCTCCTTATTCAAGTTGATAGGGGGGATTTCTCACTCCACGTTGCGAAGTAGGGACATACCGCCTTACCTTACGCCGGGCAGTTATACACCCGCCGCACATTCTCACCGAGCACTTGGCGGCGTGCCTGCTCCGGCATTTTCGCCGTCAGGTGTTCGAGTTCCTTGATGTAATGGCCAGTATGATCGGGATGCGGAAAGTCGGACGCCCAAAAGAAACGGTCCGCGCCCAGCAACTCCACCATCGCGGGCAGTGATTTCTCGTCTGGATCAGCCGAGATCCACACATTGCGTTTGAAGTACTCGCTGGGCCGTTCCTTAATCGGCAGTGTCCGTCCGATGACGCTGTCGTAGAGCGCGTCCATCCGGTCAAGCCAGTAGCCCGCCCAGCCCGCGCCGACTTCCAGGATGATGATCTTGAGTTTCGGAAACTTCTCGAAGGTGCCGTACTGCATGAAACTGGCGAGCGCATGACGCGCGGCATCCGACGCGGTCAGGTTCAGAAAGAACCCGTGCTTGCGGATGTACTGCAAATCGTATCGTCCCGGCAGCGCCCACTGAGGCTCAAGCGATGGATGAATGCCCAACGGCACATCGAGTTCCTGCGCCTTGGCGAACAGAATGTCGTGATCCGGATGCGCATGAGGTTTGCGGGTCATGGTGAACTGCACGACCCAGCCGCCTTTGCAGCCCGCTTTGACCGCGCGTTCTAACTCTTCCGCCGCAGCCTTGGGATCACCAAGCGACAGATGCGCGACGGGAATCAAGCGACCACCGCTATCCGAGCACCAATCCACAATCCACCGATTGTAGGCGCGACACATGGCCTGCGCGTAGTCGGCATCCTCACACTCGGTTTCCCACACGAGGCCGAGGCTGGGATAAATAATGACCGCCTCAAGCCCTTCCGAGTCCAGCCGTTGCACTCGCTGCTTGGCATCCATCGCGCCAAGCAGAACTTCCTCGCCATAGTGCAGGCGCGGGTTGAATTCGCCTTTCTCACGGGTCACCTGGCCCATTGAGCCCAAGCCCGCGAAGGTGCCACCCCGACTGACTCGCGAGGGGCGCCCGCCGATCTCGACATAGTCAAAGCCCTGGTCATCCACCTTTAAGCGGACCGCGGTTGGGCGGTACTTGGCTTCGCAATACTTTTCCCACAGGTCGGCGGCCTCAAGGATATGGCCGTCGGCATCAACGCCACCGGCGAATTTGAGTTTGTCGATCTTCTCTTCCATGATTCGTGACATACGAGTCTCCTTACTGTGATATGCGTTCGCGAATGGTTTATCCATTTCATTCAACATCTCTTGCGCTCTGCTGAATGTCATCACCCCCCGACTTCCCTTGCCTCTCTCGCCAAGGCTTCATGAAGCAGGGTCTTAATATAGGTTTGGTACTTGAGCACCCCTTTGCGCTGGGCCAAGGTGCGAGCCAATTGCACGTCGCTCACCGCCAGACGAATACTCACCTGCTTCGTCGGAGGAGAAAGGACGTAAGGATGGGTGAGTTCCCCAGGATCGCCCCGCTGTTCATCAAGAAAGGCGGGGGTAATCTCCTCGACGATGCAGTCCGGGCAGAACCAGACTCCTTGGTCATCTTGATACTTTTCGACTCCACATTTGTGACACGTCTTCTTCTTCATATTGGCCTCAGCTTATGCCATTGCAGGATTTCTTTTCTGGTCGAGGGCCACGCGGTAATCACATGAACATGATCGAGACGGACTTGCAGAAATACCACGGTGAGAAATCGCCCGTTGAAGGTTCGCCCTACCGCTTTCAGTACGCGTCCTTGTTGTCCAAGAACGACAACCGCATTCGAGAAGACCTCGGTGAATTCTTGTTCCCGAATCGTGGCATGGCGAACTTGATAGTGCGCTTTGCGCGCCTTTTTGTCATAGGCGAAAGTAATGCGCATAGTGTAATGACATGAACATACAGTGGAGGCACAGCACCGGCAAGTCCGCGCGAGAGGAATTGGGGGTCACCATTCATAGCGCCCTCAGATCACGCCCTTGGCACGCAGCTCGGCGAGATGGCTGGCGCTAAGTCCCAGGCGTCGCGCGTAAATCTCCTCGTTATGCGCGCCGAGCAGCGGCGCGGGCTGGTCGAACTGTAACGGATGCTCGACAAACCGAATCGGCATGCCAAACCCTTTCGCGCCAGGAAGCGGACCCGCCGTCGGATGAACCAAGTCCACGATCATCTGTCGGGCTTGGACCTGCGGATGCGTGAGCAACTCTGGGAGCGTTTGCACCGCTCCGGCGGGCACCTCATGCTGTTGAAGAAACGGCACGACCTCGTTCGTCGCCCGTTCTTGTATCCAGGCCGCGACCATCGTGTCGATGAACTGGATATGCTGCCGCCGCGACAGTGGTGTGGTGAAGCGCGCATCGGTCTTGAGGTCCTCACGTCCGAGCGCGGTCAACAAGCACTCCCAGTTCTTATCCGTGGTGACGGCGATGGTGACGAATCCATCGCGCGTCGGATAGGTATTGAGCGGCGTTCCGGCCACATGCGTATTGCCACGTCGCTCAGGCATGATGCCACCGTTGAGCAATTCCAGCAGGTCGGGTTGCAAGAAGAAGGAGGTGTCCATCATCGCGATGTCCACCCACTCGCCGGAGCCCCCCTGCTCGCGGCGACGCAACGCGGACAGAATGCCAATGATGGCGAAGAGGGGCGCGACGGTGTCACTAATGGCCGCGCCACACCGAGTCGGTGGACGATCCGCATAGCCGGTGACACTGGCTATGCCGCTCATGGACTGAATGACCGGATCGTAGGCACGCCAATCACGCAACGGCCCAGTCTGCCCAAATCCCGAAATGGAACAGAGAATGAGGCCGGGATTGAGTTTGCGCAGCTCGGCATAGCCTGATTCCATTTCGTCCATCACACCAGGTGAATAGTTCTCGACGACGACATCGGCCTTGCGACACAGCTCCTTGAACACCGCGCGTCCTTCCGGTTGGTACAGGTCGAGCGTGACACTTTTCTTGTTGCGCGCGCGGTGGAGCATGAACACGCCCATGTCGTCATCAGTCTGCGGCTTGCCGGAAGCGCCCTTCGGCCCAATGAACGGTGGAAAGCGTCGATGCAGATCCCCTTTTCCAGGCGGCTCGATCTTGATGACTTCCGCCCCGAGCCCGGCGAGCAGCAGCGTGCAATACGGACCTGCCAAGTAGCGTGTGAGGTCCAAGACAACAATTCCCGCGAGTGGTTTGTGTGCCATGATGGTCTTCCCTCCCTTTTTCGTGCGGTGATGATTGGGGTTTTGGACGAGAAGGTCAAGAGTCGTGTCATGCTTGCCTGCGGCGGTATGGAAGTTTCACGAAATCGGTTATGCTTCCTCGTCCCACTGGCTACTCTGACGACACACGTTTTACGGAGGCTCGCATGACACCACTCGTCTCGTTGGTCACGTTCCTTACGTTAGTTTTCACTCTGAGCACCCCACTCTTCAGCTCGGCCCAGTCGGACGACGACCGAGCACAGGCGTTGGGACAAAGTCCGACCGCCAACGTCGACTGGCAATATCCCATCATTGACGCGGCCCTGACGTGTGAGCAGGCCAATCAGATTTGCCACCGCGCGGTCGAACGCTTGGGCTATGCCGTCGCGTCCTTCACTCCAGCAACCACGGACAAAGCCGGCGAAATCAAAGGTATTCGTGACGGACTGTGGGGAGAGAAGGAACCCGTCACCGTGAAGCTCACCTGCCCAGCCGATGGGCCACATATCGACGCGCATCCCGATATTCCACCCTGCGAACAAGGCAATCGCATCTCACGCTTAGCCATTGAGCGGCAAGGGTACAAGGTCACGGAATTCACCCCGGCGGGTCTCGGCAAAGCTGGCATCGTCAAAGGAGAAAAGCAGGACGAGAAACCTTTGGTCATCACCCTGTTCTGCTCGCGCAATGACGGGGTGGTGATGGAAACCAGTTCGGAGAGTCCAGTCCTGAAGAAGGAGGACTTCTATCTGGCGATTTCCGATTTCGAGCGTGGGTTCTACGCCATGTTCAAGGGCGAACGGAGCCTGGTGGTCAAGGATCACGCTCCGGCAGTGGCGAGCAACCAACTCCAGGTGACGATGAAGCCGCTGTCACTCGTGGAGAGTAAGATTATTTTTGGCATGGATGTCACGACCGTGCTGCCCGTGCAAATCGAAATCACCAATCCGACCGCGCGCTCCTATCAAGTCGAAGCGGACCAGATCGCGTTGCTCACCACCTCTGGCCAACGGGTCAAGCCGTTAGGCGAGAAAGGCGGCCCCTTTCCCGCGCCAGCCCTCACGAGTCAAATGGTCGCGCCCAAATCAGGTGTGAAAGGATACCTCTATTTTCCGCCTGGCACTTACACTGGAGGGCGAGGGTCACTCGTCGAGAAGGAAAGCCAGGAGAGCGAGGGGTTCGCGGTGCAGTTCTAGTGGCGAAGATGGAGTTGCACACAGTCCCGCGGAAGCGCTAAAAGAGGCGGCACTATGGGTAAGCAGTCACGGCGGGCTAAGCGCATCAGCCCGGAGAAACAACGCCAAACGCTCGAGATCAGCGCGCCACAGGTCGATGTGCTCCTCGCGGCGGGGAAAACCCATGACGCGGTGGAAGCCGCCAAACAACTCCTGAAGAACGCGCCCGGTCCCGACGCGGAAGCCTTGGTCGTCAAAGCCTACCAGGCCCGCCTCCAAGCCCTTATCGCCAGTGGGTTATCGAAAGAGGCGCAGGCGCTCGGACAACTCGTCATCGAACGCTTCCCCGCGCATCGCAACATGATCCACGGACTCCTGCGGCAAAGTGAACTGCTGGCGGAAAATTTTCAGAAGCTGCTGACCGACTTGCTCACCGCCGAAGGCGAGCGCCGACGTGAGCTGGAAGCCCTCCTCACGCGCAGGCTCATCGACCCTGGCATGATCGTCCGGTCCACGGTGCTGCCCGAGGAGCACCCACTGAAACGAGCCGCCGTGATCGCGCACGAGTTGTTCACCGCCGTGACCAGCGGCCCTTTGCCCGAAGGGGCACTGCTCCCGCTCAATGACATTCCCCGCCAGTCCCCATTTGCCCCCTGGAAATTGCTGATCCGTGCCTTCGACGCATTTTACCGGCGGAACGATGAGGCGGTGCTGGCCAACCTCGCGGGCATCGCGCCAGACGCGGCTCCTGCTCAGCTCGTGCCCGTGCTACGCCGTCTCGTGAGCGCGACCCCAACTGGTGCCCCATACGAGACCACCCTCTCGCTTGCCACGACTACGGTGATCAACAGAGTCTGTGGCAATCGAACTGTGATCCGGGCGCACCTGACGCAGCTTTCCCGCGCGCTGGGTGCCCAGCAAGAAAAGCAGGCATTGACAACGGTGCACGCACTCATCCCGGTGTTTCGCGCCACGCCCATCGCGCAGTGGCGCACGTTTCTGGTGACGCTGTTGCAGCACTGGCACAAACATGGATTGCAGCCAGACGGGTTATTCAAGAGCATTCCCAATAGTCAGCACGACCCGGACATCCTGCGGCTGGTGGCCCTGACGCTGGAACACACGGCCTGGGACGAGGCACTGGACTGGTGGGGCAACTACGTCACGGTGGCACAGCAAAAGGGGGTGCTCGCGAAGCAGGGACCGGACATCGCTCGCGTGTGGTTACGCATGGCATCCCTGTTTCCCGCCGACCCCCTTGAGGTGCTGGATGTATTCGACGCGGAGTCGGAGGAAGACCTCCGGGAGCAAATTCGGTCAGGCGAGGTGCCTGCCCATGCCGACCGCGAGATGTTGCTCAAACACGCCCACACCGCCGAGCCTAGCCCGATGACCTTTCGGGCCTTGGTGGCGCATTACAACCAATGGGGCGACGGCAAGCGCGCGGAAGCGGAAGCGGAAGCCTGGCGACAAGCCTACCCGCAAGAACTCGAACCGCTGCTCCATCTGATTCGCGCGGCGGAACGCCGGGGGGCCAGTCGTAAAGCACTGGAGCTACTCGCCCAAGCGGAGGCGCTCAACCGGCTGCATCCCGACGTGCGTCAGAGTCGCTTCCGGCTCCTGTTAGCCAGTGCGGAACGACGGGTGCGTGAGGGCAAAGTCAATCTGGCGCTGGAGGACTTGGAACAACTCGCCCAGGAGCCGCGCGCCGCCGAAGGCGAGGTCAAAGCCTATCTCTTCGCGCTCTCGTGGGCGTCCGCGCTCAAATCCAAGAACGACGAAGGGGCCACGCGACTGGAGCAGGGGTTCCGGGCCATGGTGGCCAATAGTGTCTTGGGCGACTTGGTGCTCGACGCCCTGACCGAGTCCATCAAGATCAAGTTTCCTCGCCAGGCCAGCACGCCATCAGCCGAAGAGGCGATTGACGGACTGGCGCGCGCCTACGCGCTGTTTCAGAGCGTGGACCGGCCACTGCCCACACCGGAGACGCCGGTGCTGACCCTGATCGAAAAGAACCTGCGTCATGCCTCGCTCACGCAACTGCATGCGTTATGTCAGGGCGGATTACTGATGGGCCGTCCGGCACTGACGTACCTGGCGGCGGGACAGGGCTTGACCCAGGAGGGGCCCTTACAGCATCGCTTTCTGCTGGCTCGTGGGCAAACGCTCGTTGGGGCGTATGGGTTCCAACAACAAACCCGCGCGCGTCGCTGTCTTCAGGCCGCGCGCGTGCTCGCGGGCCGGGCCCGTGACCTGGATGCGGTTCGCGAGGCGTCGCAAGCACTGGAGAGCATCCCCCCGGAATGGGGCATGCTGAACACCTTCCTCCCCCCAGGTTTCGGCCCCCCGCCCGAGGAGGCGGCCCCGACACCCGATGACATCGCGCTGACAATCTTGGTGGAGCGCGACAGCCGGCAACCTCCCCGCTTGGCCACGAAGAAACCGCCGCGTGTGGCGCGCCCCAAAAAACCCAAGCGGGACCGTGCCGCATTTGAATTTGATATGCTTGATGAAATACTCTCGTTCCTTGATGTGCACGAGAAGCGATAAGCCCCGGAGTGGACGACCCGCGCAGTGAGCAAGAAAAAAAGGTGACCGTGTATGAGCAATGACCCCTTTGTCGTGCTGGGGCTCGACGAAACCGCTAACGACGCCATGATCCGCGACGCCTACATCGCGGCGATCCGTGTCTCCCCGCCGGACCGAGATCCGGTGGGCTTCAGCCGGATTCGTGATGCGTATGAACAACTGCGCGACCCGGAGAAGCGGCTGGCGCTACGCCTGTTTGGTCCACTCCCGTTATCCGACCTCGCCGCGTTGGCCGAGACGTTTCCAGAAGAGCGTCGTCATGTCGGCCCCGACCTATGGCTCAACGTCTTGCGGGAGCCACGCCGATGAGCACGTTTGACCCCCAACGTCGGCAACAACTGCTGGAGACATTGGCCCAGTGGGTCGATGACCTCGCCGAAGCGGAACCACCACCCCCCGGCCCTACGACGGACGAGGGCACCAATCAGGCACCAGCCCCCGACCTATTCACCCTACTTAGTCAGTTGACCGCGCTCACCCGCGAGACCCAACTGCAAGGCCGCGCCACCAATCGCTTGCATACGGAACTGACCGGAAAAATGGACACCATGAATGGCCAGATCGAAAGCCTCGGTGGTCAGGTTGGTAGCCTCGAAGGTGTGGTCCGCAAGGTCAGCGAGGTGCGACGTGAAGCGCGGCTAGAGGTCATTAGTGAGATATTGGATGTCCGCGACCGCTTTGTCCGTGGCCTAGAAGAGGCCCAACGTCGGCTCGCGGCGATCCCCCGCTGGTCGGCACGATTCGCCCAGCGCCCGGTGCTGGAAGCATTGGTACAAGGCAATGCGCTCGCTTGCGAACGGCTGGATGACGTATTGCGTCGGTTTGAGGTGAGAGAGATCGCCTGTCTGGGCAAACCGTTTGACCCGACCCTGATGCAAGCATCGGAAGTGGCGCAAACGACCGAAGCGACACCCGGCACCGTCCTCGCGGTGTTTCGCACGGGCTATACCACTGGTGATCGTGTGTTACGTTTCGCCGACGTGAAAGTCGCGACTTCGTAGGAAGCTAAGAGCTAAAAGGAGCAAGTTATGGCGGAAGTCATTGTCGGCATTGACCTGGGAACCACGAACTCGGAAATCGCGGCCTTTGTTGATGGGAACGTACAGGTCTTAGCCACCGCTGGTGAGCAGATCATGCCATCCGTGGTGGGGCTCGCCGCCGATGGCGCTCTGCTAGTGGGTGCGTCGGCCCGCAACCAATACGCGCTCTATCCTGAGCGGACCATCAAATCCATCAAACGCGAGATGGGCACGGACCACAAGGTGACGTTAGGGGAGCGCAGCTATTCGCCCCCCGAAATCTCCGCGATGATCCTGCGCACGTTGAAGACCCGCGCGGAAGCGGTCTTAGGGACCGAGGTAAGCAAAGCGGTCATCACCGTCCCCGCCTATTTCTCCGATGCCCAGCGTCAAGCCACGCGCGATGCCGGACAGATCGCCGGTCTGGAGGTCGTGCGTATCCTCAACGAACCCACGGCGGCGGCCTTGGCCTACGGCGAGGATCGGCACGGCGCGCGCACGATTTTGGTCTATGACCTCGGCGGTGGCACCTTCGATGTCTCGCTCGTCTATGTGGAAGGCGAGATCACCGAAGTGTTAGCCAGCCACGGCAACAACCGGCTGGGCGGCGATGATTTTGACCAACTGCTCCTCGACTTCGTTCACGACCGCTTCGTGCGCAGCGGCGGCGTGGATGTGCGCACCAATCCCCGGGCCATGAGCCGCCTGTTGCGCGCGGTGGAAGAAGCCAAGAAACGTCTCAGTTTCGAGCCCTTCACGCGCATTCGCGAAGAGCATATCGCTGAACGTGACGGACTGCCGGTCCATCTCGACCTGGAGGTGACACGCACGGAGTACGAGAACCTCATCCGTCCACTGTTGGAAGGAACGCTCGACAGCGTGCATCGCGCCTTGACCGATGCCGGAAAACGACCGGAGGATGTGGACGAAATCCTGCTCGTGGGCGGCGCGACGCGTACGCCGTTGGTGTCCGCGTTGCTGGAAGAAAAGACTGGGCTGACACCGCGCCAAGAACTCCATCCCGACCTCTGCGTCGCGTTTGGCGCGGGGGTGCTCGCCGCGCGCATATCGGGACATGATATTGAGCGCGTTTTGGTGGACATCTCGCCCTACTCGTTTGGTCCCTCCTACTTTGGCCTCCTCAACGGCATGCCCTCGGAACACTGCTATCGTCCGATCATCGTGCGCAACACCCCACTGCCGATTAGTCGGACGGAGACGTACCTCACCATGGTCGATAATCAACAAGGCTGGCAAGTCTCAATCTACCAGGGGGACGACCCCTACGCGCTCAATAACATCCTGGTGGGGCGCTTTAGCGTCGAGGGCTTCTCCAAGGTGCCGGCGGGCAATGAGATTCTGTGCCGGATGGATTTGGACTTGGACGGCATCCTGCGGGTGACGGCTACCGAGAAGCGCACCGGGCTCAGCAAGCACATTACGATTGAAGGCGCGACCACAGCCATGTCCGAGGCCGCAGTCGCCGCGGCGCAACAGCAGATGCAATCCTTATTTGGCCGAGACCTGGAAGCCGAAACGGAAGAAGGGGAGTGGAGTCTCGATACGGAAGACGAGCTGGACGAACTGGATGAGCTGGAAGGAGAGGCGGAAGCAGACGAGGCTCAGGCTGAGTCCACACGAGGAGAACCGAAGGATGAGGATCGCGACCGGCGTGTGCAAATCTCCGAAGCGCGGGCGCTGCTCGAACGGAGTCGTCGATTGCTTGACGCCATGAACAATGACGACCGCGAGGAAGCGATCGGCTTACATGAACGGATCGAAAACGCGCTGAACACGCCGGACCCTAAGCGCTTGCACACCGCGATGACCGAGTTGGCGGACCTGTTGTTCTATGTAGAGGAGAAATAGCGCGCTATGGAATTCCGTTGTCCGACCTGCCGCGCCCCGTGGCGGCAGGTGACGCAGTGTGGGCGCTGTGGCACCGACTTAAGTACAGTGATGCAGGTAGCCCGTGAAGCCTGGGAAGCCCGCGAAGCCGTCAGAGAGTTATTGTGTGCGGGCGACCAGCCCGCTGAAGCCGTGCGTCTAGCGCGGACCGCGTATCAGTTACATGCGACGCCGCAAGCCCAAAAACTGTTGGTCTTGGCGCTGCTCGCTCATCAGCAAACCGCGGAAGCGCGAGCGGCACTCGCCTCGTTCATCAGCGATCTGGAAGCGCCTCGGACCGACAGTCGTCCCACCTCGGACGAGGAATAGGACTGCTCACGGAGGAAGGTCTCGTTCATTGAACTGGCGAATAGCCGCACTGGCAGGGCGGCATGCTGCCTGGCGCGAGTGAGGGAGGGCATCGCTTTCGTTCCTTCCTATTTGGGGAATTGTGGGGCTGGGGCCTGAAGCCAATGCAACCGCAGAAAGTTCCACGCGGCATCAAGAGCCTGACGCGCGGCTGGAACCCGCGCCGCGAGCACTTTCACGGCGATGCCACGCTCGCGCGGGAGCCCCGCCACTCCACACATCACTCCCGGTTGCGCGGCCATGAGCGCAGCCAAGTCCTTGACGATACCAGTCGAGACCTGTGGACCAACCAATACCGCTTGTCCCCACACACGGTGACCAGCCAGGATGCCTGGACCATCAAGACCTCGTTGCATTGGCAGGGCCAGACTCCGTTCATGCAGCAGGAGCCTGCCGGTGGTGGTATCTCGCACGGTCAGCCCGTTGGCGAACGCCTCAAAACGCGCCATCTGCTCCGGCATGAGAAACAGTTCCTTGCCAAAGAACCAGGCTCGCGCGTCTAACTCGATGTGCAGTGTTTGGGCGAACCGCGACTGGGGGAACAGAATCACAGGCTCAGGACAGTATTCGGCATACGCATCGGCGGCGAGCGCGAAGCGAATATGTTGGAGGGCGCAGTTCGCGGTCATCGCATGAATCTTTTCCGCCGCTTGCGTGGTGATGTGCACTCGTGCGTTAGGTTCGAGGGTAAATTGCAGAGTGGCTCGGTCCCCTTGAATGAGACCTCCACCTGGAGTCTGCACGTACACAACCGCCATGTCGGGCAGTGCGGGATCAAGATGCCACGGGTGAGTGAAGTGAAAGGGATGCGACACAAAACTCCGCTGGAGATACGTCCTACCTTGACGCGTGTGAAAAGCTAACTCGCAGCGTCCGCTTTTGCCCGAGGACCCGGCGGGCCGCTGAGGAAGCAGTTCGTCGCGATAGGCAACGAACTCTCGCAGTCCATGAGGAATATGCGCATCTACTTGGGCGAGGGGGATCAATTGACTTGTCCTTCTTGCTTCGCTCCCGTGGCGGCACTCTTCAGAAACCCACGTTCCTCCGCGGTCCGCAGCGCACGTTGGCGAACGTCAGGGTCACTCGTGTCTCCCTCAGTGAGACCATTCAGCCCCAGCACACGCCGCTCTCCACCAAAAGGGACGAGCGTAATTTCTTTTTCCTCCCCCGGCTCAAAGCGGACCGCCGTGCCTGCGGGAATATCGAGCCGAAGCCCAAACGTGGCCGCGCGATCAAAGCGCAGGGCGCGGTTCACCTCAAAGAAATGATAATGCGACCCGATCTGTACGGGCCGGTCGCCCGTGTTGAGCACTGTCACCGTGAGCGTTGGTCGCCCCGCGTTCAACGTGATCTCACCGTTTGCCGGGAGGATTTCACCTGGAATCACATATACTCCTGCCTGCGTGCCTGTTGTTGCTCGTGATGACATAACGCAAGAATCCTGCCGAAACTAGCTGTCTCCAAAGTAGTGAATTTCTATTGACACCAGGGCCGAACTCGGTAAATGGTACGCGCAAAGTAAACTCCCGTACCAACCTCTCTGCCTAATTCGCGGGCATTTGCCTAATTCGCAGGCAGCACGGCCTCCGCGGCGCGGCCACATCTGGAGCCTGCGGTCACCACTAAGTAGCTATTTGAACAGGGCAGTTCTCGGTCCATCTTTGTGTGTCTGGAAAGGGAGTACGGATGGTACAGGGATTGCTCACCGACTGGGGCCCACAATACGAAGGAGGAAGGCATGAAGAGACAGAGATGGCGAGCGCTGTATGTGAGCGCTCTTGTGATGTTGTTCACTCACCAACCGGTACTTGCCCAGCAAAGGGAAGACATCGGTCAACTGCGTCAGCAGATGGCGGAGCAACGTCGGCTGATGGAAGCAATGGAGAAACGCCTGTTAGAGCTGGAAGGAAAGGAGCAAGCACGACCAACGACCGGACTAGAGGCGGGCTACACAAAAGGTGAGGGCGCGTTCCGGCGCGGGGTCACCGCCAAGGACATCTTTGATGGGGGATTCTACGTCAAAACGGACGATGACAGTTTCTCACTACGCGTGAATGGTTTTGGACAGGTACGCTACACGTTTTTCGAGCCAGAGAAGGGAAAGAGCAATCATAACTTTGATGTGGCGCTGGCGCGGATCGCATTTTCCGGTCAGGTGTTTGACCCCAGGGTCTCTTACTTCATGCAGTATGAAGCCAGCACCTTCGGCAACAGCAATCGGGTGTCCGCGCTCGACTGGTGGATGAAGTATAGTTTCACTCCCGATTTAGCGCTCCAAGCTGGGCGCTTCATTCTCCCCTATAGCCGTCAGTTTTACACGCATCCTGGGAACCTTTTGTTCTCCGATCTTTCGGCGGCGGACTACGCCTTCAACCTCCAGCGCGCGATTGGGACCCATGCCGGCTGGAAAATTGGGCCCGTGGCTTTTGACGGCGCGCTCACCAACAGTATCCGCGCGCTCGACGCGGGGGGACAGCAAAACTTCGGTGATGAACTGGCCTGGCTCGGTCGCGTGGAAATCGACATTCTTGATCCTTATGGATACTTGGAGAGTTCGCCGACGCCGGTGAGCGCACCGCAACTCTCCATCGGTGCCGCTGGCGCGTTCAACCCCATTGACGAAGCGTCCACCTTTCAGAACGTCCTGCCGGGCGACCGTACCACTAACGCGACCCTGGATGGGGGCTTTCGTTGGGATCGCTTCAGCCTCCAAGCCGCTGGCCATTTCCGTCACAACAACTTCAAGACCGTGGACCGGAAAAGTGGTGAGGATTGGGGCTACTACGCGCAAGCCGGGTTTTATCTCGTGCCGGAACGATGGGAGTTGTCCGGGCGTGTGTCCGGAGTGGATTTCGCACGTTCGAACAATCCAAACGTGCGGGGCGACATCATGGAGTATACCGCTGGGCTGAACTACTACCTCTACGGACATAACGTCAAGTTACAGATGGACTACAGCTTCATTGATACGGATACGTTCTCCGGTGGGAATCGCGGGGATCATCTGCTACGGGTGCAGACGCAATTTTTATTCTAGCAACAAACGAAAAAGGAGACAGAAGGATGATACAACAGAAGAATCACAAACAGTGGCGCGGGAGAGGTCATTCACTTTTGATGGTGGCCGTCCTTGGCGTGTGGCTGTGGGCAGCGGGGCAAGCCACCGCCGCTGATCCACCGATCAAGGTCGGCATTCTGCACTCGTTGAGCGGGACCATGGCGATTAGCGAAACATCATTGAAGGATGTGGCGCTGATGACCATCGAGGAGATCAACGAGAAAGGTGGCGTCCTGGGGCGGAAGATCGAGCCCATCGTGGTGGACCCGGCATCGAACTGGCCCCTCTTCGCCGAGAAGGCCAGGGAGTTGATTCAGAAGGATAAGGTGGCGGTGGTGTTCGGCTGCTGGACGTCGGTGTCGCGCAAGTCGGTGCTGCCGGTTTTTGAGGAACTGAATGGCCTGCTCTTCTATCCCGTGCAGTACGAAGGAGAAGAATCATCGTATAACGTCTTCTACACAGGAGCGGCTCCGAACCAACAGGCGATTCCAGCGGTTGAGTATCTGATGAGTGACCAAGGTGGTGGGGCGAAGCGCTTTGTTTTGTTGGGAACGGACTACGTCTATCCCCGCACCACCAACAAGATTCTCCGCTATTTCTTGACCTCAAAGGGTGTGGCCGACGCCGACATCATGGAGCAGTACACGCCGTTCGGTCATAGCGACTACCAAACCATCGTCGCGGACGTGAAGAAGTTCGCCACCGGCAAACGCACCGCAGTAATTTCGACGATCAATGGCGACTCGAATGTCCCGTTCTACAAGGAACTCGCCAATCAAGGACTGAAGGCTGAGGACGTGCCGGTCGTGGCGTTCTCAGTCGGCGAAGAAGAACTACGCGGGATTGATACCAAGCCCCTCGTCGGTCATTTGGCGGCATGGAACTATTTCATGTCGGTGGACACTCCGGAAAACAAGGCCTTCATCGCCAAGTGGAAAGCCTACGTGAAGAAACACAATCTGCCGGGTGGGGACAAGCGTGTGACGAATGACCCGATGGAAGCGACCTACATTGGCATCAAAATGTGGGCACAGGCCGTTGCCCAGGCGGGAACGACAGAGATCGGTGCGGTACGACAAGCGATCGGCTATCAGAAGGTGAAAGCGCCGTCGGGATTTGAGATTCAGATGGACGCGGAAAATCACCATCTGCATAAGCCCGTCCTTATCGGTGAGATACAGGAGGACGGACAGTTCCAGATCGTGTGGAAGACCCCAGGACCAATCAAGGCGCAGGCGTGGAGCCCGTTTATCCCGGATAGCGCGAAGAAAGTCGCGAACTGGACGTATCCATGGGTGTGCGGCAACTGCACGGAACCGAAGTATAAGAACTAACGAGGTTCGGGGGACGGGGAACAGGGTTCGGTTTCAGAGGGCAGGGATCAGTCTCCAGTAAGACCAAGCGAGATTGGGCAGAACATGCGGCATTTCCCCGTCCCCTGTCCCCCGTTCCCCAATTTTCCATGCCATACTCTTTCACTCACTATTTACGTCTTTCCCTCGTCATGCTGGGCGGCCTGTTGATTGCCGCGCCCCTCGCGAGGGCCGAGGAGCCGCCTTCATCCCTTCAGGGATTCGCCGCCACGACTCCGAGTGAGATTGAGCGTGCGGTTGCTGATGTCGGCGCTCGTAATGATCCGACAGCACTTCCTGTGCTCGAAGCCCTGCGCGACCGCCGCTTGCGGGTCGCTGAAGATGGGACGCTCTATATTGTGAGTGAGGATGGTGCGTCCGTCCGTGAAGCCATGAGTGGGACAGTGGCGACAGTGGCCGTCGATCAATTACGTACCCCAGTCGTAAGCAATGTCGTGCGACGCACGTTGTTGCCGGTGATCGCGCAACTCCAGTTGCAGGCCGCCGATGCCACGGTCCGTCTGGCTGCGGCGGAAGAGCTGAATAAACGGTCACGCCCCGAAGCCATCACCCCGATGCGGACGGCACTGGCCAAAGAAACCGACCCACAGGTTCGTGCCGTCCTTGAGGTGGCGCTTGCCCAAGTGCAACTGTCGAGTCCCGACCCGCAGGCGCGCTTGGAAGCCATCGCGATGATCCGCGCGGCTGGCAACCTCGGCTTGAAGTCCCAACTTGAGGGGTTGCTTGCGAAACGTGAGGACGGTTCTTTTAGTGAACCCGACCCAGCCGTGCGACAGGCCGCCACCGATGCTCTGAGCAGCTTCGCGAGCACCCAGTTTTGGATCAGCACGGTCGGCAATCTTTTTTATGGACTGAGTTTAGGCAGTATCCTGCTCCTCGCCGCGTTGGGCTTGGCCATCACGTTTGGGTTGATGGGCGTGATCAACATGGCGCACGGGGAGATGCTCATGATCGGCGCGTATGTGACCTACGTGAGCCAGCGGCTGTTTCAAGCCTACGCACCAGCGACATTTGACTACTATCTGGTGGTCGCTATTCCCGGGGCCTTCCTGGTGTGTGGTGTGATCGGCATGCTGATGGAGCGCAGTGTGATCCGCTTCTTCTATGGCCGTCCCTTGGAGACGCTCCTCGCCACCTGGGGCATCAGCCTGATCTTGATCCAGAGCGTCCGGTCGTTGTTCGGCGCTCAGAACGTCGAGGTGGCGAATCCCTCCTGGCTCTCCGGGGGAGTCGAAGTGCTCTATGGCGTGGTGCTGCCCTACAGTCGTCTCGCCATCATCGTCTTTGTTGTCCTCGTGGTGGTGTCGATGTGGCTGCTTCTGCAACGCACGCGCCTCGGCTTATACGTGCGCGCGGTGACACAGAACCGCGCAATGGCCGCGTGCATGGGCATCCCCACGGCGCGGATCGATATGTGGACCTTCGGGCTGGGTTCAGGGCTGGCTGGTCTTGGCGGAGTGGCGCTCTCACAAATTGGTAATGTCGGCCCGGAACTGGGACAGGCGTATATTATTGATTCGTTCATGGTGGTGGTGCTGGGCGGTGTTGGCAACATCGCCGGCACTGTGCTAGGAGGGCTCGGCCTCGGCGTCATTAATAAACTGCTGGAGCCGGCGGCGGGCGCTGTCTTGGGCAAGATCGGAGTCCTGATTTTTATCGTGCTGTTCATTCAGTATCGCCCACAGGGGCTCTTTGCTCTTAAGGGTCGCATGGCGGAGGGGTAGTGTGATTGATTCTTCGGTGACGACCGTGTCCGACGAAGTAAAACCGACGCAAGACCAACACGAGAAGGTCGTGCCCAGGGCATCCGTTAGTGATGCCCCCTTGGTGCTGCATTCGCGACGTGAATGGCTCCTGCTCGGCGTCCTCGCGTTTGTCGCGTTGGTGGGCATTCCGCTGCTGAACCGCGTGCCCGCGACCGACTCCATGCTCCATCTGCCCGATTATCTGATTCCGCTGTTTGGCAAGTTTGTCTGTTATGCCATGGTCGCGCTCGCCATTGATCTTATCTGGGGGTACGCCGGGATTCTCAGTCTTGGGCACGGTGTGTTTTTCGCCCTGGGTGGATACGCGATGGGCATGCACCTCATGCGGACGATGGCCGGGGAAGGTGTCTATCGCAGCGCGTTACCGGACTTCATGGTGTTCCTCGATTGGAAGGAGTTGCCGTGGTACTGGTACGGGTTCAGCAGCTTTGGCTTTGCGTGCTTCATGGCGCTGTTCGTACCGGGACTCTTGGCCTACGCGTTTGGCTTCTTCGCCTTTCGCTCGCGCATTCGCGGGGTCTATTTCTCGATCATTACCCAGGCGCTGACATACGCCTTGATGCTGCTGTTTTTCCGTAACAACACGGGCTTTGGCGGCAATAATGGCCTCACCGATTTCAAGCGGCTGCTGGGGTTCTCCCTGCAAGAGCCCACTACCAAGCTGGGGCTGTATCTCGCCTCCGTGGCGGCCCTCCTGCTCGTGTATCTCGCCTGTCGCTACCTGGTGGTCTCGAAGCTCGGACGCGTCGTCATGGCGATTCGCGACGCGGAGAGCCGCTTGATGTTCTGTGGGTATGACCCACGCGGTTACAAGCTGTTTCTGTGGGTGGTGTCGGCGATGATCTGTGGGCTCGCGGGCGCGCTCTACGTGCCGCAAGTCGGGATCATCAATCCGAGTGAGATGCAGCCCGCTAATTCGATTGAGATGGTGATCTGGGTGGCCATCGGTGGTCGTGGGACGCTCGCCGGGGCCGCGACCGGTGCCTGGCTGGTGAACGGCGCTAAAAGTTGGTGCACGGGCGCGTTTCCAGAGTTGTGGCTCTACATGCTGGGCGCGTTGTTTGTCGTGGTGACCTTGTGGTGTCCGGGTGGGGTGGTCAGTCTGGGCCGTGCTTTGGGCCGATCAGCGAAGGCGGGCTGACCATGCAAGGCGCGGAAAGAAATCTCAAGGGCAGCGCGGTCGGCTCGCATGTCCTGCACCCTGGCGTGGTCGATACCACGCACGGCGTTATCCTCTATGTGGAGAATCTCACCGTCAGTTTTGACGGCTTCAAGGCGTTGAACGATCTCACCTTATATCTTGATACAGGCGAGTTGCGCTGTCTGATTGGCCCCAACGGCGCGGGCAAGACGACGCTCATGGACGTGATCACCGGCAAGACTCGCCCCGACTCGGGCACCGTCTTTTTTGGCAATGCCATAGATCTCACCACAATGGCCGAGTATGAAATCGCCCAGGCTGGCATTGGGCGTAAATTTCAACGCCCCACCATCTTTCAAGGCCACACGGTCTTCGAGAATCTTGAACTGGCGATGCAAACCAAGAAGAATCTCTGGCACAGCCTGATCGCCCGTCTGACCGGGGAGCAGCGAGATCGCATTGAAGCGACGCTGACGACGATTGGGTTGACGGCGGAGATGCACACGCGCGCCGGGTTGCTTTCGCATGGACAGAAGCAGTGGTTGGAACTTGGCATGTTGCTGATTCAGGAGCCGCGCCTGTTGCTGGTCGATGAACCGGTCGCTGGCATGACTCCACAGGAAACGGAGCGCACGGCGGAACTCCTTACCTCGCTGGCGGGGAAGCATACGGTCGTGGTCGTCGAGCACGATATGGAGTTCGTGCGGCGGTTGGCGCGGAAAGTGACCGTCTTGCACGAAGGGCACGTTCTGGCGGAAGGCACGATGGACGCCGTCCAGAATGATCCACGGGTGATCGAAGTGTATTTGGGGGCGTAGCAACGAGAGAACCATGCTCCACGTATCCAAACTCAATCAAGCCTACGGCGAAAGTCACATTCTGTGGGATGTCACGCTCCAGGTCCCCGCCGGGTCCTGCATGTGCCTGATGGGTCGCAACGGGGTCGGCAAGACGACCTTACTCAAGACCATCATGGGGCTGCTCCCGATTCGTGATGGCAGTATCAAGTTCAACAACCAAGAATTCGCTGGTCGTCCGCCCGAAACACGGGTGCGCTCCGGGATCGCCTACGTGCCGCAAGGCCGGGAGATTTTTCCGCAACTGACCGTCGAGGAAAACTTGCGCATCGGTCTTGGTGCGCGTGCCGACAAAGGGCGCGACATTCCGCCCGAAATCTTCACCTGGTTTCCGGTGCTCCAGCAGATGCTCGCTCGACGAGGCGGGGACCTCTCTGGCGGCCAACAGCAACAACTCGCGATTGGCCGGGCGCTTGTCACCAACCCCCAACTGCTTATCCTAGATGAACCCACCGAAGGCATACAGCCCAATATCGTCCATGAGATCGGCGATATTATTCTGCGGCTGAATCGCGAGCGGAAACTCACGGTGCTCCTGGTCGAACAAAAGTTGCCCTTTGCTCGACGGCTGGCCGACTCCTTCGCCATCATGGAGAAGGGGGCCATTGTCGCGACCGGGAATATCACCGAACTGACCGACCAGGTCATTCGCCAACATCTCGCGGTGTGATCCGCGCGACGTGTGAATCACACCGCGAGCAAGAAAGGCCGTCATGCACCTCACTCCCCATGAACAAGAAAAACTGATGATCTATGTGGCCGCGATGGTGGCGCGGGACCGGCGCGCGCGCGGCCTCAAGTTGAATTATCCCGAAGCGGTCGCGTTGATTACGGCGGAGATTCTCGAAGGCATTCGCGACGGCAAATCGGTGGCCGAACTCATGTCCTTCGGCGCGACGATTCTGACGCGGGCCGATGTCATGGAGGGGATCGCGGAGATGATCGACTTGGTGCAGGTCGAAGGGACGTTTCCCGACGGCACGAAATTGGTCAGCGTGCATCAACCCATCCGCTAATAAGACCGGGGGCAGGGGTAAAAGGGACAAAGGGGAAAAGGGACAAAGGGTAAAGGGGAAAAGGGGGAAGAGACCGGGTGCTTGTCTTCCCCGTTTCCCCTCTTCCCCATTTCCCCATTTCCCCCGGTTCCCTGGAGTGCGGGTTGTTGCGGAGGAGAAAAAAATGAGAACTATCTCACGTCGTCACTATGCCGAGATGTTTGGCCCTACCACTGGGGATCGGCTGCGCCTGGCCGATACCGACTTGATCATTGAGATTGAAAAGGACTGCACGGTCTACGGCGATGAGGTCAAATTCGGCGGCGGTAAGGTCATTCGCGATGGCATGGGGCAGTCGGCGGTGCATACCTCCGCGCACGGCACTCCGGATCTCGTGATTACCAATGTGATCGTCCTTGACCATTGGGGGATCATCAAGGCCGATGTCGGCATCAAGAACGGTCGTATCTGTGGCATTGGCAAAGCCGGGAACCCATTATTGATGGATGGCGTCTCGCCGGAGTTAATCATTGGACCAGGGACGGAGATTCTCGCTGGCGAAGGCAAGATCCTCACTGCTGGTGGGGTGGACTCGCATATTCACTTTATCTGCCCCCAACAAATCACCGAAGCCTTAGCGTCGGGGGTGACGACCATGATCGGTGGCGGCACCGGTCCGGCCACCGGCACTAATGCTACTACCTGCACCCCGGGACCGTGGAATCTAGCGCGGATGCTAGAGGCGGTGGAGGAGTACCCCCTCAATTTCGGTTTCCTGGGCAAAGGCAACGCCTCGCGACCGGAGGGGTTACGCGAACAGATTGAAGCCGGGGCCATTGGGCTCAAGCTGCATGAAGACTGGGGCTCGACACCGGCGGCGATTGATTGCGCGCTGTCGGTCGCTGACGAGTATGACGTGCAGGTGGCGATCCACACCGACACGCTGAACGAAACCGGCTTTGTCGTGGACACGATCGCGGCATTCAAGGGCCGGACGATTCACACCTATCACACCGAGGGCGCGGGCGGCGGACATGCGCCGGACATCATCAAGGTGTGTGGGCTGCCCAACGTGCTGCCCTCGTCCACCAATCCCACACGTCCGTTCACGATCAACACGATTGATGAGCATCTCGATATGTTGATGGTCTGTCATCACCTCGACCCCAAAGTGCCGGAAGACGTGGCGTTCGCGGAGTCACGCATCCGGCCAGAAACGATCGCCGCCGAAGATGTGCTCCACGATCTGGGGGCCTTCAGCATGATGTCGTCGGATTCGCAGGCGATGGGCCGCGTGGGCGAAGTGATTCTCCGCACCTGGCAGACGGCGCACAAGATGAGAGTGCAGCGGGGCCCGCTCGCGGAAGAGCAGGGAGAGAACGACAACTTTCGTGTGAAACGGTATCTGGCCAAATACACGATCAACCCCGCCATCACGCATGGCATCGCCGGACACGTCGGGTCAATTGAGGTGGGCAAGCTGGCTGATCTCGTGCTGTGGCGACCCGCGTTTTTTGGGGTCAAACCTGAGCTGATTCTCAAAGGCGGGTTTATCGCCTGGGCGACGATGGGGGACCCCAATGCCTCGATCCCGACCCCACAACCGGTCTTTGGCAGGCCGATGTTTGGCCACTCTGGTCGAGCACGGGCGGCACTCTCCTTGAGTTTTGTGTCACGAGCCGCTGCTGAACGCGGGATTGCTCAGCAGTTGAGCTTGGCCAAAGCGGTGGTGCCCGTCGAGCACTGTCGAACGATTGGCAAGAAGGACCTTATTCACAACCAGGCGCTCCCGCAGATCGACGTTAACCCTGAAACATACGAGGTGAAAGCCGATGGGCGGATTCTGACCTGCGAACCGGTGGCGGTCTTACCGCTGGCGCAGCGGTATTTTCTGTTTTGAGAGGTTCTCCGGAAATTACTGCTCATTCGTCGTTCACCCTTCGACAAGCTCAGGGCGAACGGGTCAGGCCGTGCATTGGTTGGATTTTTCCCGTTCGTGCTGAGCCTGTCGAAGCACGGTTTTGTCAAGTGCAGGTTCGTTTGGTAGTTTTCAGACACCCTCTTCGCCGTGTAGCCCCGTAGCCGGATGGAACGGAGCGTCTCCCTGGATTTCGCTTTGCTTCATCCAGGCTACGGGACTTCCGAGGCGACCTCACCTCTCGCGCCACGAGTCAGACCTCGGGACCATCGACATGGACGGAGAATCTTATACATGAGACATTGCCAACATGGTTATTGTCCTTCCTGCATGTCAGCGCGAGCTGCAACGATTTCCCGAAGAGATACGAGGCGACTTGGCTGACGCATTGGCGAGATTGGATAGCGGACAGGTGCTTGCCATGCCGCTTTCCCGTCCAATGCCGATTATTGGTAACGGGGTGCACGAACTGCGACTCAAAGACCGTTCCGGGGTGTATCGTGTCTTTTATGTTCTTCCCGGAACCAGAGTTGTGTATGTCTTGCACGCCGTGCAAAAAAAGATGCGAACAACACCGCGGCGCACGCTTGATGTCGTACAGAAAAGGCTCAAGGAGTTAAAACTATGAAGAAGGAATCATCCGCCACGCAGCTCGCGCAGCAATTAGGGCTTGCTAAAAGCCGAGGAATAGAGGCCGTGCTCAAGGCACAATTGATTGCCGCGGTGCTGCGCGAAGTGACCCGACAACAGTTGACTCACGCGGACCTAGTTGAGCGGACTGGATTACCACGGGGTGCGGTGACCGGCATTCTTTCGGGAAGCCTGCAAAAGATTACCATTGATCGAGTCCTACGGCTCGTTGACGCGGTTGGGCTGGAAGCCGAGATTCGACTGCGACGCGCGGCGTGAGTCGCGATAGGCTTTTACCAATTCCACCGCGTTGTCTTCCGCGTCCCCCGTGTGGTGTAAGTCGCGCTCAATGTCGTCAAATACAGCCGTGCCTTCTTGCGTTTCCAGAAAGTCAGCAATCACATCCGCTAGTAATTCAACCGGCCGGCGACGTTTGTCGCGTGCGGTTTTCTCAAACTCGTGCCATAAATCGGACTGTATCAACGTATCCATGGTTAAGGTTCTACTCGACATCGTGGGACACCTCCCTTCTTGCTTTCCCTTTAACATGTCGGGAGAGGGGACGACAACGTATTTCCTGTCTCGATGAGGTCATATCGTCAGTTTTTGGGCCCTCTACGCGCGCTCCAAATACCCATTGCCCACGATCTTCAGACATACCCGACCCACTTCCGGGTGGGTACGCTCTGTCAGTGGCTTGACGACGATGCCTTCCCTGACATGATTCGCGCCAGCCACCAGGCTCGGCCCTTCCGCTTCTTGCAGGACCTTCGCGAGGTCGAAGGGAAACGCCTCGTGAATCAGCGGCACCCACGGTAAGTCCTTGCCGAGTTCTCGTGCTTCCTTGGGGTCCAGCCATTGTGACTCACGGAGCAGGTCAAACACCGCGATGCGTACCTCGTTCTTGCCCGTGCCATACTTGAGGTCTTGTACGGGGCCATACACTTCGGCGTATACCGTGATGTCGGGGTGAGCTTCGCAGAACGCCGCGATTTGTGGGGTCGCCCGTAGCGCCAGCCACCAGACGATCTTGTCGTCTTCTCGTTTCCACTCCGTGCGTGATCCGCAATACATCCGGCCCGCGTGCCAACAATAGCGCGCACTCGTGCCATGAATCTTTTCGGTGATCCAGACCGACTCGCCTGGTTCAAAGACGTTGGCGTAGCGCCGCAGACTATCGATATCAAAAGCTGGGTGATACCCGGCGGGTGGTGGTTCGGTGTCGCCAGCCGTGGACATCGGCAGTGGGGGCTCGTAGTGGGTCACGCCCAAAGAGTCGGCGACATCGTCCCCAATCCGCGCGCCGGGGGGAGCGGGAATCAGCAGTCCCATCGACATGATGCCTCGGAGCTTCTTGACCCGAATGCGCTCGTGGCCAGCGAGGAACGCGAACTCCGGGCGACTGGAGTCCACGACGCTATCCGGGGGAATATACGCGCCTATTGTTTTCCCCTCCCAGTCGGTGGTCCGCACACAACAAGTATAGCCGGCGAAAATACGGACGACCGACAGCGTATCCGCGTTGGAGTGGGGCTCCAGAACAACGGGAACAATTTCGACCTTATGAGTGCTCTTTTGTGGGGTTTCGGGAATGGTCATGGGGGCCTCCGGTTTGTTCGGTTTGTGTGGTGACGACACTTGTTGTAGCGCGACTTTCGTGTTCGTGTCATCCATCCAAGTGCCCCACGCTCATTGAGGAATAGAGGGCCGTACTCAAAGCGCAACTGACTGCCGCGGTGCTGCGCGAAGTCACCCGACAACAGTTGACTCACGTAGAGCTGGCTGAGCGGACCGGATTACCACGCAGTGCGGTGACTAGGATTCTCTCGGGAATCTTGCAAAGAATTACCATTGATCGAGTCTCACGGCTCGTCGAGGCGAGTGGGCTGGAACCAAAAATCAGACTTCGACGCGCAGCTTGAGGTGAGGTCGGGCGGGTGCGGCAAGGGAGCGGATAAGTTCTCGATTGCGCGCTGTTCCATCCAGGCGACGTAACTCTCCCGCTACGAATTTTATTTTGTATAGGGCTGGATAGTTTGTAGACGTGGGACGGCAGCGTAGTGCTTGGCATTGAACGTATAGAGGGGAACCTGCAAGGCGACCGCCGTCTGCCCGATCAGTGCATCCAAGAGCCCGAGTCCGTGGCTAAGATAGGTATTGGCAAACACCGATCGGGCCTCGTTACAGGTGTCCGAGGATGGCCAAGTGATGGCGTAGGATTGCAGGACCTTTTCCAGTTTTTCTTGTTCCCTTTTATTCCGACATCCTTGGAGCAACTCCATCACCACAAAACCGGGTAAGCGAATTTCTTCGTTCCCCAGGGACTCCATCCATGCTACGGCGGGCGGGTACCGTCGCAAGATATCAATCATCACATCCGTATCTAGGAGAATCATCGCCTACCTCTGCCGCTGTTGAGCCTGTTCTCGCAGTTGGCGCGCGAAGGCCGCGCTATCGGTAACATCCTCCCGGTCCTGCCAGAGACCGATAATGTCGGATTCGAGAAGCTGCTTCGCGGTAAGCTGAGGAGACTGAGGAAGCGTTGGCGGCTCCGGCAGAACAATGACCTCCACATGCTGCCCCTTCTTGCACGGCAAATCGGTAATGAGTAGCTCTCCGTCTTTTTCCATAATTCTGTGCAAACGCATGGCTTCCATACAGATTTACTCCTTATGCTGGCATGTCAGCTTAACAGGTGTCAGCTATCAGTAAAATCGGAGTACCGCAGCCCCGGAGAATAGGTGAAAGGAGCGGAGAATCGGGGAAACGGAGTGGGGTCGCTCGAGCGGTGGTGCTAGTGAAGCACTGTCGGACGATTGGCAAGAAGGACCTTATTCACAACCAGGCGCTTCCACTGGTTGAGGTCAACCCTTCGTGCTGAGCTTGTCGAAGCACGGTTTCGTCACTGGCAGGGTCGTTTGGCAGTTTCCAGAGAGCCTCCGAGTGGTCACCGGCTGTCGGGTGGGGCGAGTCCATCGTCTTCCCCTCCCAGTCAGTGGTCCGTACACAACACGTATAGCCAGCGAAAATGCGGACGACCGAATCGGTAAAAACCGATCCGTGCAAGCACCCTTCCCAATTTTCCGCCTTTCTTCCACCTTGGCCTTTGCGAGCGGGGTGTGATAGAGGAGGCACGTCGCTACCGAGAAAAGGGGGAACATCAATGGATTTCAAATTCGATGCTGAAGATGAACGCTTCCGTCTTGAATTCCGAAGCTGGTTGGAGAAGAACGTGCCCCGCGACTGGCGGGACGATGGCGAGCTACACGACCCGGATACCAAGGAGGAGTTCGAGCGCCGTCGCGCCTGGCATCGCCAACTCGCGCACAATGGCTGGATGTGTATTCACTGGCCCAAGGAGTACGGCGGACGCGGCGCCTCGCTCATTCAACAAGTCATCTATCACGAGGAACTCGAACGGATCAAAGCGCCGCCGACGGTCAATTTTCAGGGCATTGCTCGCGTGGGGCCCACGTTGATGCAGTGGGGAACACCGGAACAGAAGCAACGCTACATCCCAAAGATTCCGCCCGCCGAGGAGATTTGGTGTCAGGGATTATCCGAGCCGAACCACGGCTCTGATCTCGCGGCGGTCGAGACCCGCGCGGTCGATCATGGCGATCACTTCATCGTCAACGGCTCCAAGGTGTGGACCTCGAATGCGCATCACGCCGACTTCAGTACGCTGTTGTGTCGCACCGACCCCACCGCGCCAAAGCACAGAGGGTTGAGCTACCTGTTGGTTGATCTGCGCAGTCCGGGGATTGTGATCCGGCCCTTGATCCAGATCACCGGCGAGCACGGCTTCAACCAGGTGTTCTTCGAGGACGTGCAGGTGCCGATGGCGAACTTGTTGGGGCAGAAGAACCAAGGCTGGATGGTGACGATCACGAACATGATGTTCGAGCGCACGATTCACGGCGGGCGTACCGACATGATGGTGGAAGTCCGCCAGCTCACCGATCTCGCCAAGAAGGTGGAACGCGACGGTCGTCCGGCCTGGGAAGACAGCGCGGTGCGGCAAAGTATCGCGCGTTTCGCATGCGAGGCCAGCGCGCTCAAGTACACCAGCTTTCGTCAGCTCACCCGCCAACTGCAAGGGCTTCCACCCGGCCCCGAAGGCTCCATGATGAAGCTGGGCACCTCGGAGCTGAACCTGCGGATACAGACGTTCGCGATGGAGCTACTGGGTCCCTATAGCCAGTTCGAGTATCAAGCGGAGGGCGCGATTGATCGCGGCAAGTGGTCGCACCGCATGCTCGCGTCCCGACGGAGCACCATCGCCGCTGGGAGCAACGAGATTCAGCACAACATTATTGGCGAGCGGGTCTTGGGACTGCCCAAGGGATGAGGCGGTTTTTAGGAAAAATCAAAAGTCAAAAATATCGAAGAAAACCTGGGAGTGCAGGCGTCTCGCCTGCTTTCACCCAAGGAGAAAAAGCATGACACCACAAGTGCTGACTGATGGACTCAAGTTCCCCGAAGGACCGGTATGGGCACCGGACGGGACGTTGTACGTCACCGAAATCGGGGGTGCCTGCATTGCGGCGATCGCACCGGATGGCACCAAACGGACCTTCGCCGAGACCGGCGGTTCCCCCAACGGAGCCGCGCTGGGGCCGGATGGCTATCTCTACGTCACGAACAACGGTGGCAAGGTACCGGGCTACGTCCAACGCATCGACCCCCACGGGAAAGTGGAAACCCTCTATGACCAGTGCGATGGACAGCCGTTCCACGGTCCCAACGATCTAGTGATGGATACCCACGGCGGCTTCTACTTCACCGATCCCGGCCCGCTCACCCGCGAGGGCACCAAGTTCGGGCACCTCTATTACGCCCGTCGCGATGGCGGCAAGGTCACGCGCATGCAATACCTCTTTCTGTTGCCCAATGGCATCGCATTGACGCCGGATGGGGCCAGACTGATTGTGATGGAGTCACTCACCAGCCGGGTGTGGGCGATTCCGATTGAGAGTCCCGGCGTCTTGGGCCAAGTCGACGCTGGTGCCCGCGCCGGGAGTCCACGTTCCTGGCCAGTGTCTGGGCTGTTGACCACCATCCCCCAACCCGCCGCGCCGGATGGTCTCTGTCTCGACGAAGCAGGGACGATGTTGATCTGCGCGCACAATGCCGGCGTCGTCGCTGTCCACGCAGCCAACGGTTCGGCACTGTCACCGATCGCCGTGGAAGACCGCCGGCTGACCAACTGTTGCTTTGGTGGCCCCGATTTTCGCACGCTGTATATCACCGAGTCAGGACTCGGACGGGTGGTGACGGTGCGCTGGGAGCGGGCGGGGCTGCGGCTGAACGATCACTAGTGGTGAAGCAAAGCGCTACCGACCAAGACACATGGAACGCACGAGGAGCACGGCATGGTACATTCTCTGTATTTCATTACGCGAAAGCCAACGATCAGCGAGGCTGAATTCCATCGCTATTGGCGGGACGTGCATGGCCCCATCGCCAAACGGATTCGCCAATTGGACGGCTATATCCAAAGCCACCGCATTCCCTTCGCGGGGATGAACTCGACGTATGATGGCGTCGCCGAGGGGTGGCTGAAAGATGAAGCCGCGATGGCGGGGTTGCGCGCGAGTGTCGAATACCTGCAAGGCGCATTGGCGGACGAGCCCAATTTCATTGATATGAATCGCGTCGAAGGGATGCTGACCACCGATCACGTGATCCTTGATGGTCCATCATCACCATCCCAGGCAAAACTGATCTTTCAGCTCAAGCGTAAATCGGGCTGGTCGCTGGCCGACGCGCGGCAATACTGGATCGAGGTTCATGGACCGATCGTGAAGAAGCTGCCTGGACTCCGACGCTACGTGCAAAGTCATCTGATTGATGCGGCGTACACGTATGCCGAGCCGAAATGGGATGGGGTCGCGCAATTGTGGGTGGATGATGTCGCCGCCATGCAAAAGCTCCTCGACTCCCCGGAGTTCAAGGAAGGGGCATGGCCAGATGGAGAAAAGTTTCTTGATCTGAGTAGCGCACGAAGTTTTGTCGCGGAAGAACATCGAGTGATATAGTTATGACCTCTTTTTGTTTGTCAACGCGCATGAGCCCGGATGCCACGGAGTGGAATCCGGGATGCCACGCTCCAGCCCCATGCCCTTGCAATCCCACCTTCCTTCGCCTAGACGATTTTCATGTCCACACTCAGTCACGATTTTCCCCGCCTCGACAGTTTGCCCGGAACGCTCCCATTAGAAGGAGCTGTGCGGATCGAAATGGAAGAAGGCGTGCCACTCTTTCGCGCCTCCACTACTGTGCGGAACAGAATCGAAACGCTCCCGAGAAAGCACAAAGATTCCGGGCTGACCGCGGAGGAAGAAACCGAATTGGATCGCTACGAAGAGATTGACGACTATCTCGGTTTCCTCAACCGCGTGGTCCGTAATCTCGCGTCCTTTCCGACGGCGTAAAATGGGGCAGCATAGCGTCGGATAGAACGGAGCGAAGAAGTTAGGCTACCTGCCCTCACCAAGTGGCTCCCTGGATTCCGCTATTCTCCATCCAGGCTGCGGTATTTACGTCGTCCCCTTGCCAGTCAGGTAGCCAATCAACCCAGCGACAATCGCGGTGAGCACCGACTGCGCCCATTTTTTATCATCCATCGAAGCGGTGGGACTCATAAGCACCCACAAGCAAAAAAAGCCGATCGCGCACAGGCCGAGCAGCGCCACGCTCAAGAGGAGCAAGTCTTTCCGGCGACGGTGCCGTGCATCGTCCGGGTCTTCGGGACTTTTCACCGACAGCTCATAGTGCCCGGCTTGGGCGAGCGCATTGAGATCAAGCGACGCTTGGTCCTTGAGAGTGACCATCACGCTGCCTCCGTTTTCAGAGTCCGACAATTTCCGTGATGACCTGACGGTCCTTGTCGATGATGCCCAGCTTCTGTTGCTGATCTTTCGCTTGTACGGCCAGCTCCATCAACACAATGGCTTTCCGCAAGACATCACTCTTAGTGCCATGAATCTTCAGGGCGAGTTCATCAAGCGTTCGATTCAATTCGGGGGAAACATCAAGACTCAGTCGCACCTTGTCCGCGCTCATGGGCATACCCTCTTTTGTGTGTAGATATTACGTAAATATCACTACACCTCTTGAAAGACCACGCAAAGGGAGTGCGTAGGGTGGGTGAGAAAAAATCCAAAGTTTCATTCCAGTTTTCTCAATCGCGTGGCCCATAACCTCGTGTCCCCTCCGAATTTACCATCAGGCTACGGGACTCCATCTCAGCTCCCTCCCTCCGCACCTCAACGCGCTTGTAACCTGCCGCGCGCTAGACTATTTTCGCCCTGCGATAAAATAGACAACGCCCACACGGAAATACAAAAAGGGAGGATCACACAATGGCCGAACACTGGCGAGACGTGGCGGAACGAGTGCGTAACTGGGGCAAATGGGGACCGAACGATCAACTAGGGACGCTCAACTACATCACACCGGACAAGGTCGTGCAGGCGTCCCGTCTGGTGCGCACGGGACGCACGATTGCGCTCAGTATCCCCATTGACGCCTACGGCCCACAAGGCGCGCACGGCTTTCGGCGTAATCCGATTCACATCATGTCCGTCGATGGCGGCGACGAGAACGTGGCCCGGCACCTCGAAGGCTGGGGTGGCAGCACCGAAGCGCAAATTCGCGAGTTCTGGAAAGGGCCGATGCGCTTTAACGACGACTACATCATCATGCCGCTGCAAGGGAGCACGCAATGGGATGCCCTCTCGCATGTGTATTACGACGGTAAGCTCTACAACGGCTATCCTGCTTCCGCCGTGAATAGCTTCGGTGCCACCAAGGACAGTATTGACCAGGTGGCGGAACGTGGACTGATTACCACCCGCGGCGTGCTGCTCGACGTGGCGCATCACCGGGGCATCAAATACCTCCCGCCCAATACCATCATTTCTCCCGAAGACCTCGACAAGGTTGCCGCAGCCGAAGGTGTGACGGTTGAGTCTGGCGATGTCGTGATCGTGCGCACCGGATGGCGGGTCAACTTTCTGGAGACGCGCAATGGCGAGGAGTGGACGATCCACTCCCCGGGCCTCAGTTGGCGCTGCGCGGAATGGTTGCATCAAAAACAGGCGGCAGCCGTGGCGAGTGATAATATCGCGGTCGAAGTGTTCGCGTCCGAGATCGCGGATGCGGGATTGGTGTTTCATCTACTCACCATTCGTGACATGGGGATGATGCTGGGCGAGATTTGGGACCTGGAAGAGTTGAGTCGCGATTGCGCCAAGGATGGCGCGTATGCCTTCTTGCTCGCGGCCCAGCCGCTGCGGTTCTCTGGCGCGGTGGGGTCACCCGTGAATCCTGTCGCTATTAAATAACGGTAACGAAAAAGAGGACGCTATGGATATTGGATTATTGTTTCCATTTCGCAATCCGCCGCAGTGGCGCAAACCGTTTCCCCAGTTTTATGCCGAACAGTTGCGACAAATGCAGGTCGCCGAGACGCTGGGCTATGACACGATCTGGTTGACCGAACATCACTTCGCCGAGGACGGCTATTCCCCCTCCTTGTTGCCGATCGCGGGCGCGGTCGCGGGCATGACCAGCCGGGTGCGCATTGGTACTTTTCTGTTGCTCTTGCCGTTGCATAACGCCGTGCGCGTCGCCGAGGATGCCGCGACGGTCGATATTCTTTCCAACGGACGTTTTGATCTAGGGCTCGGCCAAGGCTACTCGCCAGCGGAGTTCACCGGCTATGGCATTCCGCGCAGCGAACGCGCGTCGCGCATGGAAGAAGGCATTGAGGTCATTCGCGGCATGTGGACGCAGGACCCCTTCTCCTATCAAGGGAAGCACTACAACCTGAAGAACATCAGCATGATCCCCAAAGCGCCACAGATACCGCACCCACCGCTGTGGGTGGGCGCGGGCACGCGGAAAGCCGTCGAACGCGCCGCGCGTCTCGGCTGTCACTTTCTGGGTGGTGGCGATGCGGGTTCGCAAGCCACGTATGACGCGGCGCTCAAGACGCACGGACGTGATCCCAAGGATTTTCATGCCGCGCAACTGCGCTGGGTCCACGTCGGACCAACGTATGAAGAGGCGTGGAGTGATGTCCAGCACCATTTGCACTATATGCTGACCCAGTATGGCGGCTGGGTAGCGGCGGCCAAGGATTTTCCCGGAGCCGAGAAGGCGGCGCAGTTACCACCGGCGACGGAACTGCGAAACGTCACCGAGCAGCTCATCGGGCGCCCCATCGTCGGCACGCCTGAGCAAGTCGGGCGACAAATCGAGGCGATGACGAAACAGATACGGACCACGCATCTGGTGATGGGCATGCATCTGCCTGGGTTGGACCCCGCCAAGAGTCAGCGGTCGATGGAGCTATTCGCCAAGGAACTCATGCCGGCGCTGCAGCAAACCGGGGGTTGAAACCCCCGGCTACCCTCAAATGCCGCTTTGCGGCATATCCGGCCTCGCGGAGCGAGGCGATGAGGGTAGCCGGGGAGTTCAGTCCCCGGCGAGAGGTGGTGTGGGGGCGATTTCTACCACGACAAAAACTTCCTTAACCTCATACCATTGCCCAGCCGGGAGAGGGAATTCCCGCACGCGGCTACGCATACAACTGTGTGTTGTCGATATAGATTAAATAGTCCTGAATCCGTTCATTCTTCAACTTGAAGACATTGGCGAAGGGTACGCGCAGTTGTGTCCCGTTGTGGCGCGTGTAGGTCACGGTTCCGTGGCAGATCACCGCGTCAGGCACCGCCCAGGTGTCGGTGAGGTCGTGACGAATGGCGGCGATGCTACGGAAAAAGGCGGCCACGCCATCACGGATGGTGATCTTCCCCTTCAAGAGTTCGGCATTGCCAAAAACGAAGATCGCTTCATCGGTGAGAAAACTGGCGAACGTGTTGGTATCGAAGGCGTCGAGCGCCTGAAAAAGTGTAGGAATCCATGCGGGTGTGGTCATCTCGTTTGTCCCCCCTGTGACAGTTCTGGGGAATGCCTATTTCCAGACGAAGATTGGCAGATTCTCGGGAAAACGGAAAGGGTTATAGGCTCCGTCCAATCCCCATTGCCAGCGGTGCCCTGATTGCGTAGATGTCATCGCCAGTAAGGGGTTTTGGAGGTAAGGAGCCATCACGCCGGATGCGCTCCACGTGCGAGTAAACGCGGTGCACCCGCGCGCCTGACGATTCTTGAGGATGCCAATGATTGTTCTTCATGCTGGGGTCTGTGAGCAACAACTCTATTGTTGGGGCGAAATCGCCGCCCTGGAGCAGGGGCGTCCTGCTCGACGAGGGAAGTCCGCGACACCGCACCGTGTCCTGCCCTACAATGCAGGGGTCGAACAGCTCAGCGCCGCGCTTGCCAGCGCGGGCATCACGCTTCCCGTGAAACCTGACGCGGAGTCGCTCTGCCTCTGGCTGCCCACCGTGCAAGATACACCGTTGGCGTCCAGTTCCTTGATCGCGGAACCGCCTGTATCAGTGGCTAAGGCCACGCTTGCGCCGTGGACCGTGACCGCGGTCCCGCTCCCCATGTCACAGGCCATTGAGGTCCTCTGCGCGAGCATGGGAAAACCGATACTCACCCCTGGTGTGGTGGTCGGGAGTGATCTGGCCTTCTGGGCGACGGTGTTGCGCTTTGCTGGCACCCTCACTGCTCAGCACCAGTTCCTGC
>JANMSE010000134.1:0-3223 GCA_031389045.1 Deltaproteobacteria bacterium | reverse complement strand
GTCACTGTCTGTGCGATTCCATCAACGTAGATCCGTGGGTTATTCGCGGCACTCGAAGCGTCATAGACTATCGCGATGTGGTGCCAGACGTTGGCCGACGGGCGGGGAATTGACCAGGTGGCCACACCACCCGACCATGCGCGTTCATAGATATAGGAGTTGGTGCTGGCGTGATTTTTCAACAGTTCGACCTCCATGCCTGTGGTACGTTTGTCAAAGATTCGGCCTCGGCCACTACCCCCATCCCCAGTGCGCAGTGTCCAGAGCGCATACGAGCGCACGGCGTCATGGGAGGTGAGGCCAGCGGTCACTTTTGCCGTGCTTTCAGCGAAGGCAAGGGCATCTCCATATTTGCCCGCGGTCCACGTCGCGTCGGAGAGAGTGCCAGTGCGCTTGTTGCCTGAGGCGTCCCCTACCATGGCCCCACTCCCTTCGTTAAACCCATACGCCATAGCGAGACCACTCGCAGAGGGCGGTGGAGTGATATCGGTGAACGTCGCGGTCACCGAAGTATTAGCATTGGTGAGGATACGGCAGGTCCCCGCCCCACTGCAGCCGCCGCCGCTCCAGCCGCCGAAAGTCGAGCCGGCTGAAGGTGCCGCTGACAAAGTGACGGATGTTGTGCTCGTGTATGACTCTGAACAGTCACTGCCACAGGAAACTCCTGTGGGGCTGCTCGTGACAGTCCCCTCTCCCGTCCCATTTTGTACAACGGTCAAGGTAAAGGAGACTGTGGGCGCGGTACCACAGTCTTCGTTGCTGTACGCCGAATTGCCGGCGGTATTAAAGGCGCGGACTCGGTAACAGTAGGTTGTTCCCGCAGTGACCGTGGAATCAGAGAGAGCGGTGATATTAGTGCCCACTTGGGCGATTTGCGCGTATGTTCCGGTCGTCCCAGCTTTTCGCTCAACGCGGAATCCGTCTTCGTTGGAAGAGCTGTCACTCCAGGTTATCCTGAGTTGTGAAGCTGCGGTGGCTCTTGTGGATTGCCCCAGAATCAGACCAAGGGCGATAAAAAAGAAAACTGTCTGTCGATAGACTGACGAGAGAAACCGCATTCCCGAACCTCCTTCATACCATCCGTGCGAATACAGACCTCTGAGGAGATTCTGTGCTCGCCTGGCAGCTCTGCGACCTTGCTTTGAGCTGGTGCCGCCTGCTCAAAGTTTAGGCCAGTAGTTTTGCGTCCCACCCTTTCAAGTGGTTTGCCATTTTCAGGTCATCACATATTGTCATCGTTCAGTTATTGTTATCGTTCCGGTGGCTTTGGACTCCCGCTTGCCACCCCTCAACCGCTAAAGCCAGGGTGCTGTTTACCAGCAACCGCGAAAATAACCAAATGCTGCTCTCCCGTGAGAAACGGCCAGTTGTCAGTTGTCGGTCGTCAGTTCTGAGCGTATAAGGGAGCGCGCATGAATATGACCAGAAATGTCTTCGAGACCTGCGTGATTTTTGGTGGAACGGGGTTTATCGGAACTCATTTCGCTACTCACCTATTGAGAATCTGTTCGGCCAGATTGTCCTTGCCGACCTGCGCCTATCTTCCAAAGATTCGTGGCCAGTCTCGCTCCAAGAGGCAGCCTCGCGTGGGCAGGTCAGGGCGATAACGGTCGATGTTCGGCAGCCCATTCGTCACGCGGAGTTACCAAATCACGCTGGTCTAGTTGTTAACCTAACGGCTGTCCACCGTGAGCCTGGTTACGAGGCCACGGCTGGCGCGGTAAACGGAAGACTCACTCGGCCTGTTGAAAGTGGGACTGTTTTTCTTCCGGGCGAAGGTTGTAACCTCGGTCAAAATGTTGTGATCTCCCCAGATCGCATACTCGGCAATAACGTCAAGATTCAGAATAATGTCTCTGTCTATACCGGGGTCATTCTTGAAGATGACGTCTTTTGCGGACCGTCCTGATGTCAGGATTGCGGGCGACGTTATCATAAAGAAGGACTGACCGTTACCGAACTTACCTGAAGGCGAGAGAAAGATGAAAACCGTGGCAAAAAGACAACCTGACCGTGTAGAAGTACCGCTGCTTGATCTCAAGGCGCAATACCACGAGCTTGAGCCTGCGATCATGGAAGCCTTGCGAGAGGTGTGCGCCAGCCAACACTTCATTCTTGGGCCGCGTGTTCAAGAACTTGAGGAACAGATTGCGCTTTACTCGCAGTGCCGCTATGGCATCGGCGTCTCATCGGGAACCGACGCGCTTCTCGTCGCGCTGATGGCCTTGGATGTCGGTCCTGGGGATGAGGTGATTACGACGCCGTTTACGTTCTTCGCGACCGGTGGGGTGGTGGCTCGTGTCGGTGCTCGCCCGTTGTTCTGCGATATTGATCCGGTGACGTACAATCTCTCGCCGCAGGCTGTTGCCGACTTGATAGAGCAGCACTGTGAGTTACGCTCTGGACGCTTAGTCAACCGGCAAACCGGGGGCACAGTGAAAGTTGTCATGCCAGTGCATCTCTTTGGGCAGACGGCTGACATGGACCCCTTACTCGACTTGGCGCGTCGTCATGGATTGAAAATTGTTGAGGACGCTGCTCAAGCTATCGGGGCGGAATATCTTGGTGGTCGGCGTGCCGGGAGCATGGGCGATATTGGCTGTTTCTCATTCTTTCCCAGTAAGAATCTCGGCGCATTCGGGGATGCGGGTATGTGCACGACCAACGACCCGCTGTTGGCGGAACGGTTAAGAGTCCTGCGGGTCCATGGTGGGAAACCCAAATATCATCACGCCGCGATTGGTGGGAATTTCCGTCTTGATGAAATGCAGGCTGCGGTGCTGCTTGTGAAATTGCCGTATTTGGATCGCTGGACCGCGGCACGTCAAGGGAATGCGCGTTATTATGACGATGCGTTGAAGCGAGCGGGGACGAGCCCTGTGTTCACACCACACCGAGTCCCGGGTTATCGTCACATTCTGAATCAATACGTCCTCCGCGCTGAACGACGGGACGAGCTGAAACAGTGGCTTACGGAGAACGGGGTCGGAACGGAGATTTACTATCCCATCCCGCTCCATCTGCAGAAGTGTTTTGACTACCTTGGGCACAATCCGGATGATTGCCCAGAATCACGTCGTGCTGCGTCGGAGACGCTCGCCATCCCAATTTATCCAGAGCTGAGCGAAGCTCAACGGCAACATGTGGTGGAGACCATTTCTTCCTTTTACTCCCCAAAATTATGAAGTTCGTGAGCAGCGTTGGGGCACGTCCCCAATTCATT
>JANMSE010000120.1:0-2608 GCA_031389045.1 Deltaproteobacteria bacterium | reverse complement strand
ACCAGCAGTGCCAAGGTGGAATCCAACCCCCCGGATACGCCAATGGTCACCGTGGGTTTGTTGAGATGGAGCAAGCGTTTCCCTAGTCCCGCGACTTGAATATGAAAAATCTCCTCGCAGCGCTCACGCAGGTTTTGCGTGCCCCGTGGCACGAATGGATGCGCTTCGACTGTTCGCGCCAGGCGGGTTGGAGCGGAACGCGGTTCCCAGGGAAATTGAATCCGGCGTAGTGGTTCAGCCGCGCGCTGGAAAACCGCCGTATCTCCAAAGCTGCCCAACTGGACCCGCTCGCTCCGTAGTCGTTCGAGGTCAACATCCGTCACGATGAGAGCTGAGTCCCGACGAAACCGTTGCGACTCGGCCAGCAGGACACCATTCTCCGCGATCAAGCAGTGACCGCTAAACACCACGTCGGTGGTCGATTCGTCGGTGCTACTCGCGCTGTAGACATACGCGGCCAGACAACGCGCGGCCTGGCTGGTCACCAGTTGTCGGCGGTAGGCCGCCTTGCCGATGACTTCATTGCTGGCCGACAGGTTCACTAGCACCGTTGCCCCTTCCAGCGCCTGGCGGATACTCGGTGGTTGCGGGGTCCACAGGTCTTCACAAATCTCCACACCGAAAGTGAAGTCATCCCAGTGCTCGGCACAAAACAGTACGTCGTGTCCGAATGGAATGGACTGGCCGAACAGTTCGATCTCCTTTCGTGCCGCCGCGAGCGCGGGCGCGAACCAGCGGCGTTCGTAAAACTCCTTGTAATTCGGCAAAAAGGTCTTGGGCACGACCCCAAGAATCCGACCGCGATACAGCACGGCGGCGGTGTTGAAGAGCTGTCCTTGGACAACCAGAGGAAGACCAACAACCGTGATTCCAGAAAACTGCGCACTCGTCGCGTCCCGCACCTGGGCGAGCGCGGCCAAGGCGGCCTGTTGCAGGGCCTGTTGTTGAAAGAGGTCACCACAGGTGTAGCCGGTCAGACATAATTCTGGGAAGACGAGCAGTGCCACGCCCTCACGTTCGGCTTGCGCCATCAAGTCGAGGATGTGTTGCGCATTGGTGGCACAATCCGCCACGCGCAGCCGAGGGGAAGCCGCGGCGACTCGCAGCAAGCCAAACGTCTCTTGGTGTTCCATGTTGTCCTCCCTCCTTGAGGGATCGTCCTCCTATGTGCCAGAAAAGCACGCATGAGTAGAGATGGGGGTGGCAAACCGATGAATTGGGTCGTGGGCATTGGGGAGTTCGGAGTTCGGAGTCCTTCAGTTCGGAGTCTGGGACAACAGACATGAATTGGGTCGCGGGAGTTGATGGGTGTCGCGCGGGGTGGATTGTTGTGTTGCTCCAACGAACACGGAGAGGGTGGACACATCAGGTGACACTGTGTCCGAAGTTCGCGGATGTACTCGCTCTTGAGCCCTCGCCCACGGTAATTGCCATCGACATGCCGATTGGGTTGCTCGACCTACCACAGCCGGGTGGGCGTGTTTGTGATCGACAGGCCCGTCAGCTTCTCGGTCGTCGCGCCAGCAGCATTTTCACACCGCCGACTCGTCCGATGCTCGAAGCGACACACTACGATCAGGTGCGCGCGCTGGGGTTGAGCATTCAATCGTTCAACATCTTGCCCAAGATTCGCGAAGTGGATCAACTGATGACACTGGCCTTACAACAGCGTGTACATGAAGCCCATCCGGAGTTAGCGTTCTTGGCGCTCGCTGGCGCACCGTTGCAACATAACAAGAAGACACCGGAGGGACGGGAAGAACGGTTACGGATACTGGAGGGAGTCTTTCGAGACATGCAGCAAGCGTTTGATAACGCCTGTCTGGTATTCAAGAGGGCCGAGGTGGCGATGGATGACTTGCTCGACGCCTACGTCCTTGCCTGGACTGCGCTACGCATTAGCACTGGGCGAGCGAATCGGGTTCCTGCTGATCCTCTCGTTGATCAGAAAGGATTGCGGATGGAGATTTGGCACTGAGCTTCCAGAAAGCACTTTTTGTATATGGTGGATTTATTTTTTGTAGAGGATTATCAATCGAAAAGCTCTATCACATTCCCATCGGGATCAAGGCATCGAAAGAGTCGTCCCCCATTCATCCGAGAGAGTTCAGTAAGGATAGTAGCTCCTACCCCAGTTACATTCTTGTAGGCCGCATCCAGAGAGCGAGTTTTAAAAGCAAGAGTGGCACTTTTGAGAGCTACTTCTTTCAGCTCCATTTTCGTTTCTCGCGCTAGACCTACAGATCGCAACATCACTCCACTATCAAAGTTTATTCCCCCACTGAACTCTTTCTCCACCTTGAACCCTAAAGCCTTTTCATAGAAGAGTCGTGCCTTACCAATATCGCGAACAGGTAGCTTCACTCCGATTCTTCCGATTTCCACGGGCTGTAGGTAAGCCTGAGAAGGTGAATGAAACGATGACGATATGCCCTCCGGCGCACTCAGATGAGAATCCGCCTTTCCGCGTGAAATCTTCTTCACATAGAGAGACTGCCCATCATCGGTAACGAGTTTCCAAGAAACGACTTGGGGTGTTCTCGATTGCGCCTTATGAGGCTGCAACGCTGAAACTCTAGCTTCCCTTCCATCCGGAAGTAGAACCGGC
>JANMSE010000103.1:0-9063 GCA_031389045.1 Deltaproteobacteria bacterium | reverse complement strand
CTAGAAAAAGCGCGGCGTGATTACGGTGTAGTGATCAACCCCCAGACAGAGCAAGTTGATGAAGCGGCCACCAAAGAGCTACGTGAGCAACTGGCGAAAGCGCGCGGCACGATTCAGACTTTTGATTTTGGCCCACCGCTCGAACAACTGCTAGCGCGGTGCAAAGAAGAAACCGGGTTGAAACCGCCAGTGCCGCCCAAACTGCCCGCGGGGTGGGCAATGAATGGCGTGAAGAAGAAAGCAGCGTGAAGACAGTCTCAGACAAGTCCAGCACAAGTCTAAGACGGGTCTAAGACAAGTCGCGAAACTTGCCTGGGACTTCTTCGTGACTGGTCCGAGACTCTCATAACCGCAATGGGCTTCGGCGGCATGTTCCGGCGTTTCTTTGATCGCCCGTTGATACTCCGCCATTGCCGGTCCATAGAGCGCACGGTTCTCTAAATCTCGCCCTTTGAGCATGGAGTCTGCTGCGTTTGCCTCATGCCCAAGGCCCCAAATCAACAGGAGCACGCAACACGTCACACGTAATATGAAGCCTGGGCGTAATTCGGTCTCTGGAAAAGCCAGAGTTGTCAAGGAATCTATCTTTGATCCCCCTCCCCCTCCCCCTCCCCCTCTCCCAGCCGGGAGAGGGAATTTTTGCACGAAAAGACTGATGCGGAATTACGCGCAGACTTCACGTAATATCCGCATCTCTGGTCTTACGCCTGCCAACCGAAAAAGTATCAATCCGCTCTCCTTCCTGCAAATCCCACAACAATCCCACATCTTTGCCAGGACTTTTCGCCTCTTCCTTTGTACCCTCCATACAAGACATTAACCCTGCAGGGATGTCGGATGTAAAAGTTCTTTATTCTTACTTTTTCGACCAACCCTTAACAATGTTCACAACGAAAGGAGAATATTATGGAAAAGCATAACTTCAGAAGTATGATTGCGACCGCTTCACTCGTCCTCGGTTTAAGCGGCGTCGGGTCCGCCCACGCGGATATCTTCGGCGGATTTCTGGGAATTGCCGCGGGTGCGGCTGCGACGGATGTCTATGCCATGACCTGTCCGATCGGAACCATTAGCGTGAAGGCGAACGTCAATGACGCTATCGCCGCCGGAAATCAGATCTGTGTACAGGTGATTAACCCCAACGGATTAGCTACTACGTCGTGCGCCGTGGATGGCGGCGGTCCCTCTGCACTCGTCACCTTGGCCGGGGGCGCGGGTAACTATCTCGTGACTCTCCATAAGAATACTGCGGTCGGTGAAGGGTATGCCGTGTTTATGGACTGCTATACCGCCGCGGGAGCCGTAGCAGGGAACCAGGCCGTCCTGGTGCAGAACCAATAGGCACTCAGTCGCAACAGGCCAGGAACCGGTCTGCCGCCACGCGCAGTCGGTGGCGGCAGATTCAGGATATTCACCTAAGGAAAGTTTTGTCGAACTCTTCCCCGTGAGGGAAAACAGGAAAACTCCGTATCGAAACACTCAATCCTACAAACAATCTCAAAAAGAGAGGAAACCACCATGAAATCTGTAAACAGCTTTTATAAATCCTTACTACTGCTAAGCCTCGCCATGGCGCCGTCCACTGCCCTTGCACAGACCGTTGTTATCGATGGCAACAAGACCCCGGTTGCTGTCCAAATTAATGCCGTTAACAACTGGAATCCACTGCTCACCACGGTGGTAGTAATCCCAGATGGAGTCTTCCATTGTGAGGTGACGTGCACCTCCACGGTGAGAAACCCGCACGATCCGAACCAGGATCAAGACTACTTCTACGGGGCGTTCAACAACAACGGCGCAGCCAACCCTGCCCCTGCAGATGCTTGTGTGCGCCAGTTCGATTTTCCGCTAGAAGTTAACGCCGATGACATCGACCATCTGGTGGTCGCAAGCACCTGCTTTATTCCGAACCTAGCAGGCAACCAGACCTTCTATTGCCTGGGGCGGAAGGCAGCTGGTCAGGTGAATACGTTCGTCGATAACACCTCGATGCACGTCATCTGCATTGATGACCGGGGTTAGCCAGTGCTTGAGTTGTCGGGACACGGCACGCCGTGTCCCGACAGAGGACAGGGACGTTCATTGGGTAGTGGGCTTCGCGGCACGCTCAGCTCAACTACGAAACTTTTTCAGGAGGCTTTTATGTTTTCATTTCATTGGAATAATCAGCGCCGCGTACTGGCGCTCTCACTCGCGCTGTCCCTGGGGATGCTGGCGGTCCCTACCAGCAGAGCGATGGCACAGGCCAGTAACAACTGTGCTGATCCCTACTGGCAGGACACGCTGCGCTGCAAGGCGTTTCCAGGCCAGCCACCTCAACCAAACTTTGGCACTACCCCAACGAACGTCGCGGGTGTCAAGGATTTCACGCGCGTCTTTCTGAACAACAACCCCGACGTGCGGTGCTTGGACGGCACCCGCCCAAGCATTTATGTCGATAAGGCAGTCGGTGGGCCATCGAACAAGTGGATGTTCACCATGCAAGGCGGTGGCTCGTGCAATGCCCAGGATAGCGACGGGGACGGGGTCTTCGACAATGCCCAGGCGTGTCTCGACACGTATGCCAACCCGGCCGAACGTGATGAGATGAGCACTGCGGTTGACCCCCCGATGAAGAGCCTCGAAGGCATCCACCGCCCCGACCCGGTACGGAACCCGGTCTTCGCGGGGTACAACCGCGTGCGCGTTGAGAAATGTAGCTATGACCGTTACAACGGACGCATCGCCTACGAGGCGGCGGGGGGCTACTTCCTCAACCATACCAATCCGGGCGGCGCCTCTGTGAACCTTAATCTGTACCAGCAAGGGTACCTGATCATGGAAGAGGCGCTCCAGGCGCTGGAGAGTGGCCTCACGTATACGACGTGGGCCGATAATGGCGCTGGGCGGGTGATCGAACAGCAAGAGTCCCTATCGCCGCTCGCTGACGCCGAGCAGGTCCTCTTCGTCGGCCACTCCGGCGGGGCCCATGGACTCTTTCACAATATCGACCACCTCGCCAAGTCGCTTGCCGACATCCCTGGCTTCACAGGTGACGTGCGCACGGTCTTCGACGCCAACTTCCTCGAGTCGATCGAGAACGAAGCCGCATTTGCCACTGACGCCTCCGGCAATCCGCTTGCGGGTGATGCCTACAGCGCCGTCTGGTCAGGCGAGACGATAGGGAATGGAGTGCCTTTCTCTTACGATGGTGCGACGTTCCACACGACTGGCCACCTTGTCGAGCAATACGATAGCTGGAATGCGGTCTTTGACACCTCGTGCGTGGACGCCCATGCCGCGACCGGCGACGACTGGAAATGCCGTGATCGCCATCACGTCCTCTTTAATCACATCGCCACGCCATTCTTCTTCCGCGAGGATTTCACTGACCCAAATCAGGAGCACACCAACCACGGTAACGGGCACTTCGTGGACTGGGGAGACTGGGACAACTACCCTCACTGCCCCACAGGTTTCAGTCCATGTCCACCACTCTTCACCGTTGATGAGCACCGCACCCGCCTTGAGACTCAGTTCCAGACGCTCCTCGATGGTTCGCGCTCCCGGTCGGAACTCGCGACTGGCGCCGACCCAAGCCTTGGCGGCCCCGGAAACTTCCCGACCTTCTATGCGTGGATGCCCAACTGCGGCGTTCATGAAGGCGCCTACGACGACGCGTCCTTCTACGACACCACGATGTTGTACAAGACGTTCACCCATTCGATGCGAACGTGGCTCGAAGGCTTTGTACGCGTTGGACGCACGAACTTACGAGGTTGGCGTGTCGACGGCTGGGAGGACGGCAGCAGGAACGTGATGACGAGTACGTGCCCATAACGCGCATCCTCGCACAGGCGGTACTCGTAGGGTGGGTCGCAGCTCACCCTACCTGATTCTTCCTGAATCCACGGATAAGAGGGGCAAAAGAGAGTGCCTCACATTTTGCCTCTGTGTTTAGCGCGTATGGTTTGTAATCTTGTCTCTCAGAGCCAGGATTCGCTTGGTAACGACGTCCATCCCGAGTGCTTGCGCGGAGGCAAACGCTTCCTCCAACAATCGCTTTCCTTGTTCAGCATCTCCAGGCTGATTACGTGCCAGGAGCATCGTCGCATACTGCTCCTGCGTCAGCGTAATCAACGGTTTCGCTCGCATCCGTTTGTGGCCTTGTAACGCCGCGACGAAGTGTGCCTCGGCTTCATCCCAACGCCCGAGCATTGCCGCGAGACGACCGAGCAATCGTGAGACCAACCCAAGGCAAACCAACGCTGGCTTCACCACCACACAGCGTTCAGCGTAAGGAAGCAACAGCGAATATGCCGCCATGACGCGTGGGAAATCGCCAATAATCATACTCACCTGCGCAAGGTTACTCATGGTGACCATCCAGTATTCGTTTTGGGGCAAGTCAGCAAAATCATTGGCGGCAAGTGGATCATACTCTCGACGCGCCTCATCCACTGCCCCAAAGTCCGTGTAGACAAGAGCGAGCGCGGACCGCCACACTGGGAGTGCGGTGTACCGGTCAGCGAGGTTCTGCACCGGGATCTCAATGTCGCTCGACTGAGTAACCCCGCTACGCTGCCCCAGAACTTGCGCAATAAAGCATTGAACCGCGTCGGGGTCTTGGGCGCGCTGACCAATGTGCAAGGCTTCGTCAGCGAATCGCCTTGCCTCAGCAAAGTTCCCTCGCAACCACATCCGCGTAGAGTTCCAGACCGCCAAGAACCACAAGTATGAAGGTTGCTGCAGCTCTTCCGCACGTTGCGCATACACAACAATCTCACGGTCGGCGGTCGGCAGATCGCCAAGCTCAAGCAAGTCACTAAGTCGCCACATGTGGCCGCGCAGAGTCAGTTCCTTGTCCTCGACTTTTCTTGCTAACCACATCATCTCCGTCGCAATCGCCAGCCGTTCTTCAACGTTTCCCGGCTCTTGTAAGACAACATGACGAGCATTGAGTGCCGAGGCCAGTGCGATGGGGTCCTCCATCTGACGGGCGCTGGCTATAGCCTCTTGGCTGAGCGTGGCGCGCCGCCTGGTGTCATTCGACCAATAGAGCTCCATCGCCAAACGGCTCAGCACACGCACTCGCAATGGACTCTCTGCCGTTCCTAACGCCTGGAGGGATTCTTCCAAAAGATTCACAATGAAGGGATCTTCAACCCCACCTGAGACGGTGGTCCCACTAAAGCCGAGTGCAAAACCCAGGGCTGCCCGCGCCACAAGGGAGGCAGTCTGTTGTTCTTCTCCGTAGGCATGCAGGAGTCTGGCGAGGTCAGCAGCCGCACGGAATGTTTCTTTGGCCGCGGCCGTATTCCCTGCTCGCCGGTGCGCGTCACCGAGAGTGAGTAGGAGTTCACATCGTTGACGCTCATCCTCTGGCTGGAGCGCTACGAGTTGCAGCGCGTGCTGGTAGTGACGCACGGCCTCTTCATAGGCAAATGCGGCAGTGGCACGCTCCCCAGCCTGGACAGCATAGGTCAGCGCCTTATTCACATTCCCCCCAGGCGCGGCCTGAAAGAAATGAAAGGCCAACTCGCTCAGCACCTGTCCTGAACTTGTCGAACGAGACGGTTCGGTCTCCACGTTCCAGAGGTGTTCTAGGGCGTCTCCTATTTGACGATGGAGTTGTACACGCTGCTCGGTGTTCAAGGTTGCGTAAAGCGTCTCGCGGACAAGCGCGTGCGAGAAGCGATACCGCCCAATGTTGTTGGGGTCATGCCTCACAAAACGGGCAGCCACTGCTTCGTCAAGAACCTCGAGCAGTGCATCTCCTGACAGCAGTTGGGGAGACCTGTCCTCAACAGCTTTCAGTACTGAAATGTCAAAGACGCCGCCAACGACAGCGGCAGTAGTCAACACGTGGCGACATGATTCGGAGAGCTTGCCGAGGCGGTGGTCAACCGCCACACGGACACGCTGGGGCAACGGTAACGACGCAGCGTTCAGTTCTTCCCCCTGCTCCACATGTTTCTCATGAAGAAGCGTATGAATGACCTCAGTCACAAAGAACGGATTGCCCGCGGTTTTCTGAAAGATCGCCGTTACCAGAGAGGCGGCTGGTGCTCGTGCTGTCGTCAGTTCAATAAAACGAGCGATATCGCTTTCGGTGAGATTGTGCAGCGCTACGTTCTGGCTGCCAGCGACACGAGCCAGTTCTCCCAGGGTTTGCGTCAGCGGATGCCCTGGTTCTTCCCCAAAGTCACGGCAGGTCCCAAGGATAAACAGGCGTGCGTCGCTCAGCTCCCGTGCCAAGAACTGGAGAAGGAGGAGTGAGGGTCTGTCAGCCCAGTGGAGATCATCAAGAATGAGCACCAGCGGCTGTGCTCTTGCCTCACGCTTAAGAAAGGCGGTGAAACTATCAAAGAAGCGAAACCGCGCAGGTTGGGACTCCAGGGGAGGGGGAACAGACAGATCAGGAAGATGCTCGTGGATATCGGGAATGACTTGGGCAATCGTCGCGGCGCCAGGCCCGAGTGCTGTTCGCACGAGGGTTGGATCATGGTCAGCCAGGTATGACCGGACAATCTGCACCCAAGGCCAAAACGGCGGCGCCCCTTCCCCTTCATGGCAACGGCCAATGAGGACGCGGACATGGAGAGAACGGGCGTGGGCGGCAAGTTCCTCGGCAGTACGAGTTTTACCAATACCGGCCTCTCCGACGAGAAGGGTCAACTGTCCATGACCGGCGATGGCTTTTTCCAGACTCATGCACAACTCCGCCATTTCTCGTTCACGACCAACGAAATTAGGGGTTGGGGATTGGGGGGGGCTAGGGGCTGGAAAGGAAGGGGATATTTTGACTGAATGCTGACTACTGGCTACTGGAGCGGTGGTAACAACGGGGAGGAAACGATATCCCCGACGATGAGCGGTCTCAATATACCGCGGAGATCGCGCATCATCGTTCAAGGCTTTGCGTATCTCTTTGATGTACGAGGTGAGGGTCGTTGCGCTGACGACGGTTTCTGACCACACCGAGCGAAAGAGTTCAGCCCGAGAGACTAACTGGTTCGGGTGCTGCGCCAAGTGGCGTAAGATGGCAAAGGCTTTCCCCGTCAATCGTACGACCTGCTGGTCCCGCCACAGTTGTTCGTTGTGTAGGTCCAACCGATAGGCACCGAAATGCAGGGTGGTATTCGTCGGCATATATGGCACTTGATCCATGTTCGTAAGATCGCTTCGCACCCGCACTCAATCAAACCACACGAGAGTAGCACAGTGCCAGAGAAAATCCCCTCGCACTCCGCGCGGCCCCCTTTGGAAAGGGGGGACTAGGGGGGATTTCACAGCAAGTGCAGCAGAGTGCCAAACTCGTGTGGTTCGATTGAGATTTTCATATTTTTGCCTTTTGCCTTTTGATTTTCCCAGGTCCCTTGTCACTCTAGAATGCACTCGCTACACTCCCGCAGTGTCACAACCCGCACGGCCATTGCCGCTCCAATCACCCCCACCACAGCCTTCTGCTGCGCATGAACTCTTCACGCGGGATTTCTTAATAATATGCTCCAGCACCTTCCTGTTCTCGGGCAGCATGTTTCTGTTGTTCGCCGTCTTGCCACTCTTCGTCGTCAACGAGCTGCATGGAGCCGAGTCCCAAGTCGGCTTGATTATGGGTGCCTTTGCCATCTCCGCCGTGCTCACTCGCCCGCTCTCTGGTCGCATCGTTGACCTCTGGAGCCGCAAAACTGGACTGCGCATTGGCGCGCTGATCTATTGGGTCGCACCAGCGCTCTATACCTTCGCGGCCACGGTTCCCGTGATGTTCGCTCTGCGTTTTCTGCACGGGATTGGCATCGCCATCTATACGACCGCGGGCAGTGTCTACGTCGCCGACAATGCTCCGACTGCACGCCGAGGTGAGGCGATGGGGTATTACGGCATGGCAATGAACCTCTCCATGGCGATTGGCCCAGCGCTCGGGATCGCCTTAATCGACGACATCGGGTTCGATGGATTGTTTTGGCTCGCCTCACTGCTCGGACTGTTGAGTTTCGTGTTGGTGCAATTTCTCCATGAGCCAATTCGTCATCCTCCACACGAGGGACAAGCGCTCGCACGTCCGGCGCTGTTCAGCCGAGTCGCCCTCTTTCCCGGCTTTATCGCGATGTGCATGACCATGACCTTCGGGACGGTGGTCTCATTTCTCCCGTTGTTCGTACAACAACATAAGCTCGGCAATGTCGGGTTATTCTTTGTCGTGTACTCGGTTGTTGTCGTCGTCCTGCGGCCAGTGTCCGGGCGATTATCCGACCGCTTTGGCCGTTCGGCCATCATTATTCCGGGCATGTTCTTTTTGGCGCTGTCGATGGTCGTCCTCGCCTACTCCACTTCCATGTCTGGTCTTTTATCCGCCGCCGTGCTCCAAGGGATTGGGTTCGGCGCGGTCCATCCGTCGATCATGGCGTTAGTCGTTGACCGCTCGACCGCGCATGATCGTGGCCCGGCCTTGGCCACGCTGATGATGGCATTTGACATCGGGGTGGGGGTGAGTGCCATCGGACTAGGGCAGGTGTTGGAACGGACGGACTTCACCACGATGTATCTCTGTGCCGCTGGGATCGCCATGATCGGTACCCTGGCGGTCATCGTCGCGACCTTTTTCCAACGGAAAGACGGAACGGTCTCGTAGGGCGGGATTGCCCGCGAGGACCCAAGGTGCGGGACTGCAAACCGCGGAGCACGTCATTGGCGAGGGGCGAACTGGGCGGGCTCGCCAATGACGAAGATGTGCTCCGCAGGTTATCTATCCAACAATGCCTTCTTCCACCGCGCGGAGGAAGAACTTGGGTTTCGCCAGGACAATAATCGCTGGCACGAGCGTGCAGGAGCCGAGCCAACTGATCATCATCCACAAGGCCAGCAATAATCCCATCTCCGAACAGAAGCGAATGCTGGAGAACATCCAACAGGCGGCTCCGAGCGACAGGGTCAACGCGGTAAAACTCACCGCCTTGCCGGCGGTGGCAATACCAATGCGCATGGCTTCCTTGATATCGCCGCGGTACTCTTCCACCGCTCGACTCACGAGATATACACCGTAGTCAATCCCAAACCCGAGACCGACCGTTACAATCGGTA
>JANMSE010000092.1:0-8940 GCA_031389045.1 Deltaproteobacteria bacterium | reverse complement strand
AATGACAAATGACAAATGATTAACCGAGCTAGAATCAGAGCCGTCGTAGATGACACTGAGCGCGCATATGCGACGTGTCTCGGTCTATTGCAGTCTCTGAAGGACGGCGACCGTAGGCGATTCTCACCTGAGGACTTCTTCAAGTTCCAGCCGACGCTCTGCAATGCACTCATACGTCTGGATAGCCTCTATAGAGATATCGAGGTGATTAAAAGGACGATAATTGAAAGAAAGCCTAATCTGTCCCTTGCGTGGTTTAGGCAACGCATGGCAACTCTGGCGCACTACCAGAAAGTAATCCTAGAAGTGATCAAAGTAGGCAAGTTCCTCGGCGACTCTTTTGCATGGGTTTTTTACCAGAATGAAAGAGGCTACCTGCTCCAGCACTTGAGCCACGAAGGACAGAGGCACCTGCCGCCAGGAATAGGTGGGTTAGGCGAAAGGACGTTCATAGAGAATACACGGGGCATCCTGGGTAAATTGGTCATCTACCATGGCACTACGACCATCCTTCGCATCGGGGATGTAAGCCTGATAGACCTCAAAACCTTGAAACTGGCTGCTCTCGGTGAATTGAAGACGATCGAAGTTGATCCAGATCAGATACAGGTCACGATTGTATTCATCGGCGCTGTGGATCGCTTGCCCTCTGCTCCTAGCCCCTCGAGTAGCATCCCCCAGGAAGTGAACCTAGTCGGGAATGCCGCTCCCACCCTATCGCCGGCCCAAAGAGATCGGCTTCGCCGTCAAATCAAGAGGATGCAGGACACTATCACAAAGGAGCACAGCCGGAAGTCTGCTGCGGAAATTTCCTTGTCCTCGGCCATGTATGCGAAACAACTTGACCAATTAGTCAATGAAAGCAAGAGAGGCCAGTTCTCCTACGTGCAAGCTGGAGAGGGATTAGTACTAGGAGTTTATAGATTCTCGGCTCCTACTCTCTTCGGCCGCGTTGGGGCACTCGCGAGACCAGGGTGGTCGAGCCGCCTTGGAGAGCTTGAGGCCCATGTAGTCAAAATCATAAAGAAGGGGGCAAGTGATAATGCTATCTATCTTAATGGGCTCTTCTTCCCAGACCACCATGGGCCGCACTTCATCGTTGGCTCGCTGCCTTTGTTTTGGTGGCCGTTAAGCGCCAATGTTTTGCGCTCCATCATTTTTCAGGAAGTAATAGTGGTTTCAATCTATAACCAAGCGCATCTATTTGCACGGCTTAGGGCCTGCGGCTTCGAAATCGAGGCAAAGGGCCAACAGGAGTACAGACTAGAAAAACGCATCGGTGAACTTACCTTCTACGTCGAGCGATTTTCATACTTCATTCACCTGATCCAGCGCAACCTCCAGTCGGAAGACTTCGTCGTGGAAATACTTAATAAGCTCGAAACTGATGCTATCAGAACGTTGAGGGCTTCGGGTGTGAAGTCGGCGCGAATCGATCTAATGGTCTTGCAGCAAATTCGGAGTGAACCCGAAAGAAACAAGGGCAATGTGTAACAATGGTTTCCACGCGGACGTGTTAAGGCCCGCGCCGATGAAACCAACGATGGCTGCACAATGGAAAAAGACGAAGCCCCGCCAGGGAACCCCGCAACGATAGCAACCACAACCCCGAATCCCCTTGCAATCACGGGGAACGAGGGCACGGAGTAGAAGCCGAAGCGGAAGGAACAAAGCGAGAGTTTCCAAAGAAGGAACAAGAGCGCGGAATGGAGGCCGACGCGACAGGAACAAGACGAGAGATTACAAAGAGTGAGGGAACAGTCTCGCAGTAGGAACGACCCTAACTGTCCGCGCCACCGCATCGCTGCCCGGTTGAGGATGAGAAAAAGCCGAAGGGCCACGGTTGGGCGGCTCGCGGTGAACGGGGGCGTTAGGCATCTTCTGCCGCAAACGTCCGAGTCAACAAACTGTAAAGTTTGCGATATACTCCCTACTCATGGAATTTGATTGGGATGACGAGAAAGCGGCAATTAATCTAGCAGAGCACAAAGTCTCATTTGATGAGGCAAAGACTGTTTTTGATGATCCGCTCTATGTTGATTTCTACGATCCGGATCATTCCTATGACGAACATCGCTACTTGATTATTGGCGAGTCACAGCAGCGGCGGTTGCTGATCGTCTCGTACACCGAACGAGGCGACCTCACCCGCTTGATTAGTGCCAGAGAGGCGACGCCAGCAGAAAGACGAGATTATGAAAAAGGATAAGACTGCAATGGAAGATGAGCTTCGGCCTGAATACGATCTCAAGAAGTTAGAGGTGCGCCGGTTAGGGCCGGGGCGGAAAAGTTTCGGCGGGGAAGTGATTCGGTTAGAACCGGATGTAGCGGAGCTGTTTCCAAGTGCCGAAGCAGTGAATGAAGCGCTTCGGTTTCTCATTCGGATTACGAAGTCCAGCAAGCCAACGCTTGAAGAGACAAAGGGCGATGCCTAACCAGACGCGCCACCGCATCGCTGCCCTGTGGCGGATTGGAATGAAGCTGAAGGGCGGCGTGTGGGCAGCTCGCGGTGCGCTTGGGCGTTAGATGACATAGGAGGCAATCATTATGGTAGTGGGTAGGGGCAAGCTAAAGGGGGCGGTCAAGGGTTTCAGGAATCGAGAGACCGTGTGCGGCCTCACCGCGGCCACGCTCTCGACTCCAGGCATGGCCCAGGCGACGCCGCAAGTGTCATGGTGGCGTGCACGTGGCGCACTGGTGGCCATCGTGTGGTCGCTCATGGCGCTGGCAACAGGCGAGCAAGTGCTGGCGCAAGGGGGGTCAGCTTGCAAGCCGGTCAGCGAGCGGACCGGCGAGGTGGGATGCTGGATCATGGCCGCCGTGCCGCTTGGCGAACTATCCCAGGCGGCGGTCTTCTGGCATCTGGACAGCTATCCCAGCCGTGCCGCAGCGGAGGCGGCCAAGGGACCGCACGGAACCGTCATTGAGGCACTGGGAAAAGTCTGGCTGTTCACCATCGGTGAGGCCGGGTGGCGTCCACAGGGTGGCGTGCGCGTGGCGGAAATCGGCCCGCTCCTGGTGAAGTCGGGGGACAAATACACCGCCCGATACATGGAAGCGATCTTCACTCCCGGCATGACGTCGCCTGTCCATCGGCATCCGGGACCCGAGGCGTGGTACACCACGGCCGGGGAAGTATGCTTGGAGACGCCCGACGGCAAAATCGTTGGACACGCAGGAGAAAGCACCATCGTACCGGCCGGCCCGCCGATGCACCTCACAGCCACCGGGACCGAGCAGCGCCGCTCGCTCGTGCTTATCCTGCACGAATCATCCCAGCCTTCGGGCGCCGGTGACCGATTGGACACCCAAGGGGCTATGCAAAAACTAGCTTTGGTCATGCCAAGTATCTGGCGAGTCATCTAACAAGGGTTTGCAGGCGACGGCGAAGAGCGTCCGCTCGTGCCTCGCTCCCGCTCTTCGCCGCGCCTGAAACCTGGCGTTAGGCGCGCAACGAAGAGAGAGGGCGGACAACAGCACAGGAGAGGGTAGTCATGTCTTCAGGGCACGCGAACCCTTTGGATCTCGACCAGTTCTGAAATCGGCCACGTTACCGCAGCGCCGTCCCCTGGCGACGCTGAACACGCCGCGAGACGCGGGTAAGCGGGACTGCGGGCGTGTGAGGTGGTGCTACATGCTTCGATACCTAGCAATCGCGATCATCTCCGTGTACCAGCGTTACATCTCCCCGTACAAAGGATTCCGTTGCGCATATCGATACGCCACGGACGTTCATCCTGTTCGGAGTACGCCCGTCGCATGACCTTACGTCTCGGAGTCGTGGCACTCTGGAAGGCCCTCCCAAAACAGCTCGCGCGTTGTCGGGTGGCGTACCAAGGGCTGACCTCTGCTCCTTCCGTCGGCTCGGAGGAATCGAAACCCAGCCACCAAAAGCATCGCTGGTGGGATTACTGTGACTGTAATCCTTGTGATCTCATTCCTTATGACGGAGGTTGCGATGGTCCGATTGATTTCGACTTGCCCTGCGACTGTTCTCCATAACCGCGCCTTACCATCAGCCTTGCGTCTCCGAGAATGAGCATGTAGGGTGCCGCGATCATAGACATCGGAACCCTCCGTCTTTTAGACGCCTATAGACGCTGAGACTCCCGGACAACTGATAACGATTTATTATGCCCTCCCGCCGCCCAGAACGAGTACGCGGTCTGCTCCACGAGACCGTCGCCGACATTGTACGACGCGAAGTCAAAGACCCGCGTGTTGAAGGCGTTACCTTGACCGCTGTCGATGTCACCCCAGACCTCAAGCTGGCGAAAATCTATTTCTCCACATTGCAGCCTGACGACCACGAGGACGCGCTCGCCGGACTCAAAAGCGCCGTCGGCTACATCAAGCGCCAAATCTCCACCCGCCTGCAACTGCGCCATACGCCCGAACTGCGGTTCCTCTACGACACCACCCTGGAAAAAGCCAACCGCCTCGAAAGTTTGCTGCGACAGGTTGAACAAGAAAAGCACGAGTGACTCCGCTGCACGGCATTCTCCTCATTGATAAGTCCGAAGGGATGACCTCCGCCGCGGTGGTGCGCACGGTCAAAAAGACCCTCGCCGCGGACCGCGTGGGCCATCTCGGCACGCTTGATCCCTTCGCGAGTGGACTCCTCCCGATCTGTTTGGGCGAAGGCACCAAAATCGCCCAGTTCCTCATGGTCGAGCGCAAAGCCTACCAAGGCACGATTCGCCTTGGGTCCGAGACCGACACCTACGACCTCACCGGCACCGTCACCCGTACCGCCCCCGTGCCCGCGCTCTCGCCAGAGATGTTGCAAGCGCTGGTGCACCGCTTCTCCGGTGAATCGTGGCAAACTCCGCCGATGTACTCCGCGCTCAAACATCAGGGCACCCCTTTGTATAAACTGGCCCGCCAAGGCGTGGAGATCGAACGCGAGCCGCGCAAAATCGTGATTGAGCAATTCGTGCTCGACGCGATTGAAGACGGGCTGCTCCAGTTTTCCCTGGTCTGTTCCAAAGGGACCTACATCCGCACGTTAGCCCTGGACATTGGCCAAGCGCTGGGATGTGGGGCGCATCTCGCGACCCTGCGCCGGACGGGGTTCGGTCCCTTTGACATCACGCGGACGATTCCCCTCGACCAATGCGCGCCGCTCTTGGCGCGAGGGGCCTTGCCGGTCCTCTCGCTGACAACGGCACTACACCAGTATCCAGCGGTGCCTATCACCACCGAAGTCGAGACCCTCGTGCGGCAAGGGCGGCAGGCGGTCTTGTCTCAGGTGCTCGCACAACCGAATGACCTCAACGAACCGACCCAACTGGTGGGACCTAACGGGACGCTGGTCGCGATGGCGCACTACCGTGACGGGCAATGGCAGCTCCTGCGCGTGTTTTCAGCTTTACAGTGAGGGGTGGCCGTGGTAAGAGGTTCGGGACACAAATCAAGTAACACTACGTAAGGAGAAGCAATGAGCAACATGCAGGAGGTAGGGCGCAGAGCCGAGACGATGCAACAGTACCGTCGTCACGATACAGACACCGGCTCCCCCGAAGTACAAGTCGCGCTCTTGACGAAGCGCATCATTCATCTGACCGGACATTTCAAAACTCACGCCAAAGACCATCTCTCCCGACGCGGGCTCCTCAAAATGGTTGGGCAACGGCGACGGCTGTTGGATTACCTCCGTGGAGTCGATCACACCCGCTACCGCGATCTCATCAAAAGCCTCGGATTGCGCCGCTAATCCTGCCGCCACCGCCCTTCTGACAGTGTCTCGCAACCGCGCTTCGTATGAAGCGCTGGGGAGTCGTATAGGTATATGTATAAGAAAATAGAAATGGAATTTTATGGGCGGCCGTTGAGTATCGAAACTGGCCGCATGGCGAAACAGGCGAGCGGCGCGGCCATCGTCACTTACGGAGAAACAGTCGTCCTCGTCACCGCGACGGCGACGGACTCCGCCCGCGTCGGCATCGACTTCTTCCCCCTCACTGTTGATTATCAAGAACGCACCTTCGCGGCGGGCAAAATTCCCGGCGGCTTCTTCAAACGCGAAGGTCGCCCTTCGGAACGCGAAATCCTCACCTCCCGCTTAGTCGACCGTGCCCTCCGTCCGTTATTTCCTGATGGCTTTTTCTGCGAGACCCAAGTGGTCGCTTCGGTGCTTTCGGTGGATCGGGAAAACGATGCCGATACCCTCGCGATGATTGGGGCCTCGGCTGCCCTTCAGGTGTCGGACATCCCCTTTGGTGGCCCCATCGCCGGGGTGCGTATCGGTCGCCTGCGTGGCGTGATGACCGTGAACCCCCTGCAAAGCCAACTCGACGAGAGTGACATCAACCTCTTCGTGGCGGCGGGTCGCAACATGATCATCATGGTGGAAGGCGGCGCGAACGCCGTGTCCGAAGAGGACATGCTGGAGGCGCTCTTCCTGGCTCAGGAATCCGTGAAACCGATTCTTGATGTGCAAGATGAAATCGCTCGCGTAGTCGGCAAGCCAAAACGGCCCGTCGTCGTGGTGCCGCGTGATACCGCCTTGATCGAACGGGTTCGTGGCCTCGTGGCCGGAAAGCTCGAAGCGGGCTTGCTCGTCTCCGGCAAATTCGAACGGCGCACCGCAGTCGCGAACGCCAAACAAGCGGTGAAAGCCGCGCTGGCGGAAGAGTATCCTGATCGTGGGCATGATGTTGATAAGGTGCTCGAAGAGTTGGAAGGCGAAGCGCTGCGCATGCTGGTCGTGCGCGAACATCGCCGCGTCGATGGGCGTGGTTTATCCGATATTCGTCCGATCACGTGCGAAGTCGGGGTCCTGCCCCGGACACATGGATCGGCCCTGTTCACTCGTGGTGAGACGCAAGCGTTGGTCATCGCCACGCTGGGCACGGCGGCGGATGAACAACGCGTGGATGCGCTCGTGGGCGAGCAGTTCAAGAAGTTCATGCTGCACTACAATTTCCCCGCCTTCAGTGTGGGCGAGGTCCGGCCTTTACGCGGTCCTGGTCGCCGCGAGATCGGGCACGGAGCCTTGGCCGAGCGGGCCTTGCAAGCCGTGATGCCTGAAGGAAGCGACTTTCCGTATACCGTGCGCATCGTGTCCGAAGTGCTGGAGTCCAACGGCTCCTCCTCAATGGCGACCGTCTGTGGTGGCACGATGTCCCTGATGGATGCCGGCGTGCCGATTAAAGCGCCGGTGGCTGGGATCGCGATGGGGCTGATTAAGGAAGGCGAAGCGGTCCGCGTGCTCAGCGATATTCTCGGCGACGAGGATCATCTGGGCGATATGGACTTCAAGGTCGCGGGCACCGCCCAAGGCATCACCGCGTTACAGATGGACATCAAAATCGCCGGGGTGACCAAGGAAGTTATGCAACAAGCCTTGTATCAGGCGCGTGACGGGCGGTTGTTCATTCTTGAGCAGATGATGAAAGTGTTGGAGGTCGCGCGTGAGGATGTGTCGGGCTATGCGCCACGCATCACCACGATGAAGGTGAAGCCCGAAAAAATCCGCGACCTCATCGGCCCAGGTGGCAAGATGATTCGCTCGATTATCGAAGAGACCGGCGTGAAGATTGACGTTGAGGATGATGGCACCGTCGTGATCGCGTCCGCCGATGGTGAGGCGATGAGCAAGGCCATCGCGCGCATCAACCGCATCACGGCCGAGGCGGAGATCGGCAAGATTTACAAGGGCACTGTGCGCAAGATCATGGATTTTGGCGCGTTCGTCGAAATCCTGCCAGGGACGGATGGGCTCGTGCATATCTCGCAACTCGGCACCGGTGGGCGTGTGCGTCGCGTGGAGGATGTGGTCGAGGAAGGCGACGAGATCATGGTCAAGGTGCTCGAAATCGACCGGCAAGGGAAAATTCGCCTGAGCCACCGCGAAGCGCTGCAAGAAACACAAGGGGCGGACAGCGGGACCAACTAAATGATGCACCGCACGATCCTTGAGAACGGGGTGCGCCTGGTATCGGAAGAGATGCCAGGCATGCCCTCGGTGACCGTTGGGATCTGGGTTGAGAACGGCTCGCGCGACGAAGCGCCCGAAGAAAACGGCATCGCCCATTTCCTCGAACATCTCTTCTTCAAGGGCACTGAACGCCGCACCGCCGCCGCCATCGCCGAGGAGATCGACGCGGTGGGTGGCGTGCTCGATGCGTTTACCTCGAAAGAATACACCTGCTACTACGCCAAGGTGCTCCCGGAGCACCTGCCACTCGCCTTCGATTTACTGACCGATGTCTTCTTGCACTCGCGGTTCGATGACGTGGAGATCGAACGCGAGCGATCAGTGATCTGCCAAGAAATCGCCCAGATTGAAGACACGCCAGACGACCTCATTCACGACTTGTTCCATCTCGACTACTGGCGCGGCCATCCGCTGAGCTGGCCCATTTCCGGGACGGCGGCGGGGGTGTCACGCTTCCAGCGTGGAGATTTTCTGCGTTACATGGAGCATCGTTATCGACCAGACCGGATTGTGGTGGCGATGGCGGGTGGAGCGCGGCACGACGAGGTCTGTGACCAGTTTGGCCCAGCGCTCTCGGCGCTCACAGGCAAAGCCACCATCGTGCCAAGCGCGCCACCGGTTGCCTGTCCAGGCTTTTACCCGCACCGGCGTGATCTTGAGCAGACGCATCTCTGTCTTGGGGTGCCGTGTGTGTCGGTGGAAGACCCGGCGTGGTACGCGGCCTATTTGCTCCACACCGCTCTTGGTGGCGGCATGAGTTCGCGTCTCTTTCAAGAGATTCGCGAGCGTCGGGGGCTGGTGTATGACGTCTCCTCGTTTCTCTCGGCCTACCGTGGGGTTGGGTATCTCGGCATCTATGCGGCGACCAGTACCGAGTCAGCGCCCAAGGTGATCGAGTTATCGTGCGCCGCGCTCTCTGACATCGCGCGCGAGGGGATCTCCGCCGCCGAACTGCGGCGCGCCAAAGGCTATGCCAAAGGCGGCCTGCTCCTGGGGCT
>JANMSE010000063.1:0-6526 GCA_031389045.1 Deltaproteobacteria bacterium | reverse complement strand
GCGCCTGACGACCGCCGACATTTCCGATCAGGTCATGGAGATTGCCTGCGGGTTGCACAATCTCCGGGTCCGGTGTCGGCACCCGCTCCCAACTTTCGACGTATTCAGCTTGCTCAGCCCTGCTTAAACCCGATAATGTCTTTTCTTCGTACTGCCTGTCGTGTTGCTTACGGTCATCTCCACCGGCACCACTGGTACTGTAGCTGGAGGAGGGGGAGTCACGATCGTGCCGTCCGGTCGAAAAATGAGCGCCAAGCCGGCAGTGGAGATAGTAACTCCCTTGGCCTCCGTATTCAGGTTTTTGGTTGTGAGTATCTCGCCTGGGTCCTGCACGCCATCATTATCGTCGTCATCGTGAACGATATAGGTCGAACCCGACACCGAAAACGCATAGCGATTGTTCTGTGCCACCGCCGCCATACGCGCGTGTTGCATGGCGGCATAGATGCCGAGAGTGGCCCCTCGGAGTCGATACATTTCCACAGTACGGACGATGCCGGGGGCTGCCATCTTTGCCAGGATACCGACCACTGCGAGGGCAACGAGTATCTCGATCGCGGAAAATCCGGTCTGTTCTTTGAGCAGGGAACGCTGGCGCGTAAAAAGGGAACGTAACATAGAAAACCCACTCCTATTGTGAGGATATTCCTGGGCCTTGCTGTCTAGCAAACCCTGGTGAGACAGATCTCTTCCTCTTTTTATTATTGGACAAGCAAAAGAAGGGTCAGGGAAGACGTTTTCTGAACGCCAGGTCTTTCGTGAAATGAAATCAACAATCATGGAAGAAATTCTTAGGTCTTCGACTGAACATAATACTAACTCACTCATAATGAAGATTTTTTATCAGGTATACACCCCAATAATGAGAAAAATTATCATTCTTGGTATGCCTGGGTAGTCGAGGCATGATAAAAAAATGCCGCACGGAACATTGTCTGCCAAAATTTTGACATCGAAAGACGGAAACAGAGAATCAGTGAAGCAGCGCATAGAGAAAGATATCCTTCCCCGTAAAGTCGTTGTGTCCTTCCCCTCGCCGACTCTCCGTTTCGGGCTCGTTCATTGTCAGTTTTTCAGTTTTTACGGTTGGCACTAATCTTGATGTGAGAAAACAGAGGCCGATCCTCAATCATTCAACAGAAGAAGGGTCAGCCCCGCTTCTTACCCCGGAGACAAGACTATGCGTCTACGTGCGCTCTTTTTACTTCTTATCCTGTGGTCTCTATCCGCCAACCGTCTCGGTTCATCCGCCGTTGCCGCGGTCCAGGCCCCGGTTCTCAAATGGCAACGCGGCGGCTGCTACAGCTCCTGGTGCGAGACAGGATGGTATTCTTCCCCCGCCGTCGCCGACTTGGACAACGATGGCAAAATGGAAGTCCTTGGCGGCGCTTACACCCTGTTTGCCCTCAATGGAGAAAACGGCACCAAGCAGTTTAGTATCGACACAGCGGGGGATCGCGTCTGGCCGGGAGTGGTGACCGCGGATATTGATAATAATGGCGACGTGGAAATCGTGATTGCCCAGGGTGGAGGCTATGTCACCGTCCTAGACCATTTAGGGAAAATCGTCTGGTCCCGCCGGCCAACAACGAGTGAACTGCGTGGCCTGTCTGTCTATGACTTGGACGGCGACAAGACCCTCGACATCATTGTGACCGCCGCGGTCGGCAGTCAGATGAATACGTGGATCTACAATACGACTGGAGTGCCGCGCCCTGGCTGGCCGCAACTGAACGGCACCAGTGGCTACGCCTATGGAGTCTATAACAGCAATGCCGCCGTTCACGATCTCAACAAGGATGGACGGGGAGAGATCGTGGTCCCGTCGGATGTCCATTACATCGCCGCCTACGCGGCCAACGGTGGGCAATTACCAGCGAACGTCATCTACGGGAGTGGCAAGGGATGGGGGAAAGTCGGCGTCTGGGAAAGTCTCGCCACCGAACTGCGCGGTTGGGGCACCTGTACAGCCGGGGACGCACGAGCGGAACGGTATCGCACCAATTTCGCCCACGGCGCGAGTGTCATCGCGGATGTCAACGGAGACGGACGGCTTGAGGTCGTCGTCACTGGCAATGTGTACGACTGTGCCATTGGCCATCCGCCCGGCAAGTACAATGGCGTCTATATCTTTAATGCCGATCGTAGTCGTTTCACCGGCAGTGGATACGACTGGCGCACGGTTCCCGTCGATACCGGAGCCCCGCTCACCGAAGACTACAACGTCATTGAAAACAACGTGCCCAATCCCGCCGTCGCCGACTTGGATGGCGACGGCAAAAAAGAGATTGTGTACGCCTCTTATGATGGCCGTGTCCATGCCTTTTGGCTCGACAAGGTCAAACGCGGGACGTGGCCCTATTCTGTGTACAGTGCGGCGGAAGGCGTGCCGCGCTTTGCCTCGGAGCCAGTCATTGCCGACCTTGATAACGATGGACGCGCCGAGGTGATTTTTACTTCGTGGGTCAAAAAAGGCACCAACAAGACTGGCAAGCTCCACATTCTCAATTGGCTTGGTACGCCACTTCGTGAAGTGGCGTTGCCCCTGGCTTTTGGCGCGGATTGGAACGGGGCCTTAGCCGCCCCAACGTTGGCGAATATCGACAGTGACGCAGATCTAGAAGTGGTGCTCAACACCGCGCATTCAGGTTTCGTTGCGTATGATTTACCGGGCACGGCGACCGCTCGCGTCCTGTGGAGAACTGGTCGTGGCAACTTTCACCGCACTGGCACGGCTGTCCCTGGTCCGCTACCAGTCGTTTCCATCGCGGCAACAGACGCACTTGCCGCTGAACCAGGAACCAATCCTGGAATCTTTACCCTCACACGCACAGGGAGCGCAGCGGCGCCGCTGATCGTTAAGATCGCTCTGACTGGAGGGGCAACGAACGGCGTGGATTACCGACGCCTTCCTCCCGCTATCACCATGCCCGCCGGACGCGCGACTCTCGCGGTCGCTATCACCCCTCTGGATGATGTGGTGGTCGAAGCCACCGAGGTCGTGAACGTGAATATCGCCGCGAGTGATTCCTACCGAACGGGATCACCAGCCACGGCGGCGGTCGGCATCGTGGATAATGACTGAGGCGCTTCCCACGGTCCCTTTTCCTTTTTCCTCGTTCCTTTTACACGAGCGCGCGCGTCTCTCCACGCTCCAGCACGAACAGCCCAGAAGGATCACGAAAGAACCGCTCTTCACCACGGCCAGAGCCCATGCCGATCTCCAGTCCGGCGGGAACACTGTTAAAGCGGTCCACGATCACCCCTTTGAGTTTCACGTCTGGACCGATCTCGACATGGTCCATGATGACGCAGTCTTGCACTTCCGCTCCCCTGCCGATGCGCACCGCGCTCCCTAACACCGAGCGTTTGACCAACCCGCCTTCAATCCGACATCCTTCGCCAATCAGACTGTCGTACACCTCGCCGTCAATGAACCGCGCGGGCGGACCATCGTACACGGTCCCAAAAATTGGCCACTGGGAGTTATCGAGATCGAACGCCGGGGTCGCGCCGAGCATGTCCATATGCGCTTGCCAGTACGCGGGTAGTGTCCCCACATCACGCCAATACCCCCGCTCCTCATACGGCTTGATCCCCGGCAGCGCGTTGCGCATGAAATCGTAGGCGAAGACCCGCTTTTTCGTCACCAGATTAGGAATGATCGTCCGCCCAAAATCATGGACGGTGTCCCGTTTGGCATCTTCCTCCAAGGTCTGAATGAGGAGGTCGGTTTCAAACAGATAATTGCCCATCGACGCGTAGGCTTGGCTGGGGTCACCCGGCATCGCTTTCGGCGACTTTGGCTTCTCCTCGAACCCAATAATGCGCTGCGTCTGATCCACTTCGATCACTCCGAACCCCGGCGCATCCGCCAGGGGAACGGGAAGCGCCGCGACGGTCACATCCGCGCGATTCTCTTGATGAAACCGCACCATCTGTTCCAGGTCCATGCGATAGATGTGGTCCGCGCCAAACACAGCGATCAAATCCGGGCGAAAGTCAATAATCACGTTGATATTCTGGTAGACGGCATCGGCGGTGCCTTGATACCATGTCTCACCCTGTCGCATTTGCGGTGGCACGACGGTGATAAACGTATCCCGGAGTCCGCCGCCGACACGCCACCGCCAGGTGGAACGCACATGTTCAATCAGTGATTGGGATTTGTATTGGACCAACAGATGCACGGCATAGATGCCAGAATTGATGAAGTTGGAAAGCACGAAATCGACGATGCGGTGTTTGCCGGCGAAGGGCACCGCCGGTTTGCTGCGCGCTTTCGTCAGCGGAAACAGGCGGTCGCCTTTGCCGCCCGCCATGATCATCGCGAGAATGCGCCGTCTATTCATGGTTCACCTCCTGTGCACCCCACGAGTGCGTGTTTCGCCCCTCTTCCACTCTTCCGTATCCTATCCCAAGAAGACGCGTCGCCCTTCGTCCAGCAGCGTCTCGGTCATCTCGGCCTTGCTTGCTTCAGCGTATAATCTCACAACGGGTTCGGTGCCTGACGCACGCACGAGGAGCCAACTCCCCCCGTGCAAATACAACTTGAGACCATCCATTTTTTCGATGCGCTCGACACGCATGCCCGCGACCTGGCTAGGCGGTGCGACCAAGGTCTCTTTCAACCGTGCCTGCTGCGCGGTGGTCAGATGCACATCGCGCCGCAACGGATACAGCGCACCCACGCGCGCGAACAAGTCGGTCAGCAGATCGTGCAAACTCTTGCCCGTGCGCGCCACCATCTCCACCACCAACAGACACGCCAACACCCCATCTTTTTCTGGCACATGACCACGAATCGACAACCCACCGCTCTCTTCTCCGCCAATCAGCAACTCATCGCGGGCGATCATCTCTCCCAGATACTTGAAGCCCACCGGCGTTTCGACCAGCTCCAATCCATGATGTCGCGCCACGGCATCAAGCAGATGGCTTGTCGCCACGCTCCGCCCAATCTTGCCCGTCATACCCCGATGCGTCACCAGATAATCGGCCAGCAACGGCAGCACCACATTCGGCACGAAAAAAGTGCCGTCGCGGTCACACACGCCAAACCGGTCGGCATCGCAGTCACACCCGACCCCGAGTGCCACGCCGCCTTGCTGCAACCGCGCGATCATCTCCGACATACATTCCGGGACCGGTTCAGGGCGGCCACCGCCGTAGTAAGGATCATGTCCTTGGTGGAACACCGGACCCAGCACGCCCCACTCTCGCAACAAGCGATCAAGAAACCCCTGCGCGGTGCCCCACAACAAATCAACGGCAATCGTCACGCCGGAGCGACGAATGCAATCGACATCCACCAATCGCGCCAATGCCCGCCGATAGGCATCGCCGACTTCTTCATCTTGCCACAAGCCATGCGACCGAGCCTCCTCGCGACTCATGCGCGCGCTCTCACCATCAAGCAAAAAGGCATTCGCGCGGCGGGCGATGTCACGCGTGGTTTCCGGCAAGGCCGGGCCTCCCCAGGCGGGAGAGAATTTGACCCCGTTCCATTGATAGGGGTTATGACTCGCGGTGATATTGATCGCGCCGGACAACTGGCGACGGAGAATCTCAAACGCGACGACTGGGGTCGGTAATGGGGTCGTGGCCACCGTGACGCGAATGCCCGATGCGGCGCAGGCGGCCGCCGCAGTTTTGGCGAATTCGCGTCCGAGAAAGCGCGTATCATGCGCGATCAGCAGATGCGGAGCCGCGCCCTGCTCTTCCAGCAGATGCTCGGCGATGGCGCGCGACACCACGGCCACTCGGTCCTGCGTGAAGTCTTCGGCCACCAACGCGCGCCAGCCTGAGGTGCCAAAGGCAATCGGCACCGGCGTCGATGACGGTTGGGCTGAGGCAACTTGACGATACAAACTCACATACCGAGGCGCTGAGCGGTCCCACGAAAAATCTTGCCGCATCGCGTTGTGCATGACGCGGGACCAGGTCGCCGATTCTCCGTACACCGCGAGGGCACGCGCCACCGCATCCAACAACGCATCCACGGTGGGCTCTGCAAATGTGAATCCCGTGCCGTGCCCAGTCGTGGGATCAAAAGGAACGACGGTATCCTTGAGTCCGCCCACGGCCCGCACAATCGGGATCGTGCCATAACGCAGGGCATACAACTGCGTGAGCCCGCACGGTTCCGATCGCGAGGGCATCAGCAGCATATCGCTGCCAGCTTGAATCTGATGCGCCAAGGCGTCACTAAACCCGATGCGGACGCCAATCCGTTCCGGCGCGCGCCGGGCCCAATCCGCAAACACCTGCTCGTAGCGCGCCTCGCCCGATCCGAGCATCACGAACCGCACGTTCAGCGCAGGAGACGGTTCATGGCATCGACAACCAGGTCCACCCTGGAACGTTTCCTGGGGCGAGGCACCGGGCCGGCGCCGTCGCCGTCGCGGTAACAGATATCGATCCCATCCCACGCTGGGAGCCGGTCCTCGCCTTCCCAATTGCCATCGTTCCACTCGAGCGTCGGGAAAGGTGAGCGATCAAACGTGGCCATCATCGATGCGCAAGC
>JANMSE010000528.1:0-3627 GCA_031389045.1 Deltaproteobacteria bacterium | reverse complement strand
CAGTATATTGGGGTAACGACTGAGATAGCGCTGCAAAGGGGCACGTGCCTCTTCATAGCGCCCGGCCACCGCATAGGCAGTGCCGACGTTGTCTAAGTGGGCGTCCACCATAAGGGACTTCAGGCGCAGCGCCTGTGCGGCGGCCTCCAGGGCGTCCTCCGTCCCGCCCATATAGCTCAGCACCCCCGCCAGAGCTGCGTGGCTGTCAGCCTCGGTAGGAGCAAGGGCCACGGCCCGCTCCATCTCCTCCAGGGCCTGGTCATACTGCTGTTGGTAGAGATAGATCGAGCCCAAGACTATGTGGGTCAAGGGTAAGGAGTCATGGAGGGCCAGGGCCCGTTGCCCCGCCGCCACTGCCGGCTCCAACGTCTGGGCAGCTGGGCTCTGTTGAGCGATCCACTGCCACAGGTAGCTGCCAGCCAAGTTAAGGTGGGCATAGATATGATTGGGGTCCCGGCTAATGATTTCCTTCAGCGTGGCGATCGCCTCGGCATACCGCCCGGTCATGCGGTAGGCCAAGCCCACGTAGACTAAGTACCAGGGTGGAGAGCGGGGGTTGAGCCGCATCGCCTGCTCCACTGACTGCAGAGCCTCCTCTGGCCGGCCCGCGATGTACAGCACATGCGCCTGTCCGGCATAGCTGTCCGCATCGTTAGGATCGAGGGCGATAGCCCGTTCGCCTGCGGCTAGAGCTTGGTCATACTGCTGTTTCTGCACATAGACATAGCTCAAGAGCGAATGGGCTGTAGGTAGGGAATCATTCAGGGCAAGAGCCTGTTGCGCGAGCGCCAACGCACGCTCCAAGGTTTGGGGGTCGGCACTCCAGTGCAGGATCCACTCCGCGTGGTAGATTATGCCCAGCCACGCGTACGCCTCGGCATACTGCGGGTCCAGGGCAATGGCTTTCTCGAACATCTGTCGTCCCTGGATATTGGCCTCTTTCGTGTAGCGGTAAAGATACCCCAGCCCGCGCAAGAAAGCATCGTAGGCCTCCAGGTTGTCGGTGTGTTTGCGCACGACGTATCCTTGCTCTTGCAACGTGAGCTGCAGCTTCAGCGTGGTCACGATCTTCTGCACGATCTCATCTTGTAGCGCGAAGAGGTCTTGCAAGGGGCGGTCATACTGCTCGGACCACAGATGATAGCCAGTCGTCGCTTCGATCAACTGCGCGGTGATCCGCACCTGCTGGTCAGCTTTCTGCACACTCCCTTCCAGGACGTACCGCACGCCCATCTCGCGTCCCACGTCCTGCACCTTCACCGCTTTGCCCTTGTAGGTGAAAGCCGAGTTGCGGGCGATGACAAACAGGCTGGAAATCTTGGAGAGATCGCCGGTAAGAGTTTCCGTGAGACCGTCGCTGAAGTACTCCTGCTCGGGATCTTTACTCATGTTGTCGAAGGGCAGGACGACGATGGAGGGTTTGTCGGGGAGCGGCAGCGCCGCTGGCGCGGCTTGGGGGCTAGGGGTTAGGGGTTGGGTGCTGGTAGGAAAGGGGAGGTAACGGACAACGACGAATGTTGCCGCGATGAGCAGGAGCCCTGTCAGCAACAGTCCTCCCCTGCGTTTCAGTTGAGCACCTTTCGACAGAGCCTGTCCTGAGCTTGTCGAAGGACTCAGGATGACCGGAGTCGGTGTCCGTTCGTGCTGAGCTTGTCGGAGTACGAGTTGCTCGGCGAAGGCAGCTGTCGTGGCATCCATCACCACGCGAAAAACGCGCACTGGCTTGGCGATGTTTTTTACAGCCTGTTCGCCCAAGTCCTCGTACGTCAGCGCAAGCTTGGTCTCGATCTGATCGTACACCGTGCCCGAGACACAGATACCGCCGGGAACCGCGAGGCTTTCCAACCGCGCGGCGATGTTGACCCCATCTCCATAGAGTCGCTCGCCTTCGACGATCACATCGCCCAGGTTAATGCCAATGCGAAACTGCATTCGCCGCTGCTCTGGTAACTCAGCGTTCTTCACTGTGAGTTCGTGTTGAATCTCGACTGCACAACGCACGGCATCGACCACACTGGCGAACTCGGCCAGCAGATTATCGCCAGGAGCATCGACCACGCGGCCGCGGTGGCGCTGAATCAAGGAGGAGATCACCACCCGATAGGCGGTGAGAGTGTGGATAGTGGCTTCTTCATCGTCACCCATCAGGCGGCTGTAGCCTGCGACATCGGTGCTGAAGATCGCCGCCAGCTTGCGTGTCATGCCCACCGAAGCCGTCTGGTCAGCCATCGCTCCTCCTCTCTAGTTGATGGGGGCTACCGGGAAATCGGCAAAATCATTGCTGTTACGAATTGTCAGTAGGAAGGCGAACGAATCCCATCTGCTCAAAATGATGGTCAAACGCAAAGACGTGCTGGATGCCGAGCCTTTCCATCACAACTTTGGTTGTACAGTCCGTGAATGACCAAGTCTTGTCCTGGTTGAATTGTTCAAAGATCTCCCACGCTGCCTTCTCAAGCTCTTCGCTAATATGAACAACCGTCAATACGCGTCCAGCCTGCATGCGGTCGATTGTGCTTTTGAACGCCACCGTACGCGCATAACCGACATTCCGCAGCAGCAAAGTGTAGCATTCATCCAGGACAAAGTTGGTAACATACAGCGGCATGTGCTCCCGTCTGAGTATCGCTCGAGAGCGGACAGCCGCAACGTGGTTGCTGTCGCTCCTGTCCTCGAGCGCATCCCAAGCGCCGGTGTCAACAAACACGGCACGCATATTCTGCTACCTCTTCTTGCCGTAGAGATATTCGTCATGCCGCACTGATGCCTCAGGTAAACGGCCAGGGTCTGGACTCTGACCCAACTGACAAAAGGCATCCCAGGCCTCTTCACCTTGTTCCACGGCTGATGTTTGCAGCGGAGGTAAGATCTGAATAGTCACACGGACTGCAGCATGGGGGGTTGCCGCTAACTGCTGCCGGATCTCCTGAGGGATGGGGAGGTTGCCATCCGGGAGCACCTCGCCTTCGTATTCAATCACAGTGTCCATAGTATGCTTCCTTCTTCAGAATCATTACACCCGTGAGGCGTGAACTAGCAACTGACGGCTTGCTCAACCTTCACACTCATCATTCGGGTTTCATTCGTTATTCCTTACTCTTCACTCTTCACTCTTCACTCACTTCAGCCCTGCCTTCCGCAACGCCGCAATATGCCGCTCCAAGGTCGCAGGGTCTTTGATCGGCGCTCGCTGTTTGTAAATCTCTAACGAGAACTTGGGATTGAGCCGCAGCACTTCGGCGACTTCAGCCCGCGCCTCGGCGGCTTGGCCTAACTCGCTGTAGACCACTGCCAAAGTCAGGTGGGCACCCAGGATGTTGGGGTAGCGGCTGAGGAAGCGCTGCAAGGGGGCCCGCGCCTCCTCGTAGCGCCCGGCCACCGCATAGGCAGCGCCGACGCTGTATAAGTGGGCGTCCACCATAAGGGGCTTCAGGCGCAGCGCCTGTGCGGCGGCCTCCAGGGCGTCCTCCGACCGGCCCATACGGCTCAGCACCTCCGCCAGACCCGCATAGCTCCCCGCCTCAGTAGGAGCAAGGGTCACGCCTCGCTCCATCTCCTCCAGGGCCTGGTCATACTGCTGTTGGTAGAGATAGATATAGCCCAAGTATATGTGGTTCCAGTGGAGGG
>JANMSE010000016.1:0-4576 GCA_031389045.1 Deltaproteobacteria bacterium | reverse complement strand
TTGTCGCCCCTGGAAATTGAACAACGCATTACCTTTCCGATCGAATCCGCGATGCTCGGACTCCCGAGCGTGGAGCAAGTGCGCTCACTCTCTCGCTATGGTCTCTCACAAGTGACCGTGGTGTTTCAGGAAGGCACAGAGATCTATCGCGCCCGCCAACTAGTGAATGAGCGTCTTGCCGGAGCCCGAGGAAGTCTCCCTGACGGTCTCGCCGAGCCGGTCATGGGGCCTATCTCCACGGGCCTTGGGGAAATTTACATGTGGTCGGTCGAAGCCACGGGACCCAAACTCGATGGGACCGCATACACGCCCATGGAGTTACGAGAAATCCAGGATTGGATTATCCGTCCGCAACTGCGCACCGTACCTGGGGTCACCGAAGTCAACAGCATCGGCGGATATGAAAAACAGTTCCACGTGACACCGACCCCAGCCAAACTCATGGCCTACGGCGTCTCCTTCCGAGAATTCTTTGAGCGCATCGCCGAAAATAATGTCAACGTCGGCGCCGGCTACATTGAACATAAAGGCGAACAATATCTTATCCGTGCGACCGGCCTCGTGCGCACCCTGGAAGATATCCAAAATATCGTCATCGGCTCTCATAATGGCGTGCCCACCTACGTCAAAGATGTTGCCACGGTCGGGCTCGGCAAAGAGCTACGCACCGGGGCAGCGACCGAAAACGGCGCCGAAGCGGTGGTGGGCACGGCAATCATGCTCTTGGGTGAAAACAGCCGTACGGTCTCCCGCGCGGTCGATGCCAAGATGCAGGCAATTAACAAAACCTTGCCGCCGAACGTGCAGGTTCGCACGCTCTATGACCGGACGTATCTGGTCGATGCTACTCTGCATACCGTCGAGAAGAACCTCATCGAAGGGGCCATCTTAGTGATGGCGATTCTCTTTCTGCTCCTGGGCAATATCCGCGCGGCGTTCATCGTCGCGCTGGCGATTCCCTTGTCGATGCTCTTTGCGATCACGGGCATGGTAGAGAATAAGATCAGCGCGAACCTCATGAGCCTGGGCGCTGTCGATTTCGGCATTATCATCGACGGCGCCGTGGTGATGGTCGAAAACATCGTCCGGCGGCTCGGCGAGGCACAGCATCAGCGTGGCCGCACACTCTCGCTCTTAGAGCGTGCCGACCTCTCTTTTACCGCGGCGAAAGAAGTCGCCCGGCCTACGGCCTTTGGCGTCGCGATCATCATGATCGTCTATCTCCCTATTCTCACGCTCACCGGGATCGAAGGAAAAATGTTTCGCCCCATGGCGGAGGTGGTACTGTTAGCGCTCGCCGGGGCGCTCATATTGTCCTTTACCACCATCCCCGTGCTGTGCGTGTTAGGTCTCGGCGGCAAAATCAGCGAAAAAGAAAATTTTCTGCTCGAATACATTAAGCGCGGCTATGAGCCGCTCCTCCACTGGGCGTTGCAACGGCGGACACCAATCGCCCTCGGCGCGACGGGTCTGGTCGTCGCCACGCTCCTGGTCGCCTCGCGTTTGGGGAGTGAGTTTGTCCCCAAGTTGAATGAAGGGGCACTGGCCCTGCAACCGAGCCGCATTCCGAGCATCAGCCTCACCTCGAGTGTGGCGATGCAGGCGAGGATTGAAAAAGTGCTCTTGGAACATTTTCCAGATGAGGTGGCGCTCGTCTTCGCCCGCACGGGGACGGCGGAGGTTGCCACCGATCCCATGGGTCCGAATATCTCAGACACCTACATCATGCTTCATCCCCAGGAGCAGTGGAAAAAAGCAGCATCTCAGGAGGAACTGGCAGAGGAAATTGAAAAGGTCATTGCGAACCTCCCTGGACAGAACTTTGAGTTCAGCCAGCCGATTGAGCTGCGCTTTAATGAACTCATTGCGGGTGTCCGTGCGGAACTGGCGGTCAAAGTCTTTGGCGATGACCTGCAGCAGCTCGCCGCCGCGGGCAACAAAGTCGCTGCCGTGCTTAATGCCGTTCCTGGCGCCGCCGACGTAAAGGTCGAGCAGGTCAGCGGTTTACCCGTACTCACGATCGATATCGACCGCGCCGCCATTGCGCGCTTTGGGCAGAACGTTTCGGATGTGCAAGGGATCATCGAGATTGCGATGGGCGGGAAATCCGCCGGAGAAGTGTTCCAGGGTGATCGTCGTTTTGACTTAGTGGTGCGGATGCCAGAAGACCTGCGGCTGGACCTGGAGCAGCTTGCGCGGTTGCCGATTCCCTTACCTCCACAGGCGCCGGATAAGAGTATCAAACGAGCCAACCTGCTTGAAAACGCCGAACCGCGCCCCGCCTATGTTCCACTCTCACGCTTGGCGCACATCGAGTTGAAGGAAGGCCCCAACCAAATTAGCCGCGAAAATGGCAAGCGGAGGATCGTGGTATCGGCTAATGTGCGCGGGCGAGACCTCGGTTCCTTCGTCGCCGAGGCGCAGCAGAAAATTGATGGCTCTGTCAAATTACCAGAAGGCTACTGGATCACCTGGGGTGGGCAGTTTGAAAACCTCATGGCGGCGCGGGAACGATTGACGGTGGTCGTGCCGCTCGCGTTATTTTTAATTTTCATGCTGCTCTTTGCCAGTTTTAATTCTGTGCGGCTGGCGGCTTTGGTGTTCACCGGCGTGCCGCTGGCCCTCACTGGTGGGGTGTTTGCTCTGTGGCTCCGTGACATGCCGTTCACAATTTCCGCAGGAGTAGGATTTATCGCGCTCTCTGGCGTCGCCGTGCTCAACGGCTTGATGCTCGTGAGCTTTATCCGTCAACTGCGTACGGAGGGGCTCTCCGTAGAGGAAGCGGTAGTCCAGGGCTGTCTGATACGCCTGCGACCCGTGCTCATGACAGCGCTGGTGGCATCGTTGGGGTTTGTCCCGATGGCACTAGCGACCAGCATGGGAGCGGAAGTGCAACGACCACTCGCCACCGTGGTGATTGGCGGCATTCTGAGCAGTACCTTCTTAACCCTCGTAGTCTTGCCCGCCATTTATAGCTGGTTTGACCAGCAGGAAACTCAGCACCCAGGAGACGCACCACACCAGGAACACCCTGTCCTCTCATCCGATGCTCAGACGAGGATGGAGAAGGAGATATGATGCGAAACCCGACGCTCCGGTATGCGCTGCTCTGGCTGCTCCTGTGGTGGCCATCCATCGTTCTTGGCCAGCCCTATGGGTCTGCTCTTCCTGGAGCCGAGCCACAGTCAGTCGATGCCGAGTACGACGGCGTCGTGATTTGCTTTCGCTGTGATGTCACACCGAGTCCTGAGAACCGCGCGCGCTGTCAGCAAGAGGGGCATCAACCGTTGCTCAGGAGATCCGAGGGCCACACGCATACGCTGGTAGGCAGCACCAACAAACTCACTGCCCAACTTACGTCCGACGAGCTGCATGGCAAGGCAGTGCATATTAAAGGGATTTATTATCCCAAGACCAATCACATTCTCGTCAGTGAGGTGAGTCTATGGGAGCGATGACTAGGCTGATGCCACAGGAACGTCACGGACGTGTAAGAGCGAACGGATCAATTTGCTTTGTCAACATTTCCTCTCAGTGCATAGGAGACCTCTTTTATGAAAGAAGAACACAGCAAACAGCTACCTTCCCCTGATGGACGAAGCGATGCCAGACCCGATATCGTTCCGCACTTCAAGATCCACGGCATGGATTGCGCTGAGGAGGTGGCCGTCCTCAAACGTGAGCTCGGGCCGGTGGTGGGCGGCGAAGAATATCTCACCTTCGACATCCTGAACGGCAAGATGATTGTCTCACCGGGAGCAAAACCACTGCCTCTTGACACCATCCTGCAGGCCGTGGCGCGCACGGGGATGCGGGCCGATGTATGGCAGGACGAACGAGATCCTGCTCTCGCAGAGGGATTTTGGCAACGTCGTGGGCGCATGGTCCTGACGGTAGCCAGTGGTCTATTGTCACTAGCCGGGTTTCTGTTACATGCCTGGACAGCTGGTGGAGTTATGGCGGCATTAGGTTCCGAGGGCATAGGGCGATCGCATCACGTTCCCCTGGCATCTCAAGTCCTGTATGCCTTCGGTATTGCGACCGGCGCCTGGCACATCGTGCCAAAGGCGTGGTTTGCCGCTCGACGGTTGCGGCCTGACATGAACCTGCTCATGACCATCGCCGTCATGGGAGCAGTGGGCATCGGAGAATGGTTCGAGGCGGCCACGGTGTCGTTCCTGTTCGCAGTGTCACTCGCGCTGGAGTCTTGGAGCGTGGGGCGCGCACGCCGCGCCGTGGCAGCCCTGATGGATTTGGCGCCACCGACCGTGCGTCTCCAGTGGGAGGACGGGAGCGAGCACGAAGTATCCCTGGATCAGGTGTCGGTAGGATCGCTATTTGTTGTAAGACCCGGCGAGAAAATTGCCCTGGACGGGCGGGTGAGCCGCGGAGCCAGCGAGGTGAACCAGGCGCCTATTACCGGGGAAAGTGTCCCTGTACCCAAGAGCGCCGGGGACCAGGTCTTCGCCGGGACTATTAATGGGGATGGCGCCCTGAATGTCACATGCACCAAACTGGCCAGGGATACCACCCTAGCCCATATCATCCGCATGGTAGGGGAAGCACAGAGCAAGCG
>JANMSE010000012.1:0-20571 GCA_031389045.1 Deltaproteobacteria bacterium | reverse complement strand
TGCTTGCTGACATACACAAAGATGGATATTAACCGTTCTTGCCAATCCATTGTCCCTCCTGATGCCGCAGCTTAGTGCCGGTGGTGCTTCACTAACCTAGCATCAGGAAACAAGGATTGGTTCAACCCCTAATTCGCATTTGCAATACCGCTTTATCCAACTGTAGGCACGAGCAATTGCCGGCGGGTACCGCTCACCGGAGTCGAGCAGTCCGCGGAGTCTTTTGGAAACCGCCCAAATACCGGGTTTCAGTTCCACGTCCCGATAACAACGAAATAATCCCCACCGTTTGCGGTTCAGGCAGTGGAACCCAGGATCAGCCAACAGGAGGAACCCAGTTCCACGGGGTAGTATCGGGCTAAAGCCGTTTCCTTTTTCGCGAATGTAATCGACGAGAAAGTAGCGCATAGAAAATAAAAAAGGGGCGGTTCGTGAACCGCCCCTGTCACAGCCGAGCATGATGAGCTTGCTTGCGTAGCTCACCCGCCAGCAATGCCAACCATGAAGGCAATCACCTCACCGTCATCCAACGTGTCGTCGATACATATCCGACGGCCCTTGGAGTCGAGGAAAAGGGTGCCTTTGTTATTCAGGTCCTTTGTCTCTGGATCAATGAGCAAGGCTTCCATGAGCGGCCCATACTTCCGCGTGAGCTTTTGCGCCAGCTCGGAGACCAGCGGCTGCTGTAATTGGATTGTCTCCTCGGTTAGTCGCGTAATCTCGCGGAACCGGGCCGTGTATTCGGCGCGAATGGTAATCATCGTCAACTTCCTTCTTCTATGTTACTTCGCCGTCTTCTCAAACCCACTCGGCACCGACACCGAGCGTCGGCTACCATCTTCGATCAGCGCCTTCTCGGAGGCGAGCACTTCCGCCACATCGCCGAGGTCGAGGGCTTCGAGCCGGCTGCGAGTTTGGAGGCCCGTTCGTTTATCCCACCCACGCCACTCGTAATACTCGTCGAGCACGGTATCGAACGCCTCCGCCGCGACTTTGCCTTTCCACGGTCCTTCGGGACAGGGCTCGTGCATCCACCGCTCACATATCGTGTCGTGCTCACGCCGCATGCCGAGGCGCGAGTTGAACGCCTTCTCCAAATTGCATATCCGCTCGCCGTCGCGCATCCGCTCTTTCGCGCTTTTGTCGATGCCAGTCACCGTGGTGTACGCCTCGCCGTAGTAACTCTCCGGCGCGTATCCCAGCACGTCCAACAACCAGTGGAAGATACACACGCCATACGAGTTAATCAGCGCGACCTGATTTTCGATGATATGGGTGCATGCGCCCTTGAGCAGCGGCGTCGACAAATCCGCCGCTTCTGGGCGACCAAAGTACGCCTGAGACAAGTCCTTGCGTTGGAACTTCTCAATGAGGCCAATGCCCTTGAGATGGTCCGCGCCGCGCGAGGCCACCGCCATGTTGTTCATCCACGTCGGAAAGGCGCGCAGCTCCTCGGTGAAACTCGCTCCCCCTTTGCCGTACATGGCGTACTTCATGAAGTTCTCGTTCTTCTTCTTGGACAGGTTCAGCGCGCCATAGTACGCGCCATCGCGGAACATCCGCCCAAACAACGTCGATTGCTGCGCGACCCCTTCAATGATCTCCTCGATTTCTTCGATCTTGCCCCACTCCAGCGTTAAGGGCTTGCCGAACAGCTCCTCAATGTCGCGGGAGGAAATCAATTCACGCTGAGCGAGTTCTTGGATGAAGCTAATCGAGCAACTGAGGTCCTGATTGTCCAGGCCGTGATCGTTGGTGATCTTGCCCCAGTGGGCGACATCGGCCCAGTCGCGCAGGTCAAGCGCGCCGGCACCGCTGGCCGTGGTGAGATATTCAGGATGCCGGAACTCTTCTCCCACATAGCGTGCGGATTGCGGAGATTCAGTGCCCTCAATCTTATAGCGCCCGTCACAAGCGACGAAGCAGTCAGCCGAACAGACTTCCGAGTATTTGTGAAACTTCTGGACCCAGTTGTCGGAGCGGACTTCATCCCCGCGAAAGAACACGCCTTGGTTATTGCGCCAGAAGTTGCCACCGATACGCTGGTACATCTCCACCGCGCCCAGGGTGCCGCGCCGCTTAAAGCCGTAGCCCGCTTCGTTGGCGTCAATCTTCTTGCGAAACCCGTCCGCCCAGCGCAGCAATCCTTCTGGGTCGTGGATTTTAATCCCCTTGCTCCCTTGGACAGCAATCGCCTTCAGATTCTTGGACCCCATCACACAACCGCCGCCACCACGGGCATAAATGCGCCAGCCATCGGACACGACGCCGGCCATGCCCACGAGATTCTCGCCGCCGGGACCAATCGTCAACGTGTGGGCCTCGGACGGGTAATTGCCCAGCTCTTGCCGCAATGCGATGTGGGCTTCCGAGGTGGTCTTCCCCCAGATCCGGCTGGCATCACATATAGTCACATCTTCATCACTGATATGCAGATACACCGGCTTGGGCGCCTTGCCGGTGATGGCGATATAGTCGTAGCCCGTGAAGCGCACCATGTAAGGGAACTTGCCGCCGCCAGCGGAGTCGGCGAAATGACCATACTCTGGGCTCTTGAAGGTGATACGCCCTTTCACCCCAATGCCGGAGCCCACGCCCGCCAGCGGACCGACACCAAAGATAAAGATGTTATCCGGTCCGCGTGGATCACTCATAATGTCGTGGCGTTGAAAGTGGTCCCAGAGAATCCAGTCATTGATGCCCGACCCACCCACCCAGCGCTCGAACAACGAGTGCGGGAGGATTTCCGTCCGAATATCCCCAGTGGTCAGATTCACACGTAGTAGTTTCGCTTGCATGGCTTTCTCCTTTTGCAGGACCGGGGACAGGAGACCGAGGACCGAAGGAAGAGCGCGCCGGTGCAACCCGCTCGCTTTTCTTACGCAGTCCCCAAGCCCGTGATTCCCAATCCTTTCTGCCTTCAGTCCTTTTTCTGTCCTTTTTGGCCTCGGTCTCCGGTCCTCGGTCCCCGGTCTCCAGTCGCACACTCACGCCGCCGTGCTGACTTTCCCCGCCAACATGGCGTCGCCAAGTCCTAACTCTTTGTGCTCCTCGACGGGTTTGCGGATGATCGCGGTATAGTCCTTCTTCGTCTCGAAGAAGAGCACTGGGAGTCGCGAGTATTGTTTCCCCTGGTTCAGATTGTCTGGTCGCGTGGAGCAGGCTTTGACGCAGACCGGGTCGCCGCCGCACAGATCACACTTCAGCAGCTCGCCCGTGGGCGCGACGAACACCACATCGAACGGACACGCGGGCACGCATTCCATGCACTGAATGCACTTGTCTTGGTCGATGATGGCGGCCAGCGTGACCGGATCATAATAGAACGCATCGGTCGGGCAGACTTCCGCGCACGGGGGCGGGTTGCCGCAGTGGTGACAGATCGCCGTCACAAAACCGAAGCCATCCTTGTTGACCCGTGACGTGACCTGGGGGTTATGTTCGATTTTGATGCGGGAATAGAGGGGATTGAGTTCTCCGTCTGGTGAGTGAATGAGCGAACAAGCCACTTCGCAGACTTTGCAGTCCGTGCACAGGTTCGACAGCGCGAACAGTTTCTTGTCCACATTGGGGATCAAGTCCCCGACCTTGAACCACGTCTCGCCATTGACCAATTCTTTCTGAGGCGTCTCCATCATGCGTCCAGCCCTCCTTAGAATAACGGTCCTAAGCTAGTCCTCTTTATGGTTGCCTGTCAAGGAAAAGCAGCGTATGAAAAAGGGCCGTTCCCCCCGGATTCCGAGGGCAGCAAAGGAGGGTCATACCCGTGGATCAACGAGAAGTATTATTGCACCCCGCATTGGGCAAATTGCCCGCCCGCAAAGTCTTACAGTGTATTTTCGCGCTGGACCCAACTGGGCCCATTCTCCATTTCCATCAAGAGCAAGTGCGTACCGACAACCTCCCGCCGCCCGGACCGACCGGCACCCTCTATACGCTAACGGACACGCCCGCGGCGGAAGGACGAGAACGATGCCGCATCATTCCGCCGTTCGTGCGGGAATTTCACGCGGTGGACTAGAAAAACGTAAAGCGTAAAACGTGAAATGTAAAAAAACAAAACCGAAAACGTAAGGCATGCGGTGTCATAAAAGGGAACGAGTGACCTCGTCATTCCTCTTTACGTTTTACGCACAGGAGCCACAGGATGGAACCAAAATCCCTTTCTCCCCAAGACACTCACAACCTGTTGAGTAACAATTCAGAAGCCCTTTACATTGATGTCCGCACCGTCGCGGAATTCGCCACTGGTCATCCACGAGCCAAAGTGGTCAACATTCCTATTCTCTTTCGTCATCCGAGCAAGGAAGAGACCTATCCGAACCAAAGCTTCCTGACCGTCATTGAGGACCTCTACCCCAAAGAGACGCCGCTGGTGGTCGGCTGTGGGAAAGGCCCCCGCGCGCTGCAAGCCGCGGAACAACTGGTCGCGGCGGGATATGCGAACGTGGCGACTCTTGAGGGCGGGTATAGCGGCTGGAAAGATAATAACCTCCCCACCACGAAAGATAATCGCGAGGGGATCAGTTATGTCTCGCTGCTGATGAAAGTGAAGCGTAAGGGGAAGAAGAAAGCGGCGCATTGATGGCGTATGACTGATGGTTCGTTCGCGACGCTCGCTTTATGACAAGAACATGGCTTTCTCATAAAAACCCCGCTTGACGCAGTATCCGCGTCAAACGGGAGGGGGAATCTTTCGTGGTGAAAAACCTACCCCTGAAAGGATCCCTGAACCTCAATCCCGAAGACGAAGCCGAGGCGTGTTTCCGCAAAGCTATCGCGGTCGCCCAGCAGCAACAAGCGAAATCGTTAGAACTGCGGGCAACCATGAGTCTGGCGCGGCTGTGGCCTTGCACAGAGCAAAGGGGCGGAGGCTCACGGTATGTTGGCTGCGGTCTACCACTGGTTCACCGAAGGATTCGAGACGGCGGACTTGCAAGAGGCGAAAGCGCGGTTAGCACTATTAACGCCAGGAGAGAAGCTGAGTGTGTGATTTCTTGTCGAAAAGCCCACCAACACTACTCCCCAATTATGGTCAACCGTCGCGACGCGACGGAGCAGAAAAATCTAGGAAGCCCAGTCTTTTAAGACTGGGCTTCCCCCCAACTGCCGCTCCGCGTCACATCCGGCCTCACGGAGCGAGACGCTAAGCGGAGCCAGGGAGTTCAGTCCCTGGCTCCCCTCTCGACCTTAGCGGGGAACCTTGACCGTCGTAGTCCGCGCTTGACTGTGAAGGCCAGCCGCATCCACTGCCTCACAACTCGCGCTATACGCGCGTCCGTTCCCTTTTCCGGAGCGCTCGGCCCGAAGTTCCAGCGAGAAGGTGCCCGACCCCGCATTGGTCGAGATCTGTCGTGGGCCGGTCCCTTGCGTCGCAATGACCTCGCCGTTGAAAACGATGTCGGACGGCGTATCACCATCGCCGGTACCGTTCGTTGGCTCATTACTCTCGACGCTACAGAAAATGAGCGGCACGGCATCACAGACATCGGCAGCGACAAGCGTCGGCACCGTGATCTTCCCCAATTTGTGATTCGGTGGACGCAGTGTGGCCGGCGCAAGAGTGAATGCCGAGGTGAGAGCGGGCGGCGTGGTGTCAGCCACGGTCACCGTTGCCGTGCAGGTCGCGGTGTTGAGCGCATCGTCAGTCGCGGTAAAGGTGACGGTGGTCGTCCCCGTCGAAAAGAACGCGGGGGCGTTATGCGTGATCTCAGGACTCGGATCGACGTTATCGGTTGCCGAGGCGCCCGCGAGAAATGCCGCAATCGTCGGATGACTTGCCGGCGCGCCACCCGCCGCGCTGCACTCAACCGTGGCGTTGGTCGGACAGGTGATCTGCGGTGGAGTCACGTCGCCGCACGAATCACCAGGGGCATTATGGAATACGATCGCGTCCACGTAGCCTGGCGGACCGTCGTAGTCGTTACAGTGATAGTTGTCATCTGTCTCGGTGTACTCCTGATCGTCCATGTGGACTTCGATCTTATGCAGCCCTTTCTTGAGTGGGAAGAAGAGGTTCTTCTTCTCGACCAGCGTGTTCACGCCGTGGTTAACCCCGGCGCGGCCCGAATACAGTAGTTGCCCATCAATGCGGATGGCAAACAGGTGGCCGATGTTGTCTTCGTCCTTTTCGGTAAAGAAGGAGAGATCGGCATATTGGTAATCCGCGGGAACAGAAACCGTCCACTGGTTCCATTCAAGCTTGTACCCGTTCGCCTGGGCGACAGGGAGAATCTCCGCGTCACCTGGAAATCCCGTATCGCTCGCGCCTCCGGCCCCTTGCTCTGTGTAGGAAGAACCGGCGAACCCTACCGTTGAGCACGAAGCGGTCTGCTTTGCCTGTTCGTTCGCGGCATAGAACCAAATCGGCGTTGTGCGTGCCCACGTGTTGTTGTTGCCGTGACGGGCCGGGACCTTCCCCGGATCGGGTTGCCCATCACCGTCCTCGTCGAGTTTCCCTTCGTTTTCATCGTAATAGTCATCGACCCATTCATCGTCCGAGTAGATGACCACGGCAAACACAGCGTCGCCAGGGTTGACGGAGATGTTCGTGAAGGTGTGGGTAAACTCGGCCGCGGGCGTGGCATTCACGACCTTGCCAAGCAGGATGCCGAGTTTACCCAGATCATTGGGCTCGTCGTCAAGCCAGTAGTGATCAATATCGGTGCGGTAACTGAGCGGCGTATTGATTCCCACGGCATAGAGCCGCAGTTCTCGCGGGAAGACACCGGTGGTTCCTTCCTCGGCCGCGGCTGCGATGGTAAAGCTCTGAGTTGATCCCGCGGGTGAAGTCTCGGCGAATTCCCCCATCTCGATTTCTCGCGTAAGCCCGCTACTGGCGGGGTCCAGGGTAAAGAAGTCAACTCGACCTTTGTGGACCGGACCAATTTCGCGAAAGCGCGACAGCGCGTACGCACGCCGATGTGACAACCCATCCCAGATCGCGGGACGCGTGGCATCGTCGGCATAGACCACCGTGAGGGACCGTCCGCCCGCGCCACGGCTCCCGGGGCTTCCTGCTTCAGGAAAACCGGTTGGCTGGTTCTTTCTGCCACTGTGGCTATCAGAGCCGCCAAAGAAACCGAGGGTGTACCCTTCCTGGAGTCCGCGCGAGGCAACGAAGCGCCCGGGAAAGTGGTGTTCATGGTGAAGTTCCTCTTCCAACAGCGCACATAGCGGCGGGGAGAATGTATTCTTGCACTGGGGATCAGTCGGACTATAGGGGTGAAGCTCCGTCGAACCGATGGCTGCCTCTTGATTGGCGTACCACTCAACGCTGGTCACACCATACGCCCGGCGTACCGTCTCGCACTGGTTCTGGCTGGTGCATGGCACCCCGCCCGGCTTTACGCTGCACGTGGTGTCGCTGTGCTCGTGGTCGTACCACTTGGCGACATGATCCGAAAACCCGCCTTTGTCTCGGGTGGCGGCTGGATGGTTGTACTGGATCAGCATGTCGTAGTGACGGTCGGGGTCGTCACGCTGATGGATCAGTTGCCCCAGGATTTCATCCGTCCAATCACGAGACCCACTGTAGTAGGTGAGGCCCAAGGCCGTCCCTGTCGCGCACGTGCCGCTATCCCCATCGCCAGGTTCCCAGACATCCGGACCATAACTCCAGCCCGTCGTATCGCTGAAGAAATAATTGATGTGCCCCGGCGTGTTGTGATTGGCGTTGGTGTCTTGATGATCAGATGGATGTGGATTTGTGGGACTCGCCTTCCAGCACCGCGCGTCAGGCGCCCATTCGTAACCGGGGAACGTGACAAACTTGCTGTCGCCATGTATCCGACCGTTCCAATCGTCCGCCGCCTGCTTCATCGCGGTTGCGATTTGATTGCCAGTGTAGGGGATAGGAATAGGTGGTGTTCCTATAGTCCGTAACGGCAGATAGGTATCACAGGAAACAATACCCGCTTCGGCGGCCTCGGCATGCTCTGATTGCAAGCTAAAGTCTAAGCCGTAATCGTAGAGCATCGATTCGTACTGTGCCGTCAATGTGGTGCCTTTGGCATCTTGCGAGAGGCAACTGTGCCAGTGGGCGTCGCCGAAATACATTTTCTTCCCGCGAAATTCCTGGGCCGCGAAACTCGGCGTGGCGAATACCACTCCGATAAGGACAAGCGCTGTCGCGATGCGCACGCCCATCCGACCTATGACCGCACGGACACGGCCATTTTGTGAAGTTTCATGCCAAGGATTCATGTCGTTCCTCCTTCTGAGATGTAGGCGCTGAGATGCAGGCGCTGCAAGTTTCACGTTTTTCGACAAGAGAGGCCGAAACCACGAAGGCCCCGACCTCCAAGATGTTCGATCCAAGCCAACCGGGCAATGGCATTAAGTTAAGGAAGCCTCCACGCCACCTCGCGCCGGGGACTGAACTCCCCGGCTACCCTCATGGCCTCGCTCCGCGAGGCCAAACATGCCGCGGAGCGGCATTTGAAGGTAGCCGGGGGTTTCAACCCCCGGTGTGCTGCGAGCAGTGCCTTTCGGCTTAACTTAATGCCATTGGCCAACCGGGGGAGGGGATCTCGTTCCGTTAGGAGGTGAGGGTCAACCATCATATAGCGACGGGAAAGTAACCTCAGGTAGGATTCCCGGAGTTCACTACGTTTCGTCCGAGCTACCTTGCTTCGAACCTGACACCAGCGTACCCAGCCTATGGGTTATCCTTACTCGGGTTGAATCGCCACCAGGTGACGTCATTTGTACAACCCAGAAAATGGCATCTGGCGCTTAGGGTTATACCGGTGTCCAGTAACACGACGGGTTCCTTTGAGAAGACGACCGGTAGCCCTAATTCGTTGGCCAGCTTCCGCGCGTATGACTCGTCAACACTGCACGAAAGGAGCTGTACTTTCTTTGGGAAGTTATGCGGATTACTAGCATAACTCTTTATGAACTCAGGTGAGAAGATATCCTCCCTGATGAGGTCTGCTAATGCCTCTGGCGTGAGCGGGTTGTAGAGCCTGTCGCGTACATAGCCGTTGCTAGCGTGCGCCACCACAGTGTAGGTTCCGGCAGTCGACGGATACCTAACTCCGGCTCTGTAGGCTTGTCTGTCGTTCGCGCCCCGAAAACTATTTATGAGAATCAGATCTGCTTCTAAACCGTTGAAGTCCCTAAGATTGATAGGATCTGCAAATACATAATTGTAAAGATTAGCATCGCCCCCCCCAAAGCCGATGGGGTCCTTGCTCGTCCACCGTCCGCTCCCCGGGTCATATTCGCGGGCGCCGAAATGTACGAGACCTGTCTGCGCATCATACAGTCCGCCCGCGAAGCCGAAGGGCTGAAACCCCGGATTCGTGTCGAGCGTGACATTGCCAAACTCGTCGTAGTCCATCCGCTGGGCAATACTGCCGGTCGCAGTGTCGATTACTAGTCGCGGGCTCCCCAAGTGGTCGGTGACGATTCGGTACGTCACCCCCGCTTTGGTCATGTAAGCGGGCACATTGATGCCATCGGAGTAGACAAAGCGGCTAAGCACAGTGTTGCTGCCGTCAAGCTCCGCAATCGGCTTCAAGCTATCCTGATACAGAAATCCCTGTGCCAATGTGCCATTGACCCTCTTGCCAACCCGCCGGGCTGCGCCGTCCAACACATAGTCGATCTGGGTAGCGTCAGGCAGCATCACGCCGATTAAATTACCTAAGCCGTCGTACTGGTAACTCGTGGTCTGGCCCGCGGCGGTTTGGCTCTCGCGTTCACCGGCGGCGTTGTGGACGTAGGTGGCCGCGCCAAACTGCTCGAGGCGATCCTGGGCATCGTAGGTAGCGGTCTCCGTGCCGCCGCCAGCAGTGCGGCTCAATCGGTTCCCATTGGCATCGTAGGCATAACTGGCGGTGAGCACTCCATTGCGTCGGACTTCGGTGAGCCGACCAGCGAGATCGTAGGTGTAGGCAAACGTCTGCGTGACCCCACCGAGGGTTTCACTCTTGGTCGCGATGCGGCCGAGCGCGTCTCGAGTATACGTGGTGGCGTACACCGCGTTCCCGCCCTGACTCGCGGTATACGTCGCCGGGGCGGCGAAGGCATCGTAGGTCGTCGCGTCCGTTACTGAACCGAGCGCCGTGGCGGTCACCAACCCATTCAGCGCATTGCGCGTCAGGGTCAATGCCCCCACCTGGACGGGCAAATTATCCGTGTCATAGGCCAGCGTAATGGGATTCGCGCCGTTGACGCTGAACGAGGTGACGCGGAAGTTATTGTCGTAGGCACGGGTGACATCCCCGGCGATCGCGCCGCTCCAGGTTGTGGTAATGGGCAAGCTCCCGTCGTAGGTAAAGCTGAGATTCGCGCCTTGGTCTCGATTAAGCGTAGTCAATCGCCCGGCGCTGTCATAGCCATACTGCATATCACCCAAGGCTACATCAATCAGACGCAGTCGTCCCGCCGTGTCATATTGAAAGCCGGTTGATTGGCCATCCGGACGATCTACCCGCGTCGGTAGACGGTCCGCGTCATAGCTCGCGAGTGTCTGACTATTCTGGCTGCCGACGATGGGTGCCGTATACCCCGAAGGTTGATTGTTTTGGGTATAGGCGAATAGATGGTCCGGACGACTGGGCGGAGCCAGGGTAGCAAGATTGCCGTTGGCGTCATAGCCAAACTGGGACTGCGCGCCATCGGGTAGTGTCAGCTCGGTGATGCGGCCATTGGCATCGTGCGCGTAGCTCGCAGTTTGGTTGATGGGGTCGGTGAGGCTTTGCAAGAAACCGCTCCCGCCATAGGTGAAGGTGGTCGTGCGACTGTCGGCACCGCTCCCCTGCGTAGCTGTTGTGAGTCGTCCTTGTGAATCATAGATGAAGAAACTCGCCGCGAGGCCGCCGAATTGCGACTGCACGGGCCGCCCACGAGTATCAATGGTGGTGGTGTCCCGCCGCCCGGTGGACGAGGTGTCGGTGAGTGTCCGAGTGGTGGCATCATAGGCGCGGGTAAACGTTCGCCCATTGACCGTCACGGTTTCGCTCCAGGTGCGCAGGCTCAAGAGATCGCTTGCATTCGTGAGGGTCATCGCGCGTTGGCTGGTCGTGGTATGCACCGTGCCGTCCGGCGTGGTGATGGTGGCACTGCGCGCAATTGGCGCCTGCATGCCCCAGCGCGGATCGGGGCCAAGACTGACACTGACCGTCGTGCCGTCCGCCTGGGTCACTGTTTGGGTGCCATTCGTGCTAAGCACGACCTGGGCTTGCCCGGTCGCGGCGCTGGTCGTGGTGAGCCTCATGTCGCCCGTGCCCAGGTGTTCGACGCGGTAGGTGGTCGTCCGTCCCAGCGGGCTGGCCAGCGTGACGGTGTAATCCCGATTGGTTCCGACGCGAGCGAGTGTTTTGCTTGCGCCAGTCGGATCGGTAGCGCTGGTCAGACGTCCCAGCGGGTCGAAGCCGTACCGGGAAGTGTGGCCACGAGGGCTCGTCATTTCAGTCAGCAGGCCGTCAGCGCCGTACGCAAATTGCATTGCTTCACCGGTCGGGCTGGTGACACGATTGAGATAGCTGTCGGCGTTCGTAGTCAGCGTCGTGCGCTGGCCGAAGGGACCGACAATGGCGGTCGGATCGCCGGCGCTGTTGCGCTCGATCCGCGTGACATTCCCATCGCCGTCAGTGATCGTGGCCAAGCGGCTGGCGCTATCGTACGTGAACTCGTTGCGCACCGCGCCCGTCAAGGCTTCAAGCGTTCTGAGGTGCCGACCACTGAGGTCAAAGAGGTAAACCTCGCCGCCGTCGGCGTTAGGGACGGCAAGCCCACCGGCAACGAGTGCCGCGGCGCTCGGCGCGATGCGGCGAACCCTAGAATGGGAGCCGACATGGGTGAGGTAGACGCTTCTATCCGGCCCGATGGTGAGCCAAAACTCGACGGAGTCAAGTGGTACCGAGCGCGCGGCAGCGCCTTCAACGATTGGGCCGGTGCCTCCGTTCCCGGCGAGGGTGGTAATCAGTCCCCCGGGACGGAACCAACGGACGCGTCCGTTCCCACGGTCGAAGACGTACACATTATCGTAGGAATCGACCGCGAGTCCGGTAGGAAGATTCAACCGCGCCTGGCGTGCGGGACCGCCATCACCGCCGAAAACGGGGACCCCATTGGGCCCTACCCCAGTTCCAGCGATGGTGCGGATAATGCCGTCCGGTGTCACGCGACGGATGCGGTGGCTGTCGGTATCGGCAAGATAGAGGCTGCCATCTTGGCCGAACGCCATTCCCTGGACGCTTGAAATTCTGGCGAGGGTCGCGGGACCACCGTCACCGCTAAAGCCAAACACGCCGGTACCGACCACCGTGTTGATGATTCCATCCGTCCCGATGCGGCGGATACGACTGCTAATGTCAGCGATATAGACGCTCCCGTCCGGCTCGACTGCAAGCCTCCCTCCCATTTCAAGACGCGCCTGTGTAGCCGGGCCGCCGTCACCGCTAGAGCCGCGTACCCCACTCGTCCCGGCAACAGTGGTGATAATGCCATTGGGACCCACCCGGCGGATGACGAAACGGGCCACTTCGTAGATATAGACGGAGCCGTCCGGCCCGACCGCAACGCTCGACGGCGCCTCGACCCGCGCAAGCGTGGCCAGCCCACCATCGCCGCAAGGCCCGGAGATGCATCCTTGTCCCGTGCCCGCGACCCTTGTAATGACTCCGCCCGGATCGACCCGGCGCACACGGTTGCCACCAAACTCTGCGATGTACACGCTGCCGTCCGGACCGGTCGCCAGTCCCGTAGGGCAAAGATTGGCCAGCGTAGCCTGGCCGCCGTCGCCGCTTTCAAAGTTGCAGTTCCGGCCATTACCCGCGAAGGTGTGGATCGTAGACCCGCTAGTCTGTGCACTCTGTCGTCCGCCGTCTCCTCGGTAGAGTACCCCTTCGGCCAGATCATGGGTATGGTGCGGACTCAGTGTCCAGCTTCCTAGCCCGTTTCCCCGTGCGGACCAGGCGCCAACGTTCCCGCTCCACACATGCCAGAGTGTGACCTCTCGACGCGCCCTGCTACCAGTGATGACGGAACCATTGCCGTTGTACCCAAAGCGTCCGGTGTTGCTGTAGACGCCACCGTAGGTATAGCCGATGCGGACGATAACCGGTTGACGCCCCTGGAGCGTCCTGCCATAGCCATCCTTCCCGTCCCACGTGAACGTTGTGCGCTGGTTTGGCGTAGGCGCGAAGCTCTGACGGAATTTTCGTCCGGCCACTTGGACCTCAAGCTCGATCTGCCGTAGGCTTGCGGGCAACTGTGCGCCGCTCAGGGGAATTTCCAGGATGTACGACGCCTTGTGCCCTGGCGTGCGATCGCTCTGGTAGTGCAACCGAAACGGGGTGCCAGGGACTCCAACCACCTCGCCAAGGGTCTGGTTCTGGCAGTCGATAATGGAGCCCGAGGTCGTACAGGAATTTTCGACATGCTCATCAAGTTCGGGGTCTTCCGCTGACTGAACGGCATCGGGTGGTGGTGCAAATCCCCAGTTCAGATCCCAGGTGCTCAGGTGGTTCATCTGCACGCGCCACAGTGTCTGCCCTGCCGAATACAACCCCGCCAGTTGGGTGCGCTCCTGGTCCGTGATCCCCAGCGTTGCGAGTGTCGTGGCATCATCCGCTACGGCATCGCCGTTCGAGTCGAGGTCCGTGCTGCCGTTGATGATGGCGAGTATCTTGATGACCCTCCCACTGTCGGAGGGAACCCAGACACCCTTGTCGCTATCGTAATATCCGACCGGGACTACCGTGCCCGCCGGGAAGTTGAGGAAATTCGTGACGTAGAACGGCACGAGGCGATCAAACAACACCTCTTTACCGCCGACTCCGACACTGGCCTCGTCTGCCTTTACCTCAAAAGCGTAGGTGTAGGCACTGGTCGGCGGCAAAGGAGCGGGCATCGCGTTTGGCCCATTCGCTCCGACGGTGTACTCCGTCAGGCGCAACGTGAGCGCCGTGACCGGCGTCGTCGTGCCATTGGCGTTATAGACCTGCGCCTGCGTGCCTTGCGGGATCAGCAACATCGCCTGGCGCGTGCCATCTTGATCGGTGACGACGCTGCCCTGCGCGACCTGAAAGGCTTGGGTGGTATTGGTGAGGTCGATCCGCGTGACCTTCGTGTCCTGCTGGATGAGGACGGTGTCCTCCACGAAGCTGTAATCCTGCCACGGCGTATCCACCTGCCGCTGCGCCGGGAGATACCCCGCCTTCGCGTAATTGACCGTTACTGGTCCCCCGCCATTGACGGCTAAATCGAACATGCCATCGGCACGACTCAGTGTTTGCCCGAATTCAGGATGGTTCAGAATGGTGATGATCACGCGAGGAAGCGGGTTATTCTGCTTATCGAGCACCCGGCCACGAATGACCGCCGCGCGTCTGGTCTCAATAGTGCCGGGGGCTACCCCGGTCTGAATCGGATTCGTCCCCGTATAGAGAAATTGCGTGGCAGCGCTAATGGTCGTGACAACCCCTTGTGCCACAGGCGGAGCCACCGTCGCGGGATCAGGAGGCGGCGGGGGGCCTGTCGTGGCATCCGATCCATTGCAATCTTCGTCTATCCCGTTGTCTGGAACCTCCGTTCCAGGGAGCACCTCGCCAATGCAAGCGCCGAACGTTCCTTGAGCGCTACAGGTTTGTATCCCCGCTCGACAGATACCTACCCCGGCAGTGCCTGCTGGCCCGCTGTAACAAGAGAGCGTCGCATTCGGCGTGCACTCCGTCACCGTCACGGTCACCGTATCCGCGGGACTATCGACTTTCCCATCGTTGACCATCAGTTGCACGGTGAATGCGCCGGTCACATCCGCTACAAAACTTGGCGTGGCAGACGTGGCACCCGTAAGTTGCGCTGTACTATTGGCAGGCGTAAGCGCGAACGTCCATTGGTAGGTCAACGGATCGTTATCGGGATCGCTGGAGCCACTGCCCGTGAGCTGCACGGTGGCACCAACCGTCACGGTTTGGTCTGGGCCAGCATTGGCGGTCGGGACTCTATTCGGTGGTGGCGCGACATTAACCGTGATGCTGGCCGTGTCCGGATCACTGTCCGCGACGCCATCGGTCACGATCAGTTGCACCACATACAGACCCACCACATCAGGCATGAAGCTCGGCTTCTGTGCGGTCGGCGTGGGAATCGTGGCCGTGCTATTCTCCGGTTTCGTCGTCAGTGCCCACTGATACGTAAGCGCGTCGTCATCGGCATCCGTGGAGCCACTGCCATCAAGTTGCACGGTCGCGTCGATAATGATCGTTTGGTCTTGGCCGGCATCCGCCACCGGCTTGGTGTTCAGCGTGGTGACCGTAACCGTATCCGGCTCACTATCAAGCGTGCCGTCGTTGACGATGAGTTGGGCGACGTAGGTACCGAGCTTGTCGAGGGTAAAGGTCGGCCCCGCACTGGTTGGGTTCTGCACCGTCGCCGTGCTGCCTACTGGTTGATTGAGCAAGGCCCATTGGTAAGTCAGCAAGTCATCATCCACATCTGAGGAACCTGTCCCGTCAAGCGTGATAAGCGCGCCGAGAGTGCCTTGTTGATCCGGCCCAGCATTGGCCACGGGTTGCGAGTTGGCCGTGTTCACCGTCATGGTGTCCGGATCACTATCGACTTTACCGTCATTGACGATGAGTTGGGCAATGTAGGTGCCTGGCTTGTCGATGGTGAAAGTCGGCTTTGCCTCGTTGGGATCAGAGAGAGTGGCAGTACTGCCCAGCGGTTTGCCAGTCAGCGCCCAGGTATAAGTGAGTGCATCGCCATCGACATCCGATGAACCTGTCCCCTCCAGTTTGATGAGTGTGCCCACGGGAGCCGATTGGTCCGCTCCGGCATACGCCACTGGTTTGGAATTGGTGGTGGTGACCGTGGTCGTATCGGGATCACTGTCCACGGACCCGTCATGGACAACGAGCTGAACGACGTAGGTGCCGGGTTTATCGAGCGTAAAGGTGGTGACGACCGCAGTGGGAGCAGTGATGGTGGCGGTGCTGCCCGCAGGCTTGGCCGTGAAACTCCACTGATAGGTCAAGGTATTGCCATCGACATCGGTGGATGCGCTGCCATCGAGGGTAATGGTCGTACCAACCAGAGCGGTTTGGTGAGCGCCAGCCTCGGCGACGGGCTTGGAATTGAGAGTGGTCATGGTGGCCGTATCCGGCGCGCTGTTGGCGAGGCCATCATTGACGACGAGCTGAGCGACATACGTGCCGGGCTTATCAATTGTCAGTTTTGCCTGCGGCGTGGTGGGATTGGTCAGAATGGCGGTACTGTCTATCGGTCTGGTGGTGAGACTCCAGTCATAGCTCAAGGTATCTCCGTCCACATCGGACGAGTTGCCACCGTCCAACGTGACGGTTTCTCCGACCCGGCCACTCTGATCGGCACCGGCGTCGGCAACGGGCGGGCTGTTTAACGTGGACACGGTGGCCGTATCCGGTGCGCTGTTGACCGCGCCATCATTCACAACGAGTCGCACGGTATACGTACCCGGTTTATCTAACGTCAGCGTAGGTGTGACCGAGGTGGGATTGGTCAAAGCAGCAGTGCTCCCGGTTGGACGAGACACAAGACTCCACTGGTAGGTGAGGATGTCCTCATCGACATCGGTCGAGCCGCTGCCGTTAAAGGTGAGCGTGTCTCCGACTTGACCGGTCTGGTCTGCTCCGGCATTAGCTGTGGGCGCACTGTTGCTGGTGGAGATGATCACCGTGTCCGCCGTGCTGCTCACTTTGCCATCGTTGACAACGAGTCTCGCGGTATAGGACCCGGCTTTATCAAGGGTAAGAGACGGGTTGATGGCGGTTGGCGTGGTAATCGTCGCGGTACTGCCGGTTGGACGCGCGGTAAGGGTCCATTGATACGTCAGCAAGTCGCCATCATTGTCACTCGATCCACTGCCATTGAGTTGGACAGTCGCGCCGACTGGCGCGGTCTGGTCTGGTCCCGCATTGGCAATAGGCGGACGGTTTACAACGGAACAGACGTCAGGGTCGTCGATCTGAGCATCACAATCCTCGTCTATCGTGTTGCCGCATATCTCTGAACCTTTGATTCTCAGGACACTACTGGCGGTATATCGCTGTGGGTTGGTGACGGTCACGGGGACGACGCCAGGAGACAGACCCGCGGGGACAAGAAAGACCAGCAACTTGTTGGTCGCCCGGGTCACTTTGGCGGGTTTCCCGCCGACCGTCACCCATGCTTTGTTGCCGCCAAAGCCGCGACCTTTCAACGTGACGCTGCTGCCTATCGTCGTACACGAGGGGAAAATACTTTTGATGCGCAGGCTGGGATGCGCCTCGGCCACGCCGAGCCATGCGCCCAGGACGGTCATAGAGAGCAAGAGGGACAGAAGAGCAACGGTGAGGACGCTAGGAAAGAGGCGCTGGGAAGTGCGCTGCTGGTCCGGGGAGATTGTTCGGTTCTTCATAAATTGTCCTTTGCCATTAAGCTCTGCGAGGAGTTGTATTGCGGACAAGAAGAGCAACAAAACAAGCGTGAAAGCAAGGGGAGAATTCTGCGATTTTTCCGCGGGGGAGGTTTTTGTCATGGGAGAAACTGCCCCCACGCCCCGCCGGGGACTGAACTCCCCGGCTACCCTCATGGCCTCGCTCCGCGAGGGCAAATACGCCGCGGAGCGGCAGGTGAGGGTAGCCAGGGGTTTCAACCCCCGGTTCGCTCGTTATCGCCATCCATCGGAGTACCCATACTGATTGATCCACAGGCCCGGTGCGGCAAAGCTCGTCCCAATTGACGGCGCGGCATACACGCCCGCATTGCCAATCCCGACCACATCTTGTCTGCCATCACCGTTCACGTCGGCGAGAAAGCGTGGGTGGTGTTCGACACGCCAGCCGCCAGCAATGTAGCCAAAAGTAGCTAGGACAAAGTTATCTGGCGCGAAGCCCGTTCCCGTTGAAAGCGCGCGCCAGACACCCGCATCGCCAAAGGCGACAATGTCTTGCCTGCCGTCGCCATTGATGTCGGCAAGCATGCGCGGGTGGCGTTCGATGCGCCAGCCGCCGGCATCATAGCCATAATTAGCCAGGACAAAGTTGCCTGGCCCGAAGCTCGCCCCTGTTGAGAGCGAAAGATAGACGCCCGCATCACCAAAGGCGACAATATCTTGTTTGCCATCGCCATTGACATCGGCGAGGACGCGAGGGTGCTTTTCGACGCGCCAGCCGCCGGCACTGTACCCATAGGTATCGATCCAGCGACTCGGCTGAGAGAAGGTCGTGCCCGTTGAGAGCGCGACGTAGACCCCATCATTCGCGAATCCCACGACATCTTGTCGGCCATCGCCATTGAGGTCGGCAAGAAAACGCGGGTGGAGTTCGACGCGCCAGCCGCCAGTCGTATACCCATATTCGTGGCTCCACTTACTAGGATGAGAGAAGTTCACACCAGTTGAGAGCGAGACATAGGTACCATCACTAGCGAACCCCACGATATCTTTCCGGCCATCGCCATTCACATCGGCGAGGACTCTAGGATGCTGCGTGATGCGCCAGCCGCCAGCAATGTAGCCGTACTCGGCAACCCACAGACTGGCTGGAGAGAAGCTCGATCCGGTTGAGAGCGAGACATACACACCGGCATCGCCAAACCCCACTACATCTTCCCTCCTATCGCCATTCACATCAGCGAGGAATCTGAGGTGTCTGCTCACTCGCCAGAAGCCGTTGTTGTGACTATAGTTCGCTATCCAACGAGTTGAGGGACCGAAGCTCACGCCGGTTGCCAACGACACATACACCCCATCATTGCCAAACGCCACGACGTCTTTCTTGCCGTCGGCGTTCACATCGGCGAGCGTGCGCGGATGACTGACAATGTTGTAAATCCGTAATACTCCAGCGATGTCACCGCGACTCAGGCCACTTCGTTGCCCGATGGGGATGCCTGCCGGCCTGGTGACAATCGTTGGTCCCACGCACGCGCCAGTACTGGTCTTTTTGCAAAAATCAAACGCGCCATAGTGCATGATGGAACCATAGTCGTACGCGCCAAGAATAGTCGCCCCGAAGATTTGCGGCGCAAAGTTATGCTCTCTGCCAGATTCAATATTCTGATCCTGAATATCAACGTAAGTTTCGCGGTCTATTCGTGATTGTTCGTGATAGAGTCCGACCGCATGACCAATTTCGTGGATGAGTGTTCCCCGGCTGCAATCCCCACTCGGAGTGAGCCGAATCTCTTGTCTCCCTCCTTGACGACCTACAAAGGAAGAACAGGCCCCTGCCGAAGTGCCCCGGACAAATTCGACGAAGTCGCCCTGCGTGGTGCGTGCGACAAAGTTAATGGGCGTCTTTTGTTCCCAGTGAGCGATAGCACTCAGGATATTTGTCCTCCCGGCTGCCGAAACATTGGCGTTGATCACGAAAGGGATGATACCGCCGGACCACCGATTGCCATTAATGACGAGGGATTGAGACGAGAGGTCCTTGTTGAGCAGATTGCCCCGGTCGTCTACTTTACCGAGAATGATATCGCCCTGCATGATGGCGTATTCACCGACGATTTCGTAGATGACTTTTTGCGGTGTATCCGTGCCCGGCAAAATGATCTCTACTTGGCGGAGGTTCGCGGCGATGACGGTCTCCGACTCACCTGCTAGCAGAGGAGAAGGGTGACCCGTGAAAAGGAAAAGCGATGTGATTGCGGAAATGAGGCTTTTTAGCTTCATGTTCATAAAAATCCTTTCTGTATTTCTTGTTGAAGTACTCCGACCCTTCTGGATGTGGTGGTTGTACAGGGCGACCGTATTCGGATATTCGTGCGCCGTGTGTGCGTCGTGTTCATTCCTTATCTCCTTTCAACGCCTTGTTCCCTGTCTTCCGTTATTTGCGTTGCGGGATCAGAGGATGATAAAAAAAGTACAAAGTCGACAAGAAAATCCTGTAATTTTTCTGCAATTTTTCTGCGAGCGCTCACACGTCACCTATGGAACAAGGAACCACTTACACCTTTGCGGACTTTGTTCTTGATGGGGACAACGCCAGTCTGCACCAAGGAACCACGCAGCACCGGCTTCGTCCAAAAGCCTTCGCCATGTTGCGCTATTTTGTCGAACGCCCTGGGCAACTGGTCACCAAAGAGGAGTTACTTCAGGCGCTGTGGCCCAGTATCGTCGTGGCCGATGCGACGCTCACCGGGTGCATCCGCGATTTGCGCGCGGTGCTTGGCGACAGTGTGAAACAGCCGCGGTTTATCGAGACGGTACCCACGCGGGGGTATCGGTTCATCGCAAAAGTAGTCAGTAGCCAGTATCCAGTAGTCAGTAGAGAGGAGGAAAATCAAAAGGCAAAAGTAGAAGACCTTCTCCCAACCCCTAGCACCCAATACCTAGCCCCTGCCTTGGTCGGTCGAGGCACTGAACTGACACAACTGCACGAATGGCTAGCCAAGGCCCAGCGTGGAGAGCGTCAGGTCGTGTTCGTCACCGGCGAGCCGGGGATTGGAAACTCACCTTACGCGCCAGGGGCAAAAAAGGTGTAGAATCGCCGGTATGAAAGCACAAGCGATAGCCGATTTGTATTCCGATTACTTACTGGCTTCATTTGGGGCCACCACGGCGACGGGGCTCAGCGAACTGCTGGAGGG